>NZ_JBSRUB010000006.1:0-162566 GCF_055129545.1 Acidiluteibacter sp. | reverse complement strand
TTTTAGTATTTCTGCAGGTATCGGTTTTATTGCATTGTTTGGAATTGCCGTTCTGAATGGAATTGTGCTCATCGAACACTTTAAGGAACTTAAAAAAGAAGGAGATTTCAAAGGAGATGAAATTATCATTCACGGATCTAAAGATCGACTGCGGGCAGTATTACTGACTGCTTCTGCAGCTGCATTGGGATTTTTACCAATGGCCATCTCCACTAACGCTGGTGCGGAGGTGCAACGACCATTAGCAACGGTTGTAATCGGAGGATTGATTACAGCGACCATATTAACATTGGTTGTTTTACCTATCCTTTACTCCCACTTTAGTTCCGGTAAAAAATTAAAGAAAATTAAAATGAAGAAAGCGTTTTTAACATTACTAGTCGGATTACTTATTGGTCTCTCTCCTGCAATGGCTCAATCGCCCACTTATGGCATTGGCCAACTAGAAAAGCTAATGCTGGAGAATAATAGTCAACTCAAGTCGGCTGCCTATACCGTAGATGAACGGAAAGCGCAGGTAAACACTGCTTATCAGTTTGAAAAAACAGGTATCTATTATGGTTATGACGAAAATAATTTAGCGTATAATAACCGGCCGCTTGATGTAATTGGAATTGACCAAAACTTTGCTTTCCCAACCATTTATGGAGCTGAGCGAAAACTTAATCAGGCAAGTCTTCAATTAGAAAAAAGTGGATTTGAGATTCAAAAGAATCAGTTGCAAAAAGCATTGTGGAGTGGATATTACCAATATCAATTTGAAATCAATCAGTTAACAGTTATTCAATCGTTGGATAGTTTGTATCAAAACTTTTCGCATTTAGCCAATCGTAGGTTTGAATTGGGGGAAACTTCCTACTTAGAAAAGGCGACTGCTCAATCCAAGCAACGGCAAGTAAATACGCTTTACAAACAGGCCAATGAAGATGTAAAAAGCGCTAAAGAACAGCTCATCAATATTGTTCAAGCTCCTGATTCATTTCAAATCGCAACCGAAAAGTTAACAGCGTTACAACCTCAAATTAATTCATTGGAAGAGAATATAACCAACCAATACTTTGAAAATAAAACGATGGTGTTGCATCGAAAGAACACATTGGCAAAACAACAGTTGCTTCCGGACATCTCGGTGAATTATTTTCAAGGAAAAAACAGTGGGTTAAATGAATCGCTTTACGGTTACCAAGTGGGACTTAAAGTTCCCTTACTTTTTGCAGGACAGAAAGCTAAAATAAAAGCCTCTAAAGTTGCATTTCAATCTACTGAGCAGGAGGCAATCGATTACCAATTTCGATTGAAATCAAAATACAATCAATTGATTAATCAACTCGCCAAGTATCAAGAAGCAATGAATTATTATGAATTGGAAGGAAATCGATTGGCACAAGAAATTACCAAAGCTGCTGAAATGAGCTATAAAACTGGTGAAATTGATTTCTTTCAATACATACAGAGTATTGAAAATGCACATCAGATTAAATTGACGTATCTAAAAAATTTAAATGGATACAACCAAACAGTTATTTCAATTAACTATTTAACACTTTAAAAATAAACCCAATGAAAAAATATATCATAACTATCGCTATCCTTTTTGCACTTGCATTGTTTCAATCTTGTGCCAATAAAGCTGAAGAAATAGTCACAACTGAAAGTACAGCAATAAACGAAATAGTGGTATCAAAGGAACAGTTTGAGTACAACAAAATGACTTTGAGCAAACCTGAAAAACAACCATTCAGTACAACTGTCCAAACGACTGGACAAATTGATGTACCGCCACAAAACAAAGTATTGGTGAATGCCAAAATGGGTGGATTCATTAAATCTACTCCACTGCTTTTAGGTGACTATGTGGAAAAAGGAGCTACTTTGGTAGTGATTGAAAATCCTGAATTTATTACTTTACAGCAGCAATATTTAGAACAGAAACAACAAATCAATTACCTTGAAGCAGAGTACAACCGACAAAAAACGTTGAACAATGAACAAATTGCTTCAGAGAAAAATTTCTTAAAAGCAGAAAGCGACTATAAAAGCACATTAGCCACTGTAAAAGGTCTTGAGAAAACATTGGGACTAATTGGAATTTCAACGGCTTCATTAAGTAAGGATAATATTAGTTCAACTTCAGTTATTACAGCTCCTATAAGTGGAAATATATCGGCACTAAATGTGACTACCGGGAGTTATGTTTCGGCGACAGATCCAATTTTGCAGATTACTAATTCGGACCACATGCACTTGGAGCTAGAAGTATTTGAAAAAGATGCCCTAAAAATTAAGAAAGGACAACGTTTGATTTTCTCTATTCCGGAAAGTGGCGAGACAGAATATTCTGCTGTAGTTCATTTAGTTTCCAATACCATCGATGCCAATAAACGAACTGTTAGAGTGCATGCACACGTCAATGACAGCTTACAAAAATATTTTGCTGTTGGAATGTATGTTTCCGCTCAAATTGACGTTTCAGAAAGAGAATTTAATGCACTTCCAATTACAAGTATTTCAGAATTTGGAGACAATAGTTATGTCTTAATGCTTAACAAAAGTGACAACGAAAACTATTACTTTTCAAAAAAGAAAGTTGATGTATTGGAAAAGTCCAGTAGATTCGCAGCTATTGATCTCCCAATTAATGACAATCAATATTTAACAAATGGAGTTTATTCCCTCATTCACGAAGAAGAATAAAACATATAAATCAAACATTATGAAAACATTCACCCTTACAATGGTTGCATTCTTTACACTCCTTGGTGGAGCATATGCACAAAACTGGAATACCAATTTTGAAACAGCAAAAGCGACTGCAAAATCAGAGAACAAGCCAATCATTCTTGTATTTCAAGGATCTGACTGGTGTGCTCCATGCATCAAACTAGACAAAGAAATCTGGAGTTCAGAAACGTTTAAAGCATATGCCGCTAAAAATTACGTCATGATGAAGGCAGACTTTCCGAGAAGGAAAGCCAACGCGCTTCCTGAAGAGCAACAAAAGCAAAACAATCAACTTGCTGAAAAGTATAACCTCAACGGATATTTTCCTTTTGTAGTGATCTTAGACGCGAATGGGAAAAAAGTTGGTGAAACGGGTTATAAAAAAATAACTCCTCAGGAATACATCGAATTGATTAATAAATTCACTGCAAAGAAATGAGAACAATTTTCATCCTTAGCTCATTATTGTTGGTTCAGTTCGCCAATGCTGCAGGCACTTTTAAGCGAACCTTAAAATTAATGGGTAGTCGATTTGAAATTACTGTAGTTGCAGAAAATGCGGAATTAGGCGACCAATACATTGATGATGCAGTAGCAGAGATCTCACGAATTGAGCGATTAATCTCCTCATGGGATCCACAATCACAAACGAGTGAAATCAATCGGCAAGCAGGAATAAAGCCAGTAAAAGTAGACCCTGAATTGTACCAACTTATTGAACGAGCAATTGGAATTTCAAAACTTTCAGATGGTGCTTTTGACATCAGCTATGCCTCCATGGATCGGATTTGGAAATTCGACGGAAGCATGACTGAGATCCCATCAGAAGAAGCGATTAAACAATCCGTTTCAAAAGTAGGCTACGAAAAAATCAAACTCAACCAGTCAGACACGACTGTGTTTTTAACTGAAGAAGGAATGAAAATTGGCTTTGGCGGCATTGGTAAAGGGTATGCCGCTGATCAAGCAAAAGCACTCTTGATTGAAAAAGGAGTCAAGGGAGGAATCATCAATGCTTCTGGAGATATGAATACTTGGGGAAAACAAACCAACGGAGACGATTGGAAAGTGGCGATTACCAATCCTTTGAACAAAGACAAAGCAATTGCACTTTTTCCTCTAAACAACAGTGCAGTGGTTACTTCGGGCGACTACGAAAAGTACATTGAATTGGAAGGAAGAAAATTTGCCCACATTATAGATCCAAGAACTGGTTATCCGACTTCAGGAATTATAAGTGCTACCGTTTTTGCCCCAAAAGCTGAGTTAGCTGACGCCTTGGCCACTTCCATTTTCGTAATGGGAATCACTGCAGGTATTGATCGAATGAACCAACTCCCAAACATAGAATGCATCATCATCAATGATGAAGGCAAAGTTTTTACTTCCGCTAATATTAAAATTGAAAACAAATGAAAAAGTATTGTATAGGACTCATTATGATTCTTGCTCTTTTCAGCAGTTGTACTGTAGTAAAGGAGTATGAAAAAGTCAACTTAAACGATCCAGATATGGCATTGACCACCAAAAAATCTGATCGATTCGAATCTAATTTTCATTCCTACAGAGAAGCTGCAACTGGTGCAAACGGTGGCAAAACTGGTGGAGGTTGTGGTTGCAATTAAATTTATAAATCATGAAAAAGATACTTTCAATCTTCACTTTTCTCTTGAGCCTAACTCTTTTTGCTCAAGACCCTCCTCCAGCAGATTCTTTAGTCGTTTATAAAAAACGTGTTTTGGAAACAACTGAGGTAGATTTCCTCATGAGTTATTACACCCAAGATGGAAAAAATGCTGCCGTTTCGGGTGGTATCGGCACTGAACAATTACAAGATGTCACTCCCACAATTGTAGTTTCTATGCCGTTGAATGATGACGATGTATTGACAATAGATGCAGGAATATCTGCCTACACATCTGCATCTTCTAGCAACATCAACCCATTTGACTCTAGGGATCCCGATGCATTTCAAGCTTCAACAGGAGCCTCAAGTGGAGATGTTTGGGTCAATGCTGTTATCTCCTATTCTCATAGCAGTGATGACCGAAATAAAATCTACTCAGGAAAACTATCAGTTGCGAATGAATTCGATTATTTCTCTGTTGGAGTTGGTGGGTCATACACTCAGTTATTCAATCAAAAGAATACAGAGTTAAGCTTAAGCGGTAATGTATACATTGATAAATGGAACGCCATCTACCCTTATGAATTAAGAGGTTTTGACACAGGTGGCCCAGGTTTAAATAGTCGTTTATTTCTTGTAAATCAAATTTCTGGAAATGCCAATTATGCGCCAGACTTTAAATCTTTTGATAGCGAAAATAGAAACTCATATTCTTTCGGTGCGAGTTTTTCTCAAATTCTGTCTAAACGCCTTCAAGGATTAATTGTCGCTGATGTCGTTTACCAAAGTGGATTACTGTCTACTCCTTTTCAGCGTGTTTACTTTGCAGATGTTGCAGACAGTTATATTGGAAATTTTCAATTGGCTGACAATAATGAACAACTGCCTGATCAACGATTCAAAACAGCCATTGGTGGTCGATTAAACTATTACCTTAACGAACGAATGGTTCTACGGACTTTTTATAGATACTATACGGATGATTGGGGAATCAATTCGCATACTGCAAGTTTAGAAGTGCCTGTCAAAATCAGTCAAAAATTTACGATTTATCCGTCTTATCGTTATTACTTCCAAAGTGCTGCCGATTACTTTGCAGGATATGAGCAACACCTTTCCACTGAGAAGTATTATACTTCAGATTATGATTTATCTAAGTATACGGCCAATCAGTATGGTTTTGGAATAGAATACACTGATATTCTGACTTCAAAAAAGATCGGAAAACTAGCGTTAAAATCGATTAATTTAAAATACAATTATTATGAACGAAACTCTGGTTTTAAAGCCAACTTAATTGCAGGAGGGGTAAAATTCATAATTGACAAATAAGCCAAGAATTTATTTTCAAATCCTTTACGAATAAAGTAATTTTAGGAATCTATTTTTAAGATCAACTACTATGAGTAACTATAGCATCAAGCATTTCGAGGAATACTTTCAAGTTTACCGTAAATCAATTAGAGACCCTGAATTATTTTGGGAAGAAATTGCGGAAGAGCATTTTGTATGGCGAAAGAGATGGAGTTCAGTGCTTAAATGGGATTTTAAAAAACCAGAAATTAAGTGGTTTGATGGTGCTCAATTGAATATTACGGAAAACTGCATAGATCGACACTTAAGAACTAAAGGAGACAAAACAGCAATCATTTTCGAACCGAACGATCCTACAGAAGAGGCATTACATATTTCTTACAAAGAGCTGCATGACAGAGTCGCTAGGATGAGTAATGTTCTTAAAGACAAAGGCGTTCAAAAAGGAGATCGAGTTTGTATTTACTTGCCGATGATTCCTGAATTGGCAGTTGCATTATTGGCCTGTGCACGAATCGGTGCGATACACTCCGTCGTTTTTGCAGGATTTTCTTCAACAGCATTGTCCACTCGAATAAATGACAGCGATTGTAAAGTAATCATTACCTCTGACGGCTCATACCGCGGCAATAAAACGATCGATTTAAAAGGAATAGTAGATGAAGCATTAGAGAAATGTCCGTGCATAGAAACCTCATTGGTGGTAAAACGAATCAATAGTGAGGTCTCCATGAAAAGTGGTCGTGACCATTGGATTCAACCGCTTTTGGATCAAGCAGTGCCTCACTGCGAACCAACGATTATGGAAGCAGAAGATCCATTATTCATCCTCTACACTTCAGGATCTACAGGAAAGCCTAAAGGAATGGTTCATTCTACAGCTGGATACATGATTTATTCAGCCTATACCTTTAAAAATATTTTCAATTATAAGGATCAAGACATCTATTGGTGCACAGCTGATATTGGCTGGATAACTGGGCATAGCTATATTGTATATGGCCCATTGGCGAACGGAGCCACAACGCTCATGTTTGAAGGGGTTCCATCTTATCCTGACTTTGGAAGATTTTGGGAAATTGTAGAAAAACACAAAGTCAATCAACTGTATACCGCACCAACTGCCATTCGTGCATTGGCGAAAGAAAATATTTCCTTCATCGAAAACCACGATTTATCCTCATTAAAAGTATTGGGCTCTGTAGGAGAACCAATTAATGAAGAAGCATGGCATTGGTACAACGACAACGTAGGAAAAAAGAAAAGTCCGATTGTGGACACTTGGTGGCAAACAGAAACTGGAGGTATTATGATTTCACCGATACCTTATTGCACTCCTACCAAACCAACCTATGCCACCCTTCCCTTTCCAGGAATTCAACCAGCTTTAATGGATGAAAAAGGAGTTGAAATAAAAGGCAATCAAGTCGATGGTCGATTATGTATTAAATTTCCATGGCCTTCCATTGCTCGTACCATTTGGGGCGATCATCAACGGTATAAAGAAACTTACTTTACGGCTTACGAGAACATGTATTTCACTGGAGACGGGGCTTTGCGTGATGAAGTAGGTTATTATAGAATTACAGGACGAGTAGACGATGTGATCATTGTATCAGGTCATAATTTGGGAACTGCACCGATTGAAGATGCGATCAATGAACATCCTGCAGTAGCAGAATCTGCCATTGTCGGTTTTCCACATGACGTGAAAGGAAATGCGTTATACGGATTTGTAACACTCAAAGAAGCTGGCGAATCAAGAGTTCATGACAATCTGAGAAAAGAAATTAATCAAATCATCACTGAACACATTGGCCCAATCGCTAAATTGGATAAGATTCAGTTCGTGACAGGTTTACCAAAAACACGTTCCGGCAAAATAATGCGTAGAATATTACGAAAAATAGCTGGGAAAGACATTAGCAACTTAGGCGATACTAGCACTTTATTGAATCCTGAAGTAGTGGATGATATTATTAAGGAGGGATTATAATAAAACATCCCGATTAAAATCATGATTTGGGTAATTTAGCCCAACTGAATTCTGATGATGTGAATTCAACATTTAAATAGCATTTCACTACTTTAGTAAAAAAAAGCAAATGAATTTACTTACCCACATGGGTCAATTCTCTATCCTGATGGTTAGAACATTTAAAAAGCCTGAAAAAATGAAAATTTTTTATCGGCAATTGATGTTCGAAATTGATTCCTTAGGAATAGGATCGTTAGGTATTATTACCATCATTTCTTTTTTTATGGGGGCTGTGATTACCATTCAAACTGCTTCAAATATTGACAGCGCTTTGATTCCTGCGTATACCGTAGGATTCACCGTTCGCGAATCCATGATTTTAGAATTTGCTCCAACTATTATTGCGTTGATATTAGCCGGAAAAGTAGGATCAAATATTGCTTCAGAAATCGGTACAATGCGGGTTTCTGAACAAATTGATGCGTTAGAGATTATGGGAATCAACTCCGCTTCTTACCTTATCTTACCTAAGATAACTGCTGCAATGTTGATTAATCCATTTTTGGTAATCATCAGCATGTTCATCGGTATGGGGGGTGGATATTTAGTTTCATGGGGAACAGGAATGATTCCAAGCTCTGAATATATCTACGGTTTAGAATATGGTTTCAAAATTTATAGTGTCTATTATGCCCTTGTTAAAACGGTCTTTTTTGCATTCATTATCACTGCCGTGCCTTCTTATTATGGTTATTATACCAAAGGTGGATCTCTAGCAGTTGGAACAGCTAGTACAAAAGCGGTTGTTGCTAGTAGCATTATCATCCTAACAATCAACTATATTCTGACACAACTTTTATTGGTATAAATGATTCGAATTGAAAATGTAAGCAAAGCCTTTAACGGCGAACAAATTCTTTCTGACATCAGTGTGACCTATGAAAGAGGTAAAACCAACTTAATCATAGGCGCCAGTGGATCAGGAAAGTCAGTATTGACCAAATGTACAGTCGGATTAATTAAGCCAGATTCAGGAAAAGTGTTTTTTGATGACCGTGAGTTTACTTCGTTGAATTTACAGGAGCGTCAAGAAGTGCGCACGGAAATAGGCATGCTTTTTCAAGGGAACGCACTATTTGATTCATTAACAATCGAACAGAATGTGATGTTTCCACTTCAAATGCACTCTGAGATGAGCCCTGAAGAAATGAAAGAGCGAGTAGACTTTTGTCTTAAACGAGTTCAATTAGAAGGAATAAATCACAAATACCCAGCTGAAATTAGTGGAGGAATGCAAAAACGAGTAGCGTTGGCAAGAGCTATAGCTATGAAGCCGAAATACCTTTTTTGTGATGAACCAAATTCAGGATTAGATCCTCAAACCTCCATTGTGATTGATCAATTAATCAGTGAAATCACTAAAGAAAATAACATGACAACTATTATTGTGACTCATGACATGAACTCTGTGATGGAAATCGGAGAAAAAGTAATCTTTATTCACAAAGGACAAAAATGGTGGGAAGGTGACAACGAAACTATCTTAACTACTGACAATCAAGAATTATCAGACTTCGTATTTGCTTCTAGTGTCATGAAAAGATTGGCTAGAACTAGCAAATAGCCTTTACCTATTTTAGAATTACTTTTTGAACACCCCTTCCATTTTCAGATTTCAAAACCATAAAATAGATTCCTTTATCTAAATGTGATAAATCTATATTGTGGGTGGACTCATTCGATAAAAACTGGCTCACAAACATGGTTTGACCAAGCATATTAATCACTTCCAACTGTTTAAACTTAGATTTATCGCTAAAATTGAATTGAACTACTCCATTCGTTGGATTCGGAAATACTTGAAAATAAATTTCATTTTCAATCTGCTTCTTTAATCCTACATTATTTTGTCCAAAATGCATGCGCATCATTGGTTGTCTGGCCATCCAACCCCAAGATGGATTGGATGTTTTTATAAAAACATAAGTTCCAAATTCATAATTTTCTGGATGAAACTTTTCTGTAATCAGTGATCTTCCAAGTGTCATTTCCCGGTTAATTGAATCCCCAAAAGTTTGTTTCATAGCTAAAATATACTGCCCCGAATCTAACAGAATGGGTGGATTAACTTTAAAATCTAACCAACTCTCTAAATCTGAACTGTCCAAGGTATATTCTTGACTCTCAAACTTCATCCCCGGTATCATAATCGCATCATTAATGGAAGCATATGAGGTATCAAATCCCCACACTTGTGCTTTTACACCTACTCCAATATTCCAAGTACTTGCGGAAATAAAGTAAGAGACAGTCGTTAATAAATTGGTTGAGTCGATGTGAAAACGAGTTCCTAATATTCCTTCATCTGTTGGCGTTCCAAAACCAAAAGCTCCGACAGATCCTATTGGTGAACCAATATCCTTTGCATAAACAGAATCTGTAATTTCATAATGAATAGTGTCCTCATCAAACAATTCGTTGATTGAGTCGGCAGACAGTGAATAAATCAATTGATATTTTCCAATTCCATCTTTATTGGCATAAATAGCACTTGATATCACAGTTACCGAATCTCTCTTTAGCGTATCTAATGGAACAGGTGGAACCGAATAAACAAGGACATTGTCTTTTAACACCCTCATATCTAGCCTTAAATTACTGGCTGACTCTCCGCCAGCATTTCTAACATCTGCTGTTAACTGAATAGGAGTTGACATCCCTTTAGGTACTTTAGTATAGTATTCAAATCGACCTGCTCCATCTGAAATTCCTACTTTATCGATTACTACTGCATTATTATAACCTTCTACTAACGCAATATCATCAATCATCCAATAGTAGTGAGATGCAGATTGAAAGAATCGGATGTAAATGGTGTCTTGATTGGCAGCAACTGAAGAAATATCTACTTCCATAAAAGTGTATGTTGCAGAATTGGGATTTCCATTTGGTTTTGCATTGAAGCTCGTCCAATTCAACTTATCAAGACTCACTTGTAATTCTAATTTCGAAGTAGTTGCATTGCAGCAATACCTGTAAGCTTGTTGCCACTGCAACTTCACACTCCTTTTTGGAGCAATGACAATTGCTCCTGATGTTAGATAAGCCTGCATATCCACGAATCCTGTACTAGGAGTTGGAGTATTGTACATATCAGCCGGCAAAGAAGCAAAACCATTGGAATCAGTTGTGGAATGTATTCGAGGAATAGTATTTGAATATTGTCCACCAGGCGCAGCTGTGGTATAAATCCAGTCAAAACCCAACCCAGTTAAGTCTGTGGAAACCCATCCATTCGGAACAAACCCACTCCCAAAATCTTCATACCACAAAGTATCCCCAGCAGATTTATCAAAACTAGTGCTAGATTTGATTTGCTCTTGATGAGACAATGACGACTCTATAGTGTAGCTAAATTCTTGGGCTTTTGCAAAAGCAGATATAAACAGAAAAACTAATACTATATGAATCTTTATATTACTCATCGTCTCTTTACTGTATGATTATTTTCTTTGTAACAACTCCTTTATTCGAATTCATTCGGATGAAATAAAGTCCTTTTGGGTGTTCGCTTAAATCCAAATTTATTTGACCCAAAGATTCTGAAATTTTTCTTTGCTCTACTGCTTTTCCATCAATTCCATAAACAGCAATTGATTGAATGGTACTATTTATTGGTAAGTCAATTACGAATTGTCCAAGAGAAGGATTGGGATAAACTTGAATCCCTGTATTTAACCCAGCTTCTTCAATTCCTACTGGCGAACAAATCCCACTAGTAGAAAGGTTTTTAACATTTAACCGGATCATAGGCATGGAGGTAATGAATCTCCAACTGGGTGCAAAACCACCATTTGCAAAAATAAATGAAATTAAATCTTTGTTAAAACTTTGATACGCTTCAGCTGATACATCTCGACCTAAACGCAATTCCCTATTGTTTTGAAAACCATTAGACTGCTCTACAACAGCAATGTATTTTCCTGCTGGAACTGACGTACTTGGCAACAATGGAATACTTATCCAACTTCCTAAATCTGTTGATTGAATGAGGTAAGGCACTGGATTTTGGGCAACTACATTAGCAAATGCTCCATTTAAATTACTAGCAGAAGTATCAAAACTACGAACACTCACCTTCACACTAGCTCCTAAATTTAAGGTGTTATTAGAAACATAAAAAGAGATGGAACTTAATGTTTCTGTGTTAAATAGATCATAAGCAAGTGCTATTCTTGAGCCATTCACATTGCCACCAACAAAACTGCCGGGACCAATGTCAGCAGTAGACTGACCATAATCTCGCGCATAAACAGTATCGGTAATACTAAATTGATAGCTCGCCGAATTAATATTTTGGCTCAACAAATCCGAACTCGTTTTATACACCACACGATAATCTCCTTGCGACAATTGACCATTAATGGGACTTTGCATGGACAGAATACTGTCTGCATTTTGATTCAATAGGGAAACATTTTTTGAGGCTCCCGTATAAAACACGCCAGCTCCTGAAACTAAAGCTGATTTTAGTTGTAAATTAGTAGCAGGTGCACTACTTTCATTCTTAACTATGGCAGCGGGATAGAGCGATTGACTAGCTGCACACGGAATCATAGTATATGACCCTCCCTGATTCGGATAATTGTACAAATAAGTCTGTGGAATTGTAATTCCATTTGAGCTTGATCCTACACCTTCAACTAGGGCAATATCGTCAACCATCCAATAATAGTGAGATACATCATTATAAAATCGAAGATAAATGGTCGTTTGGTTTGATGCAATAGCAGATATATCAACTTCTTTTAATTCAATATTAACTAATGCATTTGGTATTGTAACCCCTTTCACATCAAAAGAGATCCAGTTTAGGTTGTCTACACTAACCTGCAATTCCATGGTACTTGTTACAGCATTACAACAATATCGAAACGCTTGTTGCCATCGAACTAAAACAGAAGATTTGGGAGGAATAGTAATCGCCCCAGAGCTTAAATATTCTGAGATAATCGAAAACCCACCAGCTGGTGTCGGAGTGTTATAAAAATCTGACCGTAAAGAAGCAAAGCCATTAAAAGAGGTTGTGGACTGAATAGGAAGTGTATTGGCGGAATATTGTCCGCTAGGTGCCTGTGTAGTATAAATCCATGGAGTTGACCCTGAGGAAGTCCATTGATTAGTAGCAAAACCATTTCCAAAGTCCTCATACCATAATGTATCACCAGGTGCTTTATTTAAATTGGGCAAAACTTGTTTAGAAGTCAATTTTTGAGAAGCAGGCGTCAATTGAACTTTCGCTTCTTCTGCTGTTTTTACATTGACTTGACTCCATACTTGGGAACAGAGCATTACGGAAACAACTAAAAATGTGGAATTTTTTTTCATGGTGATGCATTTTGTTAAATCAAGAAAATCAGAATACTAAAGTTAATTAAAAATTATAGAAGAACTGAACTTCCCCATCTTAAAACTAAAATCTATTCTAGCAAGACACCCATAAATAGAAAAACTTCCTTGAAAAAAAATCAAGGAAGTTTTTACAGTATGTATTGTTTATTATTTTACAATAACTTTTTCAACTTTTCTAGTTGATCCATTGATCAATGTAATAAAATAAACTCCTTTATCAAATGAGGTTAAATCAAAATTTTTGGTAAATGTATTTGTAATAGATACATTATCAGTATACACTTCTTGTCCTAAGACATTCGCAACTGATAAAACATAGTTCCCTTGATCCGCTATAATATCCAATTTAAATTGTCCATTCGTTGGATTAGGAGAAATATTAAATTGATGAATTGACGATGAATTTTCATCGACTTTCGTGAATCTTTCAATATTCATACGAATCATTGGCTGAGCAAATATATTCCCCCAAGAAGGAGCTGCAGCACCATTTGCATAAACCATGGATGAATATTGAATCCCGTAGGGTTGAAATTCTTCTGAATCTCTAGCACGACCAATACGTAACTCTTGTGAATTAGCATTTCCACTTGACTGCTCAATAGCAGCTACATAATAACCTGCAGGAATTAAAGGCTTTGGTAGCATTGGTATGGTTAACCAAGTCCCTAAATCAGCCGCCTGAATAATGTATGGGATAGGGTTCTGACCAACAATACCTCTAGCATTAAGTGCTGCATCCAACGAAGTTTGTGAGGTATCCATCCCCCATACTTTTGCCTTTATTTCTATGCCTACATTGGCCGTAAGGTTGGAAATATAATATGATACTGATCCTAACTTCATTGGACTTTTTACATTAAATTTCGTTCCTATTCTTGATCCATCCACATCTCCATCTACATAAGATCCTGGCCCAATAGTGCCATCAGAAATGCCATAATCTTTTGCAAATACAGAATCTGAGACTTTATAAGGAATGGTATATACTGCCTTCACTTGATCAGCATTTACGGAATCTGATTTTGCAGTAAAAGAGATTGTGTAATCTCCCATCCCATCAGTATTTTGATAAACGGAAGGGATATCAAAGGTATCTGAAACTTGTTTTAAAAGTGAAGCAATTTTTACAGAAGAGTCTTGAAAAACAACTGTAGTTCCTTTCTCCACCTTAACCTTCAATCCAACATTTGCAGCATTAAAACCCCCGTCATTTTTAATAGATGCAGAGAAACCTAAAACATTTGTATGACTAACAGGCACTTGAGTATAAAACCCTTCTCTAGGATCAGTTCCAAACGTAGTAAACCCTTCTTCTGTGATTAACTGATTTCCTGAACCTTCCACTACAGCAATGTCATCAATCATCCAATAGTAGTTTCTAGATCCACCTTGGTACCATCTGATGTAAATGGTGTCTTGATTAGCTGCAACTGATGAAATATTAATTTCTGCTGACTCTACAACTGCGGTGTTTGCTCCTCTTCCGAATCGTGCATCAAAATTTGTCCAATTTAAATTATCAATACTAATTGAAAGTTCTAATGGGCTAGTGCTAGCACAACAAAAACGTTGAGATTGCTGCCACCTAACCAGAACATTAGAAACCGGAGTGATCACAATTGGACCTGATGTTAAATAAGCATCCATGTTGATCCACGATGGCGGTGTAGGCGTATTGTAAAAACTTGACGGCAATGAAGCAAATCCATTTGAACTGGTTGTTGAAGGAATTGCAGGAACATTAGTTGCATACTGCCCGCCTGGCGCCTGTGTAGTATAAATCCAATTAAATCCATTGCTTGCTGCATCAAAGGCAACCCAACCATTGGTTGAAAATCCTGTTCCAAAATCTTCGTAAAACAACGTATCTCCAGCAGCTTTTAATTGATTCTGATGAGTTAAAGCGAATTTCATTTCTTCAGCAGAAACAGCCTCCTCAACCATTTCTTGAGACTGATATTTTTGCTTACTTTCTTGAGCGAAGACTGGGCTAAGGCTTAAGAACAGTAGTGGCAATAAAAGGTAATTTTTTTTCATATTATTTAGATTAGTGTAAGTTAAATATAAGACATTGAAAGCAACTATCAATCAACTCGCATACAAATTATTACAATGTTTTTTTAAATAATTCATCCATTTCTGGAATTATAAAATTAAAAATGCCTCCAACACAAAGATTAGAGGCACTTCTTCAATTTATTTTATTTTTACTTCACAATCACTTTTTGAACTTCTTTATAAACTCCATTCTCAAGAATCACAAAATAGACTCCTTTGTCCAGATGAGACAAATCAATATTTTGAATTAAAGAATTGTTTACTAAAATAGCTTCATTATAAACTACTTGACCAACCATATTTCTAACAGAAAGTTTAAATTGGGAACTTTCTGCAATTACCTCAATTCTGAATTGACCATTATTAGGATTGGGAGATACTTTAAAATTACTTATGGCAACTTTCGATTCATTGATACCAACAGGCAGTAAGTCACCAAAATTCATTCTAATCATCGGTAATGCGTTAATGAAACCCCAGTTTGCAGCTGCTCCACCGGCAGTATAGACGAAGCTACTCAAGTAGGCTGTTTGAGCATTTGGCTGCAATGCTTCAGAAGCTCTAGATCTTCCCAATGTGAAATCAACAGCCGAGGTATTCGCTAAAGTTTGCTCTGCAACAGCGACGTACATTCCGGGAAGCAGCAAAGAATCTATTGGAATGGTTACCCATGTACCCAATTCTGAAGCTTGAATAGTATAAGAATTTTGATTTTGAGCGAACAGCACAATTGCTCCATTAAGTGTACTCTGAGATGTATCAAAATAATAAACTTTAGCCTTGAATTGTGCACCAACATTTAGTGTAGAATTGGAAATAAAATAGGATACTGAAGTCAATTTTGCCGCCTTATCAATGTTAAATCTAGTTCCAATCATTGAGCCTGCGGCATCTCCATCAACATAATTGCCTGAACCGATGGCACCGTTTGCAATGTTATAATCCTTACCAAAGATAGTATCTGTCACCTTATAATCAATTGAAGTCATTTCTAAAGTTGGGTTATAACTTGGAGTAATCCCTTTCGCAATATAATTAATGGTATAATCTCCAACCCCATTTGTATTATTATATGCATTTAACAAATTAAAGGTATCAGTAACTAAAGGAGCTATACTAGATACCATAGCAGAAGAATCATTAAACATTATTGCAGAGTTTTTACTAACGCCTACTTTTAACTTTACATTATTTGCAATCAATCCTCCACTATTCCTAATTTCTCCCCCAAAAGTTAACGGCTGAGTTAATGCCTTTGGCACCATCGTGTAAAACCCTTCTCTGTTTATTGGACCAAATGAATTTAGTCCCCTCACTAATTCCAGCTGATTCGCAGTTCCTTCCACCACAGCTATATCATCTACCATCCAATAGTAGTGACTCGCATTCATGTAAAACCGAATGTATACCACACTCTGATTCGCTGCCACTGATGATATATTCACTTGAAATGTCCCAGAAACACTTGTGCTTGGACTAACTCCCGGTTTCGCATTGAATGAAGTCCAATTCAAATTATCTGAACTCACTTGAACCTCCAAAAGAGCTGAACTCATGTTACAACAATAACGGTATGATTGCTGCCATTGAAGAATAATATCTCCCTTTGGATTCAAAGTGATCGGTCCTGAAGTTAGGTAGGAATCCATGTTAATGAATCCTCCTGCAGGTGTTGGGGTGTTATAAAAGTCAGCTCTCATAGAAGCAAACCCGTTCGATCCCGTTGTAGAACCAATTGGAGGAACAACAGTTGAATATTGCCCTCCGGGAGCTGCTGTGGTATAAATCCAATTAAATCCATTACTTGAAGCATTAAATGACACCCAGCCATTGGTAGAAAATCCACTCCCAAAGTCTTCGTACCACAAAGTATCTCCTGGCGACTTAGTAAGGGTTTCTATGTTGTTCAAATTCTTTAACTCTTCAATTGAAATTTGAGAGGGCTTCTCATCAATTATTTCGCCTATCATTTTATTTTGCTGCCCATGAATTAGGAAACAACCCAACAAGAAGACTACTGTTAAAAGATATTTCTTTTTCATACTGTGTCTGTTTAGATAATTTTTAATTGAATATTATAAAACCAAACTTAATACATCTTCTTTAGAGCAATAGTCTAAAGTTCACGAATAGGTATTAATTATTCATATTCGACTGAAGAATTGAATTGATATTTTTACTTCAGGTATTTATATTTTGAGCATTAATTTACAATCACTTTTTGAACTTCTCTGTTCACTCCGTTTTCAAGAATAACAAAATAGATTCCTTTATCTAAGCTTGACAGATCAATACTCTTTGTCAATGAATTACTAACTGAGATATTTTCATTATAAACTACCTGACCAATCATGTTTCTGATTGATAAATTGATTTTTGCATGAATGTTCATAAATTCCAATTTGAAATCACCATTATTAGGGTTTGGAATTATTTTGAAACTACTAAACAACTCTTCTGAATTATTGACTGATACAGTTTGACAGCTATTAAACATTGACGTGTTAATTCTTATCATTGGTAAAGCTGTTATCCATTTCCATTCTGGAGTGGTGGCTCCAGCGGGATAGACAAAACTACTATAACTGGCAGTTTGGTCATTAGGCTGTAAATGTTCTGAGGCAATTGAACGACCTAAACTCAATTCCACCAATGGAGCATTTGCATTTAACTGCTCAATCACTGCCACATACATACCTCCAGAAATTCTAATGTTATTACAAACATTCAAGGTTACCCAAGTTCCCAGGTCACTCGCTTGTATGGTATATGGCGATGAACTTTGTTTTAATCCTCCAACATTAAAGGCTCCATTTAATGTTGATTGCGATGGGTCAAAACCCCAAATTTTTCCACTAACCACAGCTCCAATATTTAAAGTAGAGGTGGATACATAAAAAGAAATAGTAGGAATAACAGTACTAGAGTTAAAACTATATCGAGTTCCTATACTAGAACCATCAGCATCTCCTCCTGTGTAGGAACCAGGTCCAATTGCACCGCCTGAAATTCCATAATCTTTTGCAAAAACAGTATCTGTGATAGAAAAAGGAATAGATTGAGAGGCAAGAGAGTCTGAAGTATTTAGAGAATCTGAAGCTGCAAAATAATTAATTATGTAATCTCCTGGTCCGTCAGTCAATGAATAAGGGTATAGGATACTCGTAGTATCAAATCCATTTTGATTTAGAATAGGCTTGGAAAAACTAGAGTCGGAATAAACGAGTGTACTCCCCTTATTTATATTGACTTTCAACTTTGAATTAGTAGATACAGCAGCACCTACATTCTTAATTTCTCCGCTAAAACTTAATGGCTGTGTTAAAGACAAAGGAATTTTTGTATAAAATCCTTCTCGATTAATAGTTCCAAAAGTGCTTAAACCTCTTACTAACTCCAATTGGTTATCAATTCCTTCTATAATAGCTATGTCATCTATCATCCAAAAATAATGACTTGCATTCTGGTAAAATCGAATGTAAAGTGTATCCTCATAAGAAGCAATTGATGTTAAATTGATTTGTTTCGTCTCATTAACTAGGACATTTTGCGCAAATCCCTCTTTTGCGTCAAAAGTGACCCAATTTAGACTGTCTGTACTTACTTGCACTTCCATTCGCTCTGTACCAGAATTACAACAATACCTAAACGACTGTTGCCATTGAAGCTTTACTACTTTAGTTGGAGTAATGACTATAGGACCAGAAGTCAAATAACTATCCATATTTACGAATCCTCCTATTGGCGTTGGTGTGTTGAAAAAATCAGATCGCAATGAAGCAAATCCATTGGCTGAAGTTGTGGATGGAATTGGTGTGGAAATTAATGAATATTGCCCTCCAGGTGCTGTAGTAGCATAAATCCAATCAAATCCATTATTGGAAGAATCCTTAGAAATCCAGCCATTTGCTGAAAATCCTCCACCAAAATCTTCATAGAACAAAGTGTCGCCTGCAGACTTGGCAAGGCTGTGCGTTATTGTATTCTTATTCAATTCCTCTATTGCAATTGGAGCCTGTTTCTGACTAATGATTTTTCCTATCATTTGGTTTTGCTGTGCCACAGAATAAACTGATATCAGAATTAGAAATATGGACAAAAAGTAGTTTTTTATCATAGTATTGAAGTTTAGTTCAATATAAATATAACACATTCCATTCAATTAG
Source organism: Acidiluteibacter sp. (assembly GCF_055129545.1). NCBI lineage: Bacteria > Pseudomonadati > Bacteroidota > Flavobacteriia > Flavobacteriales > Cryomorphaceae > Acidiluteibacter > Acidiluteibacter sp. The sequence continues at coordinate 143,287 of NZ_JBSRUB010000006.1, read as the reverse complement.
CAATCAACTTACAAACCCTTTCCTATATTGTAAAAGCAACATCTCTCTAAAAGAACCGTAAATGTTAACAATTTGAATTCAAAAAAATGTCTCAATGAGTAATCGTTGAGACATTTGATTATACATTCATAGGTAAATTATTGGATAATCACTTTTTGAACTTCTCTTTTCACTCCATTTTCTAGAGATATAAAATAGATTCCTTTATCTAAGTTTGTCAGATTAATACTCTTTGTCAATGAATTAATAACTGAGATATTTTCAATGTAAACTACTTGACCAATCATGTTTCTAACTGATAAAATCAATTGGGCACTTTCTGCAGTGATTTGAACATTAAACTGTCCAGAACTTGGGTTTGGAGAAACCACAAAGCTGTTGATCATTTCTTCCGTTTCATAAATACCAACAGGTAACAATTCACCAAAATTCATTCTAATCATCGGCAAAACAGTAATAGGACCCCAAGTAGGAGCAGCTGAACCAGCGGTATAAACATAAGAACTATAGTTACTATTTTCGCTATTGGGCTGTAATCCTTCAGAAGAAGTTGATCTACCTATAGTAAAATCAATTGTAGAAGAATTAGCATTATTTTGCTCTACTGCTGCCACATACATTCCCATTGGCAATAAAACAGGAGCTGGCAAAATATTAAAAGTCACCCAAGTTCCTAAATCGGATGCTTGAATAATGTAAGGTATTGGATTCTGTGCTTTTATACCAGGTACATTAATGGCATCATTCAATGATGCTTGTGAAGTATCAAATCCCCAAACTTTCGCTTTTATTTCAGCTCCAATATTCAAAGTAGAGGTAGAAATAAAATACGACACAGAAGTCAATTTAGCTCCTGCTTTAAGATTGTATCTTGTTCCAATTCTAGAACCAGCAGCGTCACCATCTACGAAAGAACCTGGCCCTATTCCTCCTCCTGACAAATTGTAATCTTTACCAAAAATAGTATCCGTTACTGTAAAGTCTATAGATCTTTTAGTTCTTGAAATATCAGCACTTGCAGTATTCGATTCTGCACTATAGTTGATTTCATAATCTCCTGTTCCATTGGTATTATTAAATGGTCGAACAATATCAACAACAACAGACTCCTGTGGAAGCAAAATCGGTTTAGTGGCAACAGAATCACTATAAACCATCGCATTATTTTTGGTTACGTTTACTTTCAACTTAGTATTGTTGGCAATCAAACCACCGTCATTTTTAATTTCCCCTCTAAAACTTAATGGCTGTGTCATCAGAGCAGGAACAAGTGTAAAAAAGCCTTCTCGATCAATTGGTCCAAATGAGCTTAATGATCGTGTTAATTCCAATTGATTCGGAGCACCTTCAACAATGGCAATATCATCAATCATCCAATAATAGTGGCTTGCATCTTGATAAAAACGAATGTAGAGCGTTCCTTGGTTTGCAGCTGCAGCAGAAATATTCACTTGAAAGGATCCTGTGGTTGCCGTATTGGCGTTTGCACTTGCTTTGGCTGAGTAGTTGGTCCAATTGATACTATCAGGACTCACCTGCACTTCTAGAGCAGCAGAAGTAGCGCAACAATACCTAAAAGACTGTTGCCATCTTAACAAAATATTGGATTTAGGTGAAATCACAATTGGCCCAGAGGTTAGGTAGGTATCCATATTAAAAAATCCTCCTGAGGGAGTGGGCGTATTGTAAAAATCTGATCGTAGTGAAGCAAAACCATTGGCACCAGTCGTCGATGCAATTGCTGCTATATTACCTGAATATTGACCACCTGGTGCAGCTGTGGTGTAAATCCAGTCGAATCCATTCTGAGAAACATTATTTGAGACCCAGCCGTTGGTAGAAAATCCAGTTCCGAAGTCTTCATAAAACAGCGTATCTCCCGGTGCTTTAATCAAAGAAGAATTTTCTATTAACTTCAATTCTTCTAATGAAGTTGTTTTTAATTTCAATTCAACTTCTCTTCCTGTCATTTTCTCTTGTTGAGCAAAGGTGAAAAAAGAAGCCAATGTAAATGTGATTGTAAGAACAAATTTAGATTCCATAATGAGTTGGGTTAAGGTGAGTACTAAATATCAGCCTCAAATTTAGTCTACCAAGCCCACTACATCTCACTAAAATTCACATATAGTAAAATATAATTCATAGTCAACCTATAAATGAAAGTTCAAAAAAAAAGCCTCCTTGATTTCTCAAGGAGGCTCCTAAAAATTTTAAGCAATTTTATCAATTACTTGATAACCACTTTTTGTACTTGTCTGTTTACTCCATTCTCAAGAGAAACAAAGTAGATACCTTTATCAAGGTTAGACAAATCGATAGTCTTAGTTAATGAATTACTAACTGAAATATTTTCATTGTAAACCACTTGACCAATCATGTTTCTAACAGAAAGGTCGAATCTTGCATTTTCTGCAAGTACTTCTACCTTAAATTGACCATTATTTGGGTTTGGAGAGATAACGAAGCTATTAATAGCTTCTTTAGTTTCTGTTATTCCTTTTAATAAACCAAAGTTCATTCTAATCATTGGTAAAGCAGTAATGTATCCCCATGATGGAGCGGCAGCACCAGCAGCATAAACAAAAGTACTCAAGTTGCTATTATCAAGATTAGGCTGTAAATTCTCAGAAACGGTTGCTCTACCTAACGTAAAATCAATGGCAGCAGTATTGGCATTACTTTGTTCCGCAGCAGGAACATACATTCCAACTGGTAACGCTACAGGTGGTAACATTTTAAATGTTACCCAAGTACCTAAATCCGAAGCTTGAATAATATATGGTATTGGGTTTTGAGCCTTAATACCAGGAACGTTCATTGCATCGTTCAAAGAGGCTTGAGATGTATCAAATCCCCAAACTTTAGATTTAATTTCTGCACCAGTGTTCAATGAAGAAGTACCGATAAAATAAGAAACAGAAGTTAATGTTGCAGGAGCTCCAAGATTGTATCTTGTACCTACTCTTGAACCAGCAGCGTCACCGTTAACGTATGAACCTGGTCCAACTGCACCACCTGAAACATTATAATCCTTACCTAGAATAGTATCCGTGATAGCAAAATCAATTGAAGTCATTGCTCTAGACATGTCTGAACTAGCTGCATTTGCCACAGCACTGTAATTCATTTTATAATCTCCTGTACCATCATTATTACCATAAGCAGTTACAATTTCTACTGTATCTCTCACTTGAGGAGAAAGAGACGCAACAGCACTAACTGAATCGCTGTATACTACAGTAGATCCTTTCGTTACATTTACTTTCAACTTTGTGTTTGAAGCAATTGAACCACCGTCATTCTTAATGATACCACCAAATGATAGTGGCTGTGTCAATTGAACTGGAACTTTAGTAAAGAAACCTTCTCTATCAATAGGACCAAAAGAACTGAATGCTTTAGATAATTCTAATTGATTAGATGCACCTTCTACTACTGCGATATCATCAACCATCCAATAGTAGTGACTCGCATTTTGGTAAAAACGAATGTAAATCGTATCCTCATTTGCAGCTACAGATGAAATATTAAGTTGTTTATTTCCAGCCCAAGCAGCATTTACAGCTGCAGGAGCCTTTGCATCAAAATTTGTCCAATTTGCGTTGTCTGAACTAACTTGCACTTCTAGAGCAGCAGTATTAGCATTACAGCAATAACGCAAAGATTGGTTCCATCTCAACAAAACATTTCCTTTAGGTGGAATAACAATAGGTCCAGAAGTTAAATAAGAATCCATGTTAATAAAACCACCACCAGGAGTTGGAGTGTTGTATGCATCAGAATTAAGAGCAGCAAAACCATTCGCTGCAGTAGCCGAAGTAATTGCAGCTGTATTTGTAGAATACTGACCTGTCGGTACAGCTGTCGTATAAATCCAGTTAAATCCATTCGATGAAGCATCTAAAGCAACCCAACCGTTTGTAGAAAATCCCGTACCGAAATCTTCATAAAACAATGTATCGCCTTCTGCTTTGTTAAAATTTTCAGATGCTTTGAATTTCAATTCATCTGCTGAAGCTGGCGCATATTTAGCATCTAGAACCTTTCCAACCATTTTCTCTTGCTGAGCAAATGTGAAAGTTGAAGCTAAAACTAGCGCACCTGTTAAAAAGTAATTCTTTTTCATTGTGTGTGTTTTTAGTTAAACAATTTTTATCAACCCTAAAGTTAAGACTTTTTTTATAAATCAACTGATTTTTACAAAAAGATTATATTTATGTTATCATTTTAAACGGCATTATTCGCTTAAGACTGGCTCTTCATAATCTTGAATGGGCGCACAACTACAAATTAAATTTCTATCGCCATAAGCATCATCCACACGTTTAACTGTTGGCCAAAACTTATTGGCTTGAATGTATGACAATGGAAAAACAGCTTTCGTTCTAGTGTAAGGGTAATCCCAAGATTCACTAACAACTTCACTTAAAATATGAGGCGCATTCTTTAGGACGTTATTTGCCTTATCAGCTACTCCGTTTTCTATGCCTTCAATTTCATTGTAAATAGAAAGCATTGCTTTGATGAATTGATCCAATTCCTTTTTGCTTTCGCTCTCTGTTGGCTCAATCATTAAAGTTCCACTAACAGGAAATGATACTGTAGGCGCATGATATCCATAATCCATTAATCGTTTGGCAATGTCTACAACTTCAATTCCAGATTTTGCTTTAAATCCTCTGCAGTCCAAAATCATTTCGTGTGCCACAAAACCATTTTCACCTTTATATAGGACATCAAATTTTTCTTCTAACAATACACGCATGTAGTTTGCATTTAGAATCGCAAATTCAGTGCTATTTCTCAATCCAATTGCACCAAGCATTCGGATATAAGCATAAGAAATAGTCAAAACCAGAGCACTTCCAAAAGGAGCACCTGAAATGGCCGTAATGGCCTTATCACCACCAGTGGTTACCACAGGATTAGAAGGTAAGAAAGGTGCTAAATGAGCCGCAACTCCAATTGGTCCCATACCCGGACCACCGCCACCATGAGGAATGGCAAACGTTTTATGCAAATTCAAGTGACACACATCAGCGCCAATTTCAGCCGGATTGGTTAATCCCACTTGTGCATTCATATTGGCACCATCCATATACACTTGTCCACCATGCTGGTGAATAATTTTTGTAATGTCTTTTACAGAACTTTCGAAAACACCATGAGTAGATGGATAAGTAATCATCAAACAAGACAATTCATTGGAGTGCTTCTCTGCTTTTTCCTGCAAGTCAGCCACATCAATATTTCCTCTTTCATCACATTTCACTACCATCACTTTCATACCAGCCATCACTGCTGAAGCAGGATTGGTTCCATGCGCAGATGATGGAATTAAAGCAATGTTTCTATGGTGATCTCCTCGATCTAAATGGTAAGCTCTGATCACCATTAAACCAGCATATTCTCCTTGTGCTCCAGAATTCGGCTGTAATGAAGTTTGAGCAAAGCCTGTAATTTCAGACAAATAACGCTCTAAATTATGCAACATAATGGTATAACCTTCTGCCTGATCAATTGGCACAAAAGGGTGTAGATTATTGAATTCAGGCCAGCTTAGAGCAAATAACTCACTTGCTGCATTCAATTTCATGGTGCATGAACCCAATGCTATCATAGAGTGAGTCAAAGACAAATCTTTATTCTCTAAACTCTTAATGTATCGCATCATATCCGTTTCAGAATGATTCTGATTAAACACTTCGTGCGTTAAAAAAGGAGTCGTTCTTTGAATGGATGAATTGATCGAAATAGGCCCGATTTCATCCCTAGAGATAGTAGCATCTGAACCAACCAATTTTGCAAATACATGTAACAGTTCGTTCAAATCGTCTAGCTCTACTGTTTCATCCAAACTGATGGACACAGTGGAATCGTCTACTTTTCGGATGTTAATTTCTGCTATTAATGCTGCTGCTACTATTTGATCTGCTGTATATTTCGCAGTATTAATTTGAATGGTATCAAAAAAGTCCGTGTTTAAATTCTTAAATCCAAGCTCATTTAATTTAAGGCTAAGTGCATTGGCGTATTTGTGGATATTGGTAGAAATGGAACGAATACCTTCTGCTCCATGATAGCAAGCATACATTCCTGACATTACTGCCAATAATACTTGTGCTGTACAAATATTTGAAGTTGCTCTATCTCTTTTGATGTGTTGTTCTCTAGTCTGCAGTGCCATTCTTAATGCTCTGTTTCCACTTGCATCAACGGACACGCCTATAATTCTACCTGGAATGTTTCTCTTGTATTCTTCTTTTGTGGCAAAATAAGCTGCATGAGGCCCACCATAACCCATCGGAATACCGAAACGCTGTGTTGTCCCAACGACTGCATCTGCCCCCCATCTACCAGGTGCTTCTAAAATAGCCAAACTCATAATATCAGCTGCAACTACTAGAAAGGCATCGTTATCTTTTACTTTTTGAGCAAATGATCTGTAATTGTACACTTCTCCATTTATCGCTGGATATTGAACAATGGCACCAAATGTTTTGGATGTAAACTCAAAAGTTTGATGATCTCCAATAACCAATTCAATGTCTAAAGGCTCAGCTCTTGTTTGCAACAATGAAATAGTTTGTGGCAACACTTCTTGTGAAACAAAAAACTGATTGGCTTGATTTTTCTTTGCGTCTTTACTTCTACTGCTGTAGAACATGATCATTGCCTCTGCAGCAGCAGTAGACTCATCTAATAAAGAAGCATTGGCGATTTCCATACCTGTCAAATCAGTGACCATGGTTTGAAAATTTAATAAAGCCTCTAATCTACCTTGCGCAATCTCTGCTTGATATGGTGTATATGCTGTATACCAACCCGGATTCTCTAATATATTTCGCTGAATAACACCCGGAAGTTTCGTACCGTGGTATCCTAATCCTAAATAAGACTTATACAACTTATTCTTTCCACCAAGCGCTTTTAAGTGCTTTATGAATTGAAATTCACTCATTGCTTTCGGAACATTCAACTCTCTGTTTAATCGAATGTTTGAAGGAACGGTTTTGTTTATTAATTCTTCAATTGAACTCACTCCTATCACTTCCAACATTTGTTGGATTTCAGCATCACGTGGGCCAATATGTCTTGATTTAAACTCAGCATTTGTCATCTGTAGTCTGGTATTTAAGTTAAAAAATTAGTGGACAAATATACTCATATCGAAATGCTTCTATGCTTATTTTTGGCTTATTTTAAAATGAAAAAATAAGTCGAAAACAAAACGCGGCATCCATAATCATATTATTAAATTTCAACACTTTATAGAAGGTTGATTTCTTTTCTTTGTTGTTGAGTAAACACTAAAATTTAAAAAGAGTTTTTCACAGAAAGAATAACAGCAATTAAAATTGACAATTTGCCCTTAGGAAGCTAATTTTAGAGTTTATTAATTCAATTTGAAAACAGCCACACAATATTTCTTTCGATTTCTATTATTTGGGAACGTATTTGTTTCACTTTGTGCGGCTAGCCTTACATACATAAATGCCCTTTATTTTGAGCTGATCGAAATTGCTTTCCCGCTAAGCATTTTTATTTATTGCTGCACCAACATCGCTTATAACTTTCAACGCCTTTTTAGAATTAGAAAAACATCAAGTGAAAGAAATTCAATTCGCTTAACATGGATTAAAGAAAACAAATTCTTATTGCTTCTTTCAAACTATCTACTTTCAGGAATCGCCGGTTTTTTACTTTTGTTTCTCCCGAAAACCACTTTTCCATTCTTAATACCTATCGGGCTCATCTCCCTTTGGTATGTTGTCAGTTTTAAGAAAATCCCTGCTCTAAGAACCATTCCTTTTGTAAAATTATTTGTGATCGGATCCATTTGGGGACTTTCTACTTTTGGATTGCCCTTATTTTTATCTCAAACTGCATCTTGCTCGCTAAATCAACTCCTCACATTTACAGCGATTAGCTTTTTCATCATTTTTCAAACCATCCCTTTTGACATTAGAGATATAAACTATGACAACAACTTTCGTATCAAAACCCTAGCCCAGCAATTGGGATTGCAAAAAAGTAAGTATTTCTCCATTTTTGGATTTGGAGTGCTTTCTCTACTGTTTTTTTGGTTAGACCATCAAGAGCCTAAAAATTTAGCTTCAACCATACTATTTTCTTACAGTATTTCTTCGCTTTTAGCCATCCCAATTATTATAAGAATAAATGCCAGTCGTAAAGAGATTTATTATTCAGGAGTGGTAGAAAGCATTCTTCTATTTCCTTTCTTAGTCTATCTTTTTTTGATGAATGCAATTTGAAGTTATTATATCAATAATGAGCTTTGTATCTTTGAGGCAAAAGATAGACGCATGAATTATATCAACTCCATTGCATTTGCGAAAGAACAAGACGAAAAGGATCCGTTAAAACATTTTCGATCAGAATTTCACATTCCTAATTTCAATCCGAATGGATGTTATTATTTTACAGGAAATAGTTTAGGATTAATGCCTAAACGAGCAAAAGCAGCTATTGAACAAGAGCTTGACGATTGGGCTAAATATGGTGTAGAAGGTCATTTTGAAGCTAAAAATCCTTGGTTTTCATATCATGAAAATTTTAAAAAAGGAGCTGCTTTAATTGCAGGAGCTAAAGAAAGTGAAGTAACTGTGATGAATGGATTGACAACCAATCTTCATTTATTGATGGCTTCCTTTTATCAGCCAAAAGGCAAACGGTATAAAATTTTATGCGAAGCTAAGGCGTTTCCTTCTGATCAGTATGCACTGGAAAGTCAGGTAAAATTTCATGGATTTGATCCTGAAGAGGCCATTATTGAAATCCCTCCGAGAATAGGTGAACACACCATCAACCACGAAGACATTTATGATGCTTTAAAAATTCATGGTGATCAGATTGCCCTTGTAATGATTGGAGGTGTAAATTATTACACCGGACAGGTATTCGACATGAAAACCATTACAGAAAAAGGACATCGAGCTGGTGCCATAGTCGGATTTGACTTGGCGCATGGAGCAGGGAATATCGAATTAAAATTACACGATTGGGGCGTTGATTTCGCCGCGTGGTGCTCGTATAAATATTTAAACTCTGGACCAGGAAGTGTTTCGGGAGTTTTTGTACATCAGCGGCATGAACAAAACAATGAATTAAAACGTTTTGCAGGTTGGTGGGGAACACCTGCTGAAGGTCGATTTAAAATGGCAAAAGGATTTGAACCAGCAACTGGGGCGGATGGATGGCAATTGAGCAATGCACCGGTTTTGGCAATGGCTGCGCACAAAGCGTCATTGGATTTATTTGAAGAAGCTGGAATGGAGAATATTTTTGCAAAACGTGATGCACTAACTGGTTATTTAGAGTTTATCATTAACGATATTTCTGAAAGAAATCCTGCTGCAAATTTTGAAATTATAACACCAAAGACAGTCAATGAAAGAGGATCACAAATTTCAATATTAACACACGGAACGGGTAAAGACCTATTTGATTATATCACCGAAAAAGGAGTAATAGCAGATTGGAGAGAACCGAATGTAATACGCATGGCGCCAGTGCCTTTGTACAATTCTTTTGAAGATGTGTATCAATTTGGACAATTATTAGAAGCAGGATTAAAAAATTAAGAAGATGGAAAAAATTGCAATTGTTGGTGCAGGATTAGTAGGCTCATTAGAAGCTATATTGTTGGCAAAAAAAGGATATCAAGTAGAAGTTTTTGAACGTCGACCAGATATGCGATTTGTAGAATTAAGTGCAGGAAGATCAATAAACTTAGCACTTTCGGATAGAGGCTGGAAAGCGTTAAAAATGGCCGGAGTGGATGATAAAATTATGGATACTGCCATACCGATGTATGGTCGCATCATGCATGCAGTAGATAGCACTTTGACCAATCAACCTTATGGAAAAGAAGGACAAGCCATTTATTCGGTAAGTAGAGGTGGATTAAACCAAACCTTGATGAACATAGCAGACCAACAAGACAATGTCACTTTTCATTTTAACAAAACGTGTGATGACATTGACTTAAATCACAATGAATTGCACTTTACCGATACTGAAACACATCAAACTTCTACCTTCAAAGCTGATCGAATTTTTGGAACAGATGGAGCATTTTCAGCAGTGAGGTTGCGATTACAAAAAACACCTCGATTTGACTTTTCGCAGTCGTATTTAAAACATGGCTACAAAGAATTAAGTATTCCTCCAAATGCCGATGGAACACATAAACTAGACAAAAACGCATTACACATATGGCCAAGAGGCGAGTTTATGATGATTGCCTTACCAAACATGGATGGTAGCTTCACCTGTACTCTATTCTTTCCATTTGAAGGAAAACCTTCTTTTGGATCGATAAAAACAGAACAAGATGTACTCGATTTTTTCAACAGCACTTTTGCTGATGCAGTCGATTTGATGCCAAATTTGGTTGCTGACTATTTCGAAAATCCAACATCTCCATTGGTAACTGTAAAGTGTGCTCCTTGGAATTATAAAGATAAAATTATTCTAATGGGAGACGCTTCTCATGCCATTGTTCCTTTTTACGGACAAGGAATGAACAGCGGATTTGAAGATTGCTCTGCATTTGAAGAAATGTCTGCCGACTTCAAGGGAGACTGGAGCAAACTGTTTGCAGATTTTGCACGTGAACGCAAACCAAATGGAGATGCAATTGCAGATTTAGCCATTCAGAACTTCATAGAGATGCGTGATAAAGTGGCAGATGAAAGTTTCTTGTTGCGCAAAAAAATTGAGAAAAAAGTATACTCCAAATACCCAGAAAAGTGGATGCCGCTTTATTCACAAGTTACCTTTAGTCACATTCCATACAGTGTAGCTCTGGCACAAGGCAAGAAACAAGAAAAAATCATGGATCAAATTATGGCCAATCCAGAAATCGAAAAAAAATGGGACAGCGATGAAATAGAACATGAGATTTTAAGTTTAATCTAGTATGAAAAACATCCTCACAATTGTTTTATTGGTTGTTTCATTTGGCAGTATGGCGCAAATGCGCAAAGAGCGTGGTGAAGTATTTCCATTGGATCGAGAGCTTAGAAATGGTGGCTTCATGTTAGCTCCTGGACTCACGTATACTTTTGCCCCTAAAGAAAGTGGAACATCAATTGAGACGGATTCATTGAATGTTTCATACGAAGCAAATGCCAGTGGAAAACTCGGTGGATTTGTTCATGCAGGATGGTTTCACAGTTTTGAAGATCCATCAATTATTCACTTTATTGATTTTGGTGTAAGCTACAAGCTTTTCAGAGGAGAAACGGCTGAAAAAAACACCATCAGAACTGGACTAGACTCCATGTCAATTGAAAACAATGTCTATTCTTACTCAGATCATAACCTTGGGTTATATTTCAATGCAACACATGCCACACACCTTGGCTTGAATACTTTCTTAAGTAATTCGTTAGGTGTTAACGCAGATTATATTTTTATAAAAGATAGAACGTATTCAGGCGACTCACCTGCTGCAAACCCATTTACTCCAGATGATTTAACTGTGCAGTTGCATTATAAATTTGGAATTGGATTTAGAGCTTTCAAAAAACTACTCATTGTTCCGAGTATTGAAACGCCAATTCTTACATTATTCCCTTTTGACAATGGAAAGTCTACGTTGAATTATTTCAGTAATAATTACCGACCGATATTGATAAGTATTCAGTTTTACTTTTTACGGGATGATCCGGTTAATTGCGCCTCTCCTACATACAATGGGCCAGATTATGGCATGTAATTAATTGTTCAAAAACGGATTGTACTTCCGTTCAAAGCCAATAGTCGTTTTTTGACCATGACCAGAATAAACGGTAAAATCATCACCCAAAGGGAATAATTTGGTTTTAATGGACTTAATCAAAGTATCATGGTCACCACCTGGCAAGTCAGTTCGTCCAATACTGCTGTAAAACAACACATCACCACCGATGATTACCTTTTCCTTTTGCGCCACAAACACCACGTGACCAGGTGCATGACCAGGAGCAAAAATGACAGCTAATTTAGTGTCTCCAAAAGAAATCACATCTCCTTCGTCTATAAATTTCATTTCACCACCAAAGGCTGGCACAGAAAATCCATACATAGAAGCATAATTTGGAACTGCCTCTAATACTGGCAAATCATCTTTGTGAAACTGAACAGGTAATTTATATTTATCACAGACAAAGTCTAATCCCAACACATGATCAATGTGGCAGTGTGTATTTAAGATATGCACAACTTCTATTTGATTTTCCTCAATAAAACGAGAAAGTTCCTTTTCCTCTGAAGAATTAGAACAACCTGGGTCAACAATTACCCCTTTTTTGGTGTCATCAAACAGCAAATAGGTGTTTTCTTGAAAAGGATTGAAGGTAAATATTTTAATCTTTAACATAACTCGTCTATTTAGAGAGAACAAATATAATGGTTAACGTAGATTTTAGTTAATTTTATGCCACTATAATATGAAACGAACCTGTCATTCCATTCCATTTAATTTTTTTATTAGCTTCATTGGATTAGCTATTCTCTTGCTATCGAGCATTGAGAGTACTGCACAATTCTATACCGGAAGCAATATGGATTTTGGTAAAAATCGGGTTCAATACGAAGAATTTGAATGGAAATTTTACCGTTTTGATAAATACGAGACCTACTTCTACACCGGTGGAAAAGAAATAGCTGAGTATACTGCAGAATATGCGCACCAACAAATTAAAAAGCAGGAAGCCTTCTTTGACTACGTTTTGGATGAAAAAATACAGTTTGTTATTTACAACAAACATTCTGATTTCAAACAAAGTAATATTGGCTTAACCTCTGATGAGACCTATAGTATTGGAGGTGTTTCTAGAATTGTAGGCTCAAAGGTTTTTTTATATTTTGAGGGGGATTATGAAAAATTGAATCAACAGATTAATGCAGGGATAATTGAAGTGTTGATTTATCAAATGATGTATGGGGGGAATTGGAAAGATGTGATTAAAAATTCTGCACTCCTTACCCTGCCTACGTGGTATGTAAATGGATTAATATCTTACCTCACCAAAGGAGATGATCCGGCTATTGTAAATCAGATAAAAAATGGAATAATTGTAGACAAATACGAAAAATTCAATCGATTAAACACAAAAGAAGCTACCATAGCTAGTCATGCCATGTGGAGTTATATTACCGATAAATATGGCCCAACTACAATTAGCAACATTCTTTACATGACCAGGGTAACTAGAGATATTGAAGATGGGTTTTTATATGTAATTGGCGTCAACTTTGACGATTTAAAGGACAGTTGGATCAAGTATTATCAGAACAATTATATGAATGATGGAGGTTTAGATTATGTCAAAACCAATCCTCAACTCGACTTCAAGCCCCGAAAAAATCGTACCTACCAGCAATTAAAAGTTTCATCTGATGGAAATAAAGTCGCTTATAGCACGAATCAGCGGGGGCAATATAAAGTTTTCTTCTACGATAGAGAAACCGAAAAACGAAAACGAATTTTTAAAGACGAACATAAATTAGATCGAATTGTAGACTACTCCTACCCTGTTTTAAAGTGGCATCCAACCGGAAAGTTGCTTTCATTTTTTAGGGAAGAAAAGGGGCAGGTATTGCTTTGTACCTATAATTTGGAGGAAGAGCAATTGTATCAAAAACCAATCTTCAACTTGGAAAAAGTGTTGAGCTTTGATTATTCTCCAGATGGAAAGCAAATGGTGCTTTCTGCTGTTTTCAATGGACAAACCGACTTATACATCTATAACATTGGAGGAAATACCCAGAAAAAAGTTACAGATGATATCTATGACGAGTTAGATCCGGCATTTGTGGAAGGGGGAGAGGCAATTACTTTTGCAAGCAATCGTATTTCTGACAGTTTAAATCCAACAAATTTTGAAATAAATGACCTTTCTTATAAAAGAGACATTTTTGTAATTGATTATAAATCAAAGGAACCTCGCTTAGTTCGTGTTAACTCAACACCTAACTTAACAGAAAGAATGCCGATAAATTACAATGGCTCAATCGCTTATTTAGGTATTGAGAATGCCACTTATGGCAGGCACATTGCTAAATTTGACAGCGCAGTTAGCCGCATAGATACTATCATTCATTATGACTACTTCTACACTAAGGAAGGATCAACCACCTATAAACAGAATATATCAGAGCATAGCAGCTCTTTAGGTGGCTCTAATTACAGTGAAATTGTCATTAATGAAAAGAAATATTTGTTATCAGTATTGGATTTCAATGCAACTCAAAGTGGAACTAAAACTGAAAAGAAAAATAGAAAATCGACGACCTTGTTTCCATCAACTGACCTGCAAACAACAAATGAAAATATAATTGTCCTGCGATCTAAGAAGAATGAATCGAGCAAATCTGAGGAAAACTTTGACATAGATAACTATCAATTTGAAAATCAGAAAAAGGCTAAACGAACAGTAGTTCCAATAACTACAATGGACAATTCTGCTAATACCCAGATTGAAGAACCCCCATTTTCATTAACTAATCAGCGGAATTATAACCTGAACTTTAAAATAGACAACTCTGATATACAGCTAAACAGCACCTTTTTAAATGGTCAATATCAAATTTTTACCGGACGACCTTATGAAAATCCAGGCTTAGGTGCTACTATGCGAATAGGTGTTGTTGACTTAATGGAAGATTATCGCGTTTATGGAGGATTTAGGTATTCAGGAAACAGCCAAGAGTATCTACTTGGATTTCAGGATTTAAAAAAGCGACTAGACAAAGAGTACATCGTTAGTCGAATAAAGAGTAGTTCACAAATATCCAATAGTCCAGCAGATATTTTTACTTTACAGGGGACCTATTCTTTAATTTATCCATTTAGTGAGGTAGCTAGCTTACGCGGAAAGATATCTGGTCGAAACGACCGTGTAGTGCCTTTATCTACAGGTGTGAGGGCATTAGAACTACCAATTCGAAATGAGGCTTGGGGAAGTTTGAAGGCCGCCTATGTTTTTGACAATACTAGAAATATTGCGTTGAATATTAAATACGGTACTCGCTTGAAAGTGTTTGGTGAATATTACCAAAAAGTATTTGATCAGAATAAAAATAACTCAGATGGTAATTTATATGTGGTTGGATTTGATATTCGTAATTACCAAAAAATTAGTCGTCAATTGATTTTTGTAACTCGACTGGCAGGAAGCACTTCTTTTGGAAAAGACAAGTTGATCTATTATATGGGTGGTGTTGACAATTGGTGGAAAACCTCCAATAATTTTGATGATACCAAAATAGATTCGACTCAGAACTATCGTTTTCAAACGATTGCCACCAACATGAGAGGTCATCTTCAGAACATCCGCAACGGGAGTAGCTTTATGGTTTTCAACAGTGAATTGCGCTTTCCTGTTTTTTCTTATTTCATAAGAAAACCGATCCAATCTGAGTTTGTAAAAAACTTCCAGATTATAGGATTTGCGGATGTAGGTACTGCATGGGCAGGCAAAAGTCCTTTTGAAGCCAAAAATCCTTCAAATACTGAAAACATCCCTAAGAAGCCATTTGATATTAATGTATTCAACTTAAATGATCCAATTGTTGGCGGATACGGGTTCGGATTGAGAACAATGCTATTGGGATATTTTGTTAGAGCAGATTGGGCTTGGGGAGTTGAAAATGGTGTGGTTAGTGATAAGCCTATTTTCTATTTATCATTGAGCATGGACATTTAAAACACAGAGCAGTGAACATTTTAAAGAAGATCAAAGAAAAAGCAGGAGCAAATTACAAGGAGGTTCTATCCATTAGACAGCATCTACATCAATATCCTGAACTTTCATTTGAAGAGGAAAAAACAGCTCAATTTGTTCAGAAAAAATTGGATGAATACGGCATTTCGTATCAGAAAAATATTGCCGGCTTTGGAATTATTGGCATTATCGAAGGAAAGAATCCAACAAAAAAAACAATTGCGCTGCGAGCAGACTTAGATGCATTGCCAATAGAAGAACAGAATGATGTACCATATAAATCCAAGAATAATGGTGTGATGCACGCTTGCGGACATGATGTACATACTTCTTGTTTGCTGGGTTCAGCTAAAATTTTAAATGAAATAAGAGATCAATTCGAAGGAACCATTAAACTCATTTTTCAACCAGGAGAAGAGAAATTACCTGGAGGTGCTTCCCTAATGATAAAAGAAGGTGCATTAAAAAATCCGGATGTCGAAGCCATAATAGGACAGCATGTTTATCCTGAATTAGAAGTTGGAAAGGTTGGTTTGAGAAGCGGAATGTACATGGCCAGCGCAGATGAAATTTATGTAAAAGTAATCGGAAAGGGTGGACATGGAGCTTTACCTCAACATACGGTTGATGCAGTTTTAATGGCCTCAACCATAATAGTGAATTTACAGCAAATTGTAAGCAGGAATGCTCCCCCAACAATTCCAACGGTATTGAGTTTTGGAAAAATCATTGGCAACGGAGCCACGAATGTATTACCAAGTGAAGTAAATATTGAAGGTACTTTCAGAACAATGAATGAAGAGTGGCGTAGCGAAGCTCACCTTAAAATGAAAAAATTAGCAGAAAGTATCGCTGAAGGAATGGGTGGAACCTGCGAGTTTGAAGTAAGAAAAGGATACCCATTTTTATGTAACGATGAATTGACGACTGCAAAAACGTACAAAGCTGCGCAAGAATATTTAGGCAGTGAGAATGTGATTGATTTGGACTTGCGGATGACGGCAGAAGACTTCTCCTACTATACACATCACACAAAGGGCTGCTTTTATAGATTAGGAACTGGAAACACAGCAAAAGGAATTACTCACAAAGTACACCATCCACAATTTGACATTGATGAAAGAGCGTTAGAAATAGGCATGGGGTTTATGGCCTATCAAGCCATTCGTCAAATCCAAGAAGCATAAAAAAACCGAAGCTAGCAAAGCTAACTTCGGCAAATCTATATCTTATCAGATTGGTTGATTAATCCACCAATACCACCATGTATTTTGATGCTTTCCAGAATGCTTCCTGATCAATAATTACCAAACTGTCTATTCTTTTATCGTCACCTACAAATTTGTACGACTCCTTTGGATGTTTTGTAACTAGCTCAGCCTTTTTACTATAGATTAGAAATGACTTTGTTTTAGTTTTATCAATTATACTGAAATACTCAGAATTAAACCCGTCTTTCAGCGCTTCTTGCTTACCTAAACCTAAAAATCCACCTTCTTTAGTTAATACATTCTTACTGTTCAATTCCTCATAAGTACCGTATGCAAAGTAAGCTGTATTCAACTCGTCGATATTTGCTTCTAACTCTTTTTGCTTTCTCATGTTCTCTAAAGCCAACTCATCAATGGATTGATTCAATTCCTTTACCTTAAAGTTCATTCCTTCTAATTCGTCTTTAAGTGTAGAAATCTCACCATCTTTATCCTTCACTCGCTTATTCAAATTGGCGATCATTCGTTCGAATTCACTAAGCTTAGCACCTGATGCCTTTGACTTTTTGTTTAATGCTTCGATCAAGTTTTTATTCTCTATCATCAACTGATTAATACGTTGCAAATCTCTGTTGATCTTTTCAGTTTTTCCCAGGCTTCTTTCTGCATCGCCATCTGTATTGATCTCTACTAGATTCTCTCTGCGTTTAATTTCATCTAAATTTTCTTGAATGATGTTAAAAGTTGCCATCATTTCATTTATGGTTGAGTCTTTTGTGATTGTTTGACTCTCTAAATTTGCATTGTCTTGATTTAATTTATCTACTTCTTCTTGATTACATGCAACTGTGAATGCAATAATCATAGCTCCTAATACGTACTTCTTCATAATTCCAGGTTTTAAAATTTATAGATGGTACTTGAAAATTGTGCCAACCTGGAGCAAAGCTACAACTTATTATATATCAATAAATAAATACTCAATTTAAAAAAAATAAACTTTTTAATTGTAGAAAATAGTCACACATTTCGATCAAAAAATTGAGGTTTAGTGGATTTTTATATTCATTTTACGTTGGAGATAAAAAACATTTGGCAGTATGGTCATTCACCATTCCAGACGCTTGCATAAAAGCGTAACAAATGGTTGGTCCGCAAAATTTAAATCCTCTTTTCTTGAGGGCTTTACTCATTGCTTCTGCTTCAGGTGTAGTAACCGGAATATCAGTATGAGATTTATTCTGATTTATAATTGATTGATTATTCACAAAACTCCAGACAAATTGGCTAAAATTTAAGGACTCGTTTTCCATCTCCAAAAAAAGAGTCGCATTGATAATTGCTCCATTTACTTTCAATCGATTTCGAATGATTCCAGGATCATTTAGTAATTCTTGTATTTTCTGATCTGAATACTTTGCAATTTTAATTGGATCAAATCCATCAAATACTTCTCTAAAATGGGCTCTCTTTTTCAATACTGTTATCCAGCTTAGACCTGCTTGAAATCCTTCCAAAATGAATAACTCAAATAATTTTTGATTGTCTTTTAATGGTTTTACCCATTCATTATCATGGTAATCAATATAAATGGGGTCTTGATTTACCCAGTCACATCTTTGGATGGTTTTGATTTCTTTCATTGAATTATAAATAGGTGAAAGAGAAATTTAACCATTTAAAAAGTTTTCTCACCATCGAAAGAATTTGCTATCTTGGAAAAGTTTAATTAAACCAAATAAATTATGAAACTAATCACATTTAGTATTGCAGTGCTTCTCGCCTTTTCAGGACTGTATGCGCAGTCTACTTATGAAAGTGCGCTAAAAACAAAAGAAGGAAAATTAACAATAGCCTATTTTGAAAATTCTCCAATGGCATATGCTCATCCTAAAAATGGGATGGCAGGGATAGAAGTAGACATTTTAAATGCTTTTCAAAACTGGATTTTTAAAAACAAAGGCATCAAACTATCAATAGATTATAAACCCTACAAGGATTTTGAAGAAATGTTATTGGCGGTAAAAAAAGGTGAAAACAACATTGTTGGTGCCGGAAGTATAACCATTACGGATGAACGTTTAAAAGAATTAAAATTTTCTGCTCCATACCTCAAAAATAACTCAGTCTTCATTACAAAAGGTAATATTCCTACAATCAAAAACGAAGAGGAATTTCATAAAGCCTTCAGTGAATTAAAGGGAGTAGCAGTCCAAGGAAGTTTGCATGAACTTTACTTTAAGGAGCTAATTTCAAAGTATAATACTACACTTCAAGTGGATTATTTAGAGAACACCAATGATGTACTTTCTAGCTTAAAAAATGGAGATGCATCATTTGCCTTCCTGGACGTGCTTTCTTTTTGGACGTTTATGAAAGATTCAAAAGAATTTTTCAAGATTCAAAAATTTGTTAATTCTAAAGATGAATATTTTGGATATGCCTTTCCAAAAACGAGTGACTGGGATACCGCTTTTAATGAATTTTTTGAAATTGGGTTTGGCTTTACATCCACCAAAGATTACAGAAAAATTCTAGAAAAACATTTGGGTTATGAAATCATCGAAAAAGTAGAGATGGATTAATCTTCTGACTTACTAATTATCTTATTCAATTTCTTCATTACTAATCGATAATCATACACTTTCATCTCATCCAAATCAAATAATATATAGATATCGCCAGTAGTGAGGTCTTTGATGTAAAAATCATAAATTAATAAAACCCCTGACTCTGGCGAAGTCATTAATCGTTGATTGTCGAAACAGTTGCACTGAAGTACATACTTATAACCAGCTTGCACCAAAGTTTCATAGCTAGAATGATTGGCAATGGCATACTTATATGGATAATCCAATGCAGCAGTTCTTAAGTAATCATTAGCCTGCTCAGTAGCCATATTGTGTTGTTCTTTGCGATCACGGATATACTCCTCTTCCTTAGAACTTGGTTTTTCAGATGAAATATTAATGGGCTCGTAATTGAGGAAAATAATTTTTTGTTGATCTAAGTCTTCAGGAATACCTTTAAATTCTTTTTGAGCAAATCCAATTACTGGAGTTAATGCTAATACAAAAATTGCAATCAATCTCATTTTAAAATTCTTCATTTTCCTTTTTATAATTTAAAACCAAAGTACATCATTTTTTTGAAAGTAGGTTATTCTGAAAAATCCATCAAAATTTTTCGATAAGCATTGAACAATTTTGATTTAGACACAAATCCAACATATTGGCTGTTATCGATTACAGGCAAATTCCATGCCCCTGTTTTTTGAAACTTTGACATTACGCTATCCATTGTATCAGTAGAAGATACCCAATCAGGATAGTCCGACATTACCTCAGCAACTGTAATCGTTTCGTATAAAGTAGGGTCAAACATTATCTTTCGAATATCATCCAACAACACGATACCAACCAAGCGTTTTTCTTCATCCAATACAGGAAAAATATTCCGCTGTGACTTGGCCACTATCTTTACTAATTCGCCCAACTTTAAATCAGGATGAACAGTTAGAAAATCCATCTCCACTTCCGACTTTAATTTCATTAAAGTCAGAACCGCTTTGTCTTTGTCGTGGGTAATCAACTCTCCTCTTTTTGCCAATTGCATGGTATACAAAGAGTGTGGAACAAAATATTTTGCGGTTAAGAAACTAGTTGCCGCAGTTAACATTAATGGTGTAATGAGCTCATAGGAAGCCGTTATTTCAGCAATTAAAAACAGTGCTGTTAAAGGAGCATGAAGCACTCCTGCTAACAATCCACCCATACCCACTAAAATAAAGTTCTTTTCAGAAACAGTTATAAAATTGAAGTAATTCAAAATTTTTGCAAAAACAAATCCAGCCGTAGATCCTAAAAATAATGAGGGAGCAAAGATTCCTCCAATTCCTCCGGCTCCGAATGTAACTGCAGTCGCGATTGCTTTAAATGCCATCATTACAAATAATAACCCGATGGCCACTACAATATTTTCACGATACTCAAACAGCATAGATCCATCAAAAATATTAATGTAATTACCAGAGAGCAATTCATTAATGGTGATAAACCCTTCTCCATACAATGGTGGAATCATAAAGATTAATCCTCCTAAAATAATCCCTCCAATCCAAAGCCGATGAAATGGATTCTGAATTCGATCAAAACGCTCTTCAATTGACCAATAAACTTTGCTAAAATAAACAGAGACTAATCCTGAGAATATACCTAATAGTATAAAATATGGAGTATCTGATAGTTTAAAAAACTCTGTAATCTCTACATTAAACAAGACTGAATCACCTGCAATAAAACGAGAGGTTAATGCAGCAGAGACAGACGCCAGGAGTAGAGGAATTAATGAACCTGCCGTCAAATCAAGCATGATGACTTCCAAAGCAAAAACAATAGCGGCTATAGGTGCATTAAAGATACCAGCCATTGCCCCAGCTGCACCACAGCCCAATAACAAAGTAGTTGCTTTGTAATTCACCTTCCCAAGTCTTCCGACATTGGATCCAATGGCTGAAGAAGTGCTCACCGCAGGACCTTCAAGACCTACTGATCCTCCAAATCCAACTGTTAATACACTTGCCACCACTGAGGCGTACATATTGTAACGTGCAATAATTGAACTCTTAGTAGAAATTGCATAAAGAGTAGATGGAATACCGTGACCTACCTTTCGTTTCAGTATGTATTTAATAAAAATTAGGGTAAGAAAAATCCCTAAAATTGGATAGATAAAGTATAAGTAATTGTGATATTCCTTTACAAACGAATGAGTTAATAAGGACTGAACCAAATGAACCAAGTTCTTCATAATTACAGCGGAAAGCCCACCGGCAAACCCCACAACAATGCTCAATATCATGATCCATTGTTTGTTGTTAATCTTTCGCCTTCTCCAAAGCAAAATCCTTGTAATTATTTTACGATTACTCATGGCGGCAAAAGTAATAGTTCTCAAGTGAAAGCAAGCAAAAACTTTTGGTTATTCAACGTTCTTTCTTTTATCAGAAATAATATGTAAATCTCTCTGAGGAAAAGGGATTTGAATTTGGTGCTCTAGGAATAATCGATTGATCTCAAACCTTAAACTACTCTTTGTACTTTCTATTCGCCAAACCTGTTCTGACCAAAAATGCAATTCGAAATCTAAAGAACTTTCACCAAAATCAGAGAACCTAACAAAAGCTGGAATTCTCTTGGTTATCGTTTCTTCCTTTTTAGCGACTTCTAATAATACATCTCTTACTTTTTCTACATCAGTGCCATACGCCACACCAACTTTTACATGAAATCGTGTTAATTTATTGCTATTGCTCCAATTAACTACCCGCTTATTAATCAATTCCGAATTGGGTACCACCATCATAATTCCATCTCTAGTCCTAACTTTAGACGTCCTCAAATTAATCACTTTCACTACTCCAACGATTCCATTATCCATTTCGATAACATCGGCAACTTGTACATTCCCCTCGAACAATAAAATAATTCCTGAAACTAAATCCCTGAATGCTTCTTGCAATCCAAAACCCAAACCAACAAAGAGTGCAGTAGACCCAAAGATTACAACTGTGATGTCCAACCCAATGCTTTTCAAACCGATCACAATACCGGCAGCATACATTAAGTATTTAGCAATTTGAATGATGGCAAATTGTTTCCCCTCATCAATCCATTGCTTGCCGCTCACTTTTCGCTTTACAAACATCTCCATGGCTTTCACCATGACGCGGACGAATATAATGATACCAATAAATAGCAGTAAATGGTAAAGTGTTAGAGAGTAGTCTGATACTTCTACTATTTTAAACTCTAAAATGGATTTTAACTGAACTAAAAGTTCCTTCATAGTTTTAATCTGAAATTACAATTCCTAAAATCTTAGCTAAATTCTTTCTAGAGGTATCAATTTTAATAATATCCATTAGCACATCGGTATATTGCTCTGATTCTGTTGCTTCCATAAGCAACTTTCGCTTTTCATTTTTTAAGGCATTCAATTTCTTAAACTTAAAGTAATTCAAACCAGATTGAATGGTTTTGAACAAATCATCTGTTTCTCTTTGTGTTAGAATTTGATGTTTTTCCTCCCATTGTTCACTCAATTCATAAGGTTGAGAAATTAAATCTATCGAGACTTTTCGAATACTTTCATCCAAATGATGAATAAAATGTTTTTCCTCCAACAAAATTTCTTTGTCAAATGCTACAATAAATTCGTTGTAGATCAAATCATAAATGGGATCATCAAAAGTTATTTCATCCTGCTGAAGATCAGATAAAATAACTTCTACCAATTTAAACGGTTCCTTGATTGCATTTCCTTTTTCATCTTTATCCACCTCCAACTCTATTTCGTGCAATCCATATTGAATCATCAATCGGATAATATCCCGTTCTTGGTAATTTACCTTTTTTGAAGATTTTTGTTGTCCATCTTCTCTAGGAATATATTCTGGTACATTTATTTGTGGCGATGAGTCATTTGATGCCCCAATCTTCTTATTGATTTTTTGTTTTCGAGATTTGTTTAACTCAGTCAACAACATACCCTCCTCCATGTCCATCATGCTACTGCATTCTTGGATATAGACTGAACGAATAATTGGATCAGGAATCAGTGCAATACTTTCGACAATGTCTTTAATCAGGCCAGCTTTTTTTATCGGATCTTTTCCGGCCTCTTTAAGTAATACATCTGTTTTGAACTTGATAAAATCCTTGGATTCTATTTCTAAGAATTCATTAATCTCTGCTTGAGTATGCTTTTTAGCAAATGAATCTGGATCTACACCATCAGGAAATAGCACTACTTTCACATTCAAACCCGCTTCCAAAATCATATCTATCCCACGAAAAGAGGCTTTTAATCCAGCTGCATCTCCATCAAAAAGCATGGTAATGTTTGGTGTATATCGCTTAATTAAGCGTATTTGTTCAGTCGTTAATGAAGTTCCACTTGATGCCACTACATTTTCCACACCGCTTTGGTGCAATGAAATCACATCAGTATATCCTTCAACTAAATAACAAGCATCTTTCGCAACGATTGATTTCTTGGCATGAAAAATACCGTAAAGCACTTTACTCTTATGGTAAATATCACTTTCAGGTGAATTTAGGTATTTAGCTGCTTTTTTATCGTTGGATAGAATCCGACCTCCAAACCCCAACACACGTCCAGATATATTTTGAATCGGAAACATGACTCGACCTTTGAAACGGTCAAATTTCTTATCATCTTTTACGATGGTTAACCCAGTTTTGTCGAGGTAATCCAGTTGATATCCTTTCTCTATAGCAGCGTCTGTTAGAGCTGTCCATTCATCGGGGCTGTAACCCAACTGGAACTTTTTGATCGTTTCTTCAGAAAATCCTCGTTCTTTAAAATAGCTTAACCCTATCGCTCTTCCTTTTTGTGTTTGGGTGAGTTGTTCTTGAAAATAATCGGCAGCAAATTGCGAAACGATATATAAACTCTCTTTTGCATTTAATTCTTGTCGCTGATCAGCGGATAGCTCCTCTTCCTCAATTTCAATGTTGTATCTTTTCGCTAAAGATCGCAATGCTTCAGGGTAGCTTAACTGCTCATAATCCATTAAGAAATTGACCACATTTCCTGCCTTTCCACAACCAAAACATTTATAGATCCCCTTTGCAGGAGAAACTGTAAATGAGGGTGTTTTCTCGTTATGAAACGGGCAATTACCGAGCAAATTTGCACCTCTCCGCTTCAATGTCACGTGGTCTTCAATGACCTCTTCGACTCGAGCAGTCTCAATTATTTCAGCAACTTTATCTTGTGGAATCAAATTCTGATTTTATTTAGCATAGCTAAATTTACGAAAGTAAATTTATTTTATTCAAAAGGGAAACCTTCCTTATCAACGTCAATCTCCTTAACAAGCTCACCATTATCAGACCAATACTTCCAAACTCCAAAAGCTTTTCCATTTTTGTATTCGCCTTGAATTTTCTTCACCCCATTTTCATGGTAAACCATGGAATATCCATCTCTCACTCCATTTTTATAAACTCCTTTACTCCAAGTGAATCCATTATCGTAGTAATACTCCCAAATTCCATCTCGCTTACCTTCATTCAGGTACCCTTTTATTTTCAATTTCCCATTTGGGTATTGCTCCTGAAATATTCCTGTAGAATCGCCATAACCAGCATCAGTAGTTACCTTATCTAATTCACTTTTTGGTGCAGAACCACCACATGCTACTAATACCGTAACAATTACTACAAACAACATTCTCTTCATCTTTACTTTACTCTTTCGGTGGTGTACATTACTAATTCTTCTAAACTTTGTCGCGCTGGATTGTCGGGAAATTCGTGTAAAATAGTTAACGCCTTTAAGCGATATTCATACATCTTCTCTGTTGCATACTCTATTCCTCCACTTTGCAATACAAAGTCTATTACCTCTTGTACCTTCTCTGACTCCTCACTGTGATTTTTAATAATTCGAATCATTTTTCGGCGCACTAATTTACTGCAATTATTCAATGCGTATATCAAAGGCAACGTCATTTTTTTCTCTTTTATATCGATGCCCACTGGCTTGCCGATATCCTTGTAACTTCCGTAGTCAAATAGGTCATCCTTAATCTGAAAGGCGATGCCAGTCAACTCACCGAAATCGTGCATTTTGTCCACAATTTCTTTAGGTTGCCCCACTGAAGCTGCACCTGTGGCACAACAAGAGGCAATCAAAGTCGCTGTTTTCTTAGTAATGATGTCGAAATAAATCGGTTCTTCGATGTCTAATCGTCTCGCCTTTTCAATTTGTAGCAATTCGCCTTCGCTCATTTTTCGAACAGAATCCGAAACGATGCGCAATAAATCAAACCCATTGTTATCTACTGACAATAACAGCCCTTTCGACAACAAATAATCTCCAACCAACACCGCTATTTTATTCTTCCACAACGCATTGATAGAGAAAAATCCTCTTCGTTGATACGATTCGTCCACCACATCATCGTGCACTAAAGTAGCGGTATGCAACAATTCAATTAGAGAAGCTGCGATGTAACTTTTCTCAGTGGTTTCACTGAAAAGTTTGGCTGACAAAAAAACAAACATCGGACGCATCTGCTTCCCTTTTCGCTTGATGATATAATGTGTGATTTTATCCAGCAAAGCCACCTGAGATTTCATGGAGTCTCGAAAATGACTTTCGAACGTATCCATCTCTTTAAGAATGGGAGCCTTTATTTTAGTTAAGGAATATTGCATTGTTTGGTGCCCAAAAATAGGTATTAAAGCTGTATTAATAAACTAACCTGAGTCGATTATTATTTGAGCACTTTGTGAACAGCTGCTTCGTTTTTATTGGCCAATTGACCACAGGCTGCATCTATGTCTTTCCCTCTGCTTCTACGGATATTAACGACAATGTGCTTACTTTCTAATAGCGCCGCAAATGCATCCACTTTGGCACTGTCTGCTTGTTGCAATTCACCATCATCAATTGGATTGTATTCAATGATATTTACTTTACAAGGAATGTGCTTACAAAAAGCAGCCAATTCTCTTGCGTCCTCTAGCTCATCATTAAAATCTTTAAATATGATGTATTCATAAGTTACGCGTGTACCAGTTTTTTCATAAAAATACTTTAACGCTTCCGCCAAGACTTCTAGATTATTTTGCTCGTTAATGGGCATAATCTGATTCCGCTTTTCATCGTTTGCAGCATGCAATGAAAGTGCTAAATTAAATTTCACTTCATCATCGCCTAGCTTAATAATCGCCTTCGCAATGCCGGCGGTAGAAACTGTAATTCTACGAGGTGACATTCCCAATCCTTTTGGAGAAGTAATGCGCTCTATGGATTCCAACACACTTTTATAATTTAGCAATGGCTCACCCATCCCCATGTATACAATGTTGGTCAGAGGGGTGTTGTAATGCTCTTCTGCTTGCTGCTTGATGTGCACCACTTGATCAAAAATCTCATCGGCATCAATGTTTCTCAGTCGCTTTAAACGACCAGTAGCACAAAACTTACAACTTAAACTGCAGCCTACTTGAGATGAAATGCAAGCTGTCATTCTGGTGGTGCTCGGAATTAAAACCCCTTCTGTAATGTTGCTATCGTAAAGCTCAAAAGCATTTTTTATGGTGCGGTCGCTGCTGATTTGTTTTTCTGCCACTTTCACTCCATGAATGGTGAAATGCTCTTTCAGTTTTGAACGTAACCCTTCCGATAAATTGGTCATTTCGTCAAAGGTTCTAACCCCTTTTTGCCACAACCATTCATCTACTTGCTTGGCGCGAAATGGCTTCTCACCAATGGTGGTAAAAAAGTCCGCCATTTCAGCAGCAGTTAAGTCCCTTATGTTCTTTTTTGTCTCTTTCTCCATTGCAGCGCAAAGTTACCAAGACCCTTGCAATAATATATCTTTTCAACTTACTAAAGCATTTTGACCGTATTCTACTTCCTTCTCATAATATCTGAATCCTCACAACCAGTAGGTTGCTGTGGTTCATCTATTAATCAAGCGTTGTATAATTTAATCAAAATGCTTTTGCAACGGTCTATGTATTGTTTATTTTTGTCCTCCTTCGGTTAAGCGTATGAGATATCTAAGTGCAAACTTCATTTTCCCAATCAGTTCAGCTCCCATTATAAATGGCGTTATTTCCATTGATGAAAATGGTGAAATAAAAGCCATTTCAAGGGCGGAAAATAATATTGATCCCAATCAGATTGAATTTTTCGAAGGAATCCTTTGCCCAGGATTTGTGAATACCCATTGCCATTTAGAATTGTCGCATTTAAAAGGAAAGATTCAGGAGCACACCCACATTGATGGATTTGTAAAAGAGTTGCAGTCGAAACGAGGCGCTACTGAAATAGCAATTCAAGAAGCAATTAAAACAGCTGATGCACAGATGTGGAAAAACGGAATTGTAGCGGTTGGCGATATTTCCAATGGAAATTCCACTTTTGAGACAAAAGCCAAAAGCACTATTTACTACCACACTTTTTTGGAGTGCTTCGGCTTCAATCCTGATCAAGCTGAGGATGTTTACAATCGAGCAAAATCGCTTAATCAAGAATTGAATGACCACAATTTAAATAACAGTATTGTACCTCATAGCCCCTATTCAGTGTCTTATGAATTGTTTGAATTGATTCGAAAAGGACACCAATCAGACCAACCCATCTGTATCCACAATCAAGAGAACAAAGACGAGAATACATTTTATAAATCGGGTGAAGGCAGATTGGCAGAAATGCTTCAAAGTTTTGGTATCTCTATGGCTCATTGGGAAGCAAACTTTGAAAGTTCGTTAATGGGTTACTTGGAACAACTTCCTGCTAAGAGCAAGACTTTACTAGTGCACAATACGTTTACTTCAGAAAACGACATTGATTTTGCTGAAAAATCAAACCGAAATACCTTCTGGTGTTTTTGCCCCAATGCCAATCAATATATAGAGAACTCCTTACCCAACATTCCACTTTTCGTAAAAAAGAAGGTAAAGTGCACCATTGGAACAGATAGTTTGGCGAGCAATTATGGCTTATCTGTCTTGGATGAATTGAAAGTTATTGCAACCGCATTTCCCGAAATCCCAACAGCTACTTTATTGGAATGGGCAACAATTAATGGAGCTCAATTTTTAGGAGTAGAGCAACATTTTGGTTCTTTTGAGGTCGGCAAGAAACCAGGCATCAATTGGATTAAGAATTGCAAAGGTGGCGCTATTTCTGCAGAGAGCTTTGTTGAACGAATTATATAACTTTAATTACCCCCCTTCATTCCAATTAAAACGCCCTCTACTACTCATAAGTAAGTAGAATAAATTACACTTTCCTCGTGAGTAAATTCCGTGTTGTAAGTTTCACCTTTGTGTAGTAATCATAAACAATCGTTGAGATGAAAACACATAGACTATTTATTTTGGTAAATCAATTGGAAGAAATCAATTCTGATACACTTCCAAAACTCCACAACTTGGACATTTCAGTTGCTGATTTATTGAGTATCCGTAAAAAAAATAGCATTAAGTTAGCAATGGAGGATATTTTTATTGGCAGCAAAGCCACTTGGAAAAACATCCAATCCAGGATAGAAGAGTATCAAGAATTGGCTTTACTTAGAGAAGGTAGATTAGAAATAGTCTATTACAGTATTTATGATTCGTTAACCAGAATGTACACCAACGACGCGGATTATCATTTTCATTTCTACGACAATTGCATCCATCGAAAAGAGATCGAGCAATTGATTAACAGCTTCCCTTCTACTTTTACTTGTGAATTTAAAAACCGATCAGGAGAACAAAAAAAAGTAAAGATTTTGGAGAGCGTTAAAGAAAAATCTAGTTCCGATTCCTCATTCTTTTTTAACCTTGACTCTTTGTCTATCAATAATAAGACATCAACTCAACTTATTTAAATATACTCATAAGTAGGTATTTAAAATCAAAATATGCCTTACTAACTTTATCATATTATGAAATTGGATAGTTATTCGAAGTTTTTATATCTTAGTTGTCCATCATTTCTGCTTATAAGCAATCACTTCTTGAACAAAACACTCTGTATGAAAGGATATTCATTAATTGTTGGGGTTGACGAATTAAATGAACGTCACTATGGGGTAGAAACCTATTCCGGAAATGCGAAAACAAGCGCAGAGGCAATTCATCAATACATCCGAGATGAAACTTCTATTAGAGCAAAGGAAGATGATCTTTTTCTTGATAAGAATTCGATATTCAATGACATCATTCTTCGACTTGAAGCTTTAGCAGATGAATCTAAATTACAAGAAACTTTTGTATTTATCTTTTTTGTGGGTCATGGAACCAAGTATACCAAAGAAGAGGAACAAAAATTTAGCTTCTTCAAATTGTTCGACCAAATGCTATTTGAAAATGAATTTAAAAATGCATTAAAAAAGTTTGATCCACGAACAAAACTCTTTTGTGTTTGTGACTTCTGCTATGCAGGAAGCTACGCAGACAAGACCAACTTTATACAAGGAGAATTTGGTATTAGACAAAATAAGAACCTATCCTACCAAAAAATAATCAATCAATACCATAACAAAATTTCAGTCAAATTAGATTCCGGCGCAAACTGCCCCACCTTTTTAATTACCTCAGTATCAGAAAAACAGTTCGCCCAAACAAATGGAGAAGATGATATGTATGTATTCTCATATCATTTGCTTTCCATTCTAAAATCAAAAAAAGCTTCCAATTATTACGAGCTATACGAACAATTGAAGGCGATTTTTAATTTACAAGCTACTCAGGCATTAGGTGGCAAGCACATTCCTGAGTTATACACCTTTCAGTCAAATACTAATTATTTCATTAATCATAAACCATTTAAAATTTAACTTTTATGTCGGCATTAACAATTACTCAACAAACTCCAGGAAATACTATAATAGCTCATTATAGTGGAACAGACTATAAGTACAAGAGAACTGCATCTTTAGAAATCTCCGACACTAACCTTCCAAAAACCATAAAGAATTTGGCAACTGGAGATAATGCCAGTGTCAATAAATTCTCAATTGCAGTAGTTAAGGCTCAGTCAGAATCTGAGGCATTTAGTTTTAGTGGGGAAATGTCTTTAGTATCCAATGATTTAGTAAACGATGGAATGGTTGTAGTTTATGATGTAGACAATGATACTGTTATAGAACACGTCCCAGTTTTAGGAGATGTTAAACTTGGCGCAGGAGATGAATAAAGCTTTATCTTTTTTTATTTTTTTTTCACTTTATCTTTTAGCCCATTCTACTAACTGGGATAGTATCTATGGAGTCAACCAACAAGCGACAAAACTAATAGACAGTCAACTACAGACTGCTAAAGTTATGAATGGATCAATTGTAGAGTTTATCTCAAATAAAACTCCAGATACTGTAAGTTGTGCATTTTGGAATTTAGAAACGAAAATTGCTTTTTACGAAGGCAATTTTAATACTGCTATTCAAAACAATCTAAAATTTTTAGATTTTGCAGAAAAATTAAAAGACACCCTTAAAATTCATGATGCAATCATTATTTTAGGAACGATAAATTATTATTCTGGAGCATATAAGGAAGCTATAAAATATTTAAACCAGAGTATTCAGCTAGTCCATACTTCTAGCTTACCTGAAATTAAGGTAGCATCTCCATATAACACATTAGGAGCTTTATACAATACACTCAATCAACCAGACTCATCCATAAACTATTATAATAAAGCAATTGATGCATTAGCAAATGACAGCAGTGGCGATAGTCAATACATGAGAGGTATAATATATTCTAATTTAGGCTTACTCTATCTCGCTAAAGAGGAACTATCAAATGCTGAAAACTTTCTACTCAAAGGAATTTATTACAATCAACGAGTAGGCAGAAATTCAGGTTTAGCTTGGTGCAAAAATCATCTTGGTGAAGTTTACTTAGCACAGAACAAACTAGATAAAGCACGAATAATGCTAGAAGAAGCAGATAGTTTAAGCCATTTATCTGCCACTTTCGAACTAAAATCTGAGAACAAATATTCTTTACTTAAATACCACTTAAAAAAGGCTAGAAACAATGAAGCTTTACGTACACTTCAACAATATAGGATATTGGTTGACTCATTGATTATTTCAAAAACCAACTCAAACATTGATGAATTTCAAACCAAGTATGAAGTTGAAAAAAAAGAAGCTTCACTGCAATTGTCCATTGAGAAAGCTAAGAAATTGGCGCTAGAAAACAAAGCTCAGAATCAATTGCTATTGTTAGCCATAGCCGGAATGTTTATTTTGGCGTTAGTCATCTTATACATTTATAGAAATTTCAAACAAAAAACGAGACTGGATGGGTTGGAACTTCAAATCAAAGATTCACGATTGGATGAATTACTTTCTAGCCAAGAATCCAATGCATATGCCGCAATTCTTCAAGGACAAGAAACGGAAAGAGAACGAATTGCACAAGACTTACACGATCGATTAGGAGGAACCTTAGCCGCGTTAAAATTAGCACTGAGAAAGCCTGAAAACAAGGTAGCTCCAGACGATTTAGCCATTATAGATCTAGCTGTAAATGAAGTAAGAAGCATTGCACATAATCTTTCTACCGGCTTGGTATATAAATATGGACTAAATGAAGCAATCAACCAACTATTTAGAACATTAGAGCAATCAAAAGGAATAGAATTTAGCTTATACCTCCATCCTAAAACACCAACGCTAGGACAAAGTGCAGGAATAGAACTTTATCGAATTGTACAAGAACTAGTCAGCAATACCATCAAACATGCTCAAGCCACTGAGGTGAGTTTGCAAACAAACTTTAGTGATGAAACTTTCAATCTTATTTTTGAAGATAATGGAGTCGGTTTTGACTCAAAACAAAAAAAAGGAGGAATCGGACTTGAAAATATTAATGCTAGAGTGAAAAGATTGGGAGGAGAATTACACATTGATACAGAAAAAGGAAGAGGAAGTATTTTTATTGTAGAAATAAAAAAGAACATATGATTAAAATAGCCATTGTAGACGATCATCAATTATTTAGACAAGGTTTAGCTGTGATGCTCACCGTAAAAGAAAACATCGAAGTGGTGGGTAAATTTGAATCGGCTATAGCTTTATTAAAGGCTATCGAAACACTTGAGGTGGATTTAATTTTGATGGACATCGACATGCCGGAGATGGATGGCATAACCGCTACAACAGAGGTATTGAAACTTAGACCAAGGATTAAAGTAGTCATCCTAAGCATGCACCTCAACAGTATTAAAATTCAAGAAGCCATTGCTGCAAAAGTCAATGGATACTTATTAAAAACGGCTAGCGACATAGAAGTAGCAAATGCGATTGAATCCGTAATGCAAGGCAAGGATTTTTTTTCACATGAAGCTCAACAAGAACTAATAGCAAGCTATCGTAAAAAAGAAGATCCTAACTATTCCGAATTGACCAATAGAGAAATTGATATCTTAAGGTTGGTTTGTCAGGAATTGAATTCACAAGAAATTGCTGACAAATTATTTATTAGCAAACACACCGCAGAAACGCATCGAAGAAATTTATTGAGTAAAATTGATTGTAAAAACTCGGTGGGATTAGTCAAGTTTGCCATGGACAACGGATACATATAACATTCTAATTAACAATATCTTATTTCTCAATCTATTTCCATTTATATACCTTACTATTTCATTTCAGCGAACCAATAGACAGTAACAAAATATTTTGCTCTAGTTATTTCAATGAAAGTCATGTTATCACTGCTATTTTTATTTAATTAACTTTAATATCTTAGCAAGAAAACTATCAATGCCCAAATTTGCCGAGAGTGCCTTATACTTTCCAGCCAAAACCTTTACTAACGAAGATTTTTTTCTCAAATTTCCGGAGGAACGAGAGAGTAAAACTTGGCCAAAACTAGGCATCATAAATCGCCACATTATCGGTGATGATGAAGTTCCTTCTGACATGGGACTTAAAGCGGCAGAAAAATTACTACAAGCCCACCCACATTTAAAAGAAGAGATTGATTTTATACTATTTACATCCCCTGAAAGAGATTATTACACGCCAATAACTGCAGGTGTAATGCAACACAAATTAGGCTTAAAAACCGACTTGGGGGCCATGGATGTGCATCAAGGTTGCAGCAGTTTTATTTACCTATTGTCACATGCAGACGGATTAATAAAAATAGGAGCCGCAACAAAAGTCTTAGTGATTGCAGTTTCTTCATTGACTCGAACAATTGATGAAAACGATAAAGCCAACCGATTTATTTTTGGAGATGGAGCTGCTGCTTATATCATAGAAAAATCAGACGAACAGAATTTCCACAGTTATTATTTTGGCAATGACGGGAGCAAAAAGGATAAAATAATTATTCGAGATGGAGAGAACAGAAATCCAATAAACTCAGATTCCTTTATTCCTTTCACCAATGAATTTGGCGAACAACAAATTCCTGCGAAATTTTATCAAGACGGTGCCGGAGTCTTTCGGTTTACATTGGATAGAATTCCTAAAATGATTAACTCCATACTAGAAAAGAACAATTTAAGTAAAGAAGACATAGATCTATACCTTCTTCATCAGCCTAACGAATTTATCGTAAAAGCATTGACAAAAATTGCAAAATTACCAGAAGAAAAAGTAGTGATTGACGTAGCAGATTATGGCAACACAGTGAGTTTGTCCATCGCCATTTTGATACATAACCTAAAAAAACAAAATAAAATTAGACCCGGAATGAAGATCTTTATCGCAGCATTTGGCACAGGATTGAGTTGGAATGGATGCATCTGGGAAACTTAAATAAAAAAGACAATGAATTGGAATGATTTTGAATCTAATGTTAGAGAAACATTAGAAATTGAAGACGATGTGGTAATTGATAAAAATGAATTGCTAGAAGATAGTGAGTACTGGAGTAGCATGCACGCATTATTAATAATGGCATTAGCAGAATCAGAATACGACATTAGTATTACTGGCGAAGAGTTGAGAAACTCAAAAACCTTACAGGACCTTTTTAACTTATTCGAATCCAAAGTGGCATAATGGCATTTTTTAATATCCCTAACATTCGTGTAAATGGCATTAGTAGTGTTGTTCCTAAAAAGACGGTACACAACAAAGACTACGAATATGTGACTGAAATTGAACGTAATTTTTTGATCAAAACTACCGGGATTGAACAAAAAAGACATGCGGAAACTGGGATAACAACAACGGATTTAGGAGAAAAAGCAGCGAATGAGTTGCTCCACGAATTGGGCTGGGAAAAAGAAGAAATCGATATCTTAGTCTTGGTTACTCAATCCAGAGATTACTACCTTCCTTCCTCAGCGATTATTTTACAAGACAGACTTGGTTTACCAACTACATGTATGGCTTTCGATATTGGTTTGGGCTGTTCAGGATACGTTTATGGCCTTTCAGTGATTGCGCAGTTTTTACAAAATGGGCAACTCAAAAAAGGACTCCTAATTAGTGGAGACGTATCAACAATTTCAACTAATTATGAAGACAAAAGCACATATCCATTATTTGGAGATGCAGCAACCGCCACAGCAATTAGCTTTGAAGAAGGAGCGGAAGGAATTCCATTCAATTTAGAAAATGATGGAAAAGGCTATGATTCAATAATTATTCGAGATGGAGGAGCCAAGAATCAATTAAATGATCAGACGACTGTTCTTAAAAACTATGGACCAGGCATCAATCATACCGCAAAAGATTTAGAATTAAACGGACTAGATGTATTTTCTTTTTCAGTTAAAGAACCACCCAAAAACATCATTCAATTATTAGAAAATTCGAATCAATCTAAGGAGGCAATCGATTACTTTATTTTTCATCAAGCCAACAAATTGATCATTGATACCATTCGAAAGAAACTAAAAATAGACGTAGAAAAAGTTCCATTTTCATTGACCAAGTATGGCAATACGAGCTCTGCCTCAATTCCACTAACCATCTGTGATCAATTATCAGAAAGCAGCAAAAACAAAAAAATGTTGTTCTGTGGATTCGGTGTTGGGTTATCATGGGGCAGTTGCATTATCAATACAAAAGACATCTTATGTTTGACACCAATCGAATTTTAGAAGCGGCCAACTATGACTT
The DNA here is from genome assembly GCF_055129545.1 of Acidiluteibacter sp. Lineage (NCBI taxonomy): Bacteria > Pseudomonadati > Bacteroidota > Flavobacteriia > Flavobacteriales > Cryomorphaceae > Acidiluteibacter > Acidiluteibacter sp. The sequence goes on along the minus strand of NZ_JBSRUB010000006.1, from coordinate 107,705 downwards.
CAATGGCAAAAAAATACTGATCACAGGAGCTTCCGGTGGCATTGGATATGCTACCGCAAAAAAACTAATCGATTCCGGTGCTGAAGTATTCACTAACTCAAGAAGAGAAATTGAAATTATCTCTAAAAATCACCACCATTTTTGTGGTGACATTGCTGATGAAGCCATATTAGAGAGATGGGTTTCTGAATTGCCTAGCATCGATGGAGTGGTTTATTCTGCCGGAATATTAGACACCATGCCCATTCGATTTGCTAAAAAAGAAAAAATGATGAAGACATGGGACATCAACTTTTTTGCAGCAGTTAATTTAAGTGCCCTGCTAATCAAAAAGAAAAAACTCAATAAAAACGGAGCATTTGTATTCATTTCTTCCATTTCAGCAAAGCACCCTTATATTGGCGGCAGTATGTATACTGCTAGCAAAGCAGCTCTAGAGACCTATTCTAAAGTATTGGCATTGGAATTAAAGGGTAAATTTATCCGAAGTAATTGCATTGCTCCAGCTATGGTTAAAACTGAAATGTACGAGAAAGGCATTGAAAAAGGATCCTTAGAATTCATGGAAGAGCACGTCGCTAAATATCCCTTTGGAGCCGGAGAGTCAGAGGATTTAGCGCAAGCAACTTGCTTTTTATTGTCAGATGCCGCCCGATGGATCAATGGAATAACGTTAACAATGGACGGTGGATTTTTATTACAAGGCACATAACCATGAAAATTAGAAAATACGGTTTAGAACTTAAAGAGGTAGAGCGGGAAGATTTGGAGTTAATTCGCCAATATAGAAACACAGATATCATCAAAAAAAAGATGATTCACCGTCAACAAATCACTCGAGAGCAACAGCTAGAGTGGTACAAAGAAATACGATCGGTCAAACATTATTATTTTCTCATCTACAAAGATGACTCTGCTATCGGACTCATCAACGGAAAAAACATTGATTTTATAAACAAAACTTCTGAAGGAGGTATTTTTGTTTGGAACGAAGATCGAAATTATGAAATTTCAATTACCGCCTCCATCATTTTAAATGACTGGAACTTCTTTATCAATGCTTTTGAAAAAAATTATGCTCAGGTATTAAAATCCAACAAACAAGCCATTGCCTACAATGAGTTTATGGGTTATAAAATAGCAGATAGAACCCATGAAAATGATCAAGTTATTTGGATGGAACAGACCAGAGAGGACTATGCTATATATCGCAAAAAAATAGAACTCTTAAAATTTGAAGACTTCAATATAAGTGAACCGCTGACCGAAAATGATATCTTTTTCGACGCAGATGAAGAATCTTATGCAAGAAGTATAGTTGAATTAATCCCGGCATCACAACAAGAAATCTACAACCGAATTTTAAAGAGAGCCTTCCCATGAAACACAAAACACTGAGTATTGTCGTTCCTGTTTACCAAGCAGAAAATAGCATTGGGGAGCTTATTGATCAATTGGAGACCAACACCTATCTGAACACTCTAAAATGGGAACTTATTTTAGTCGATGATTGCAGCACTGACCTTAGTTTTCAAATTATTGAGGCAAAAGCAAAACAATACAGTAATATTATTGGCTTGACTTTACATAAAAACTCTGGGCAACACAGCGCAACTCTGGCAGGGATTATTGAGGCGAAAGGCGAATTACTTTTGACCATGGACGATGATTTTGAGCATCCGGTTGAAGCAATAGAAGGATTGATTAATGATTTAAATATGCAAAAAGCCGATGTCGCATTTGGCATTCCAAAAAACCAAGAAAAGAATATCATTCGAAAACGAATAAGCAAGGAATTCAAACGTTCTACCCGTAACTTCTCAGAAGGTTATGGAGAAGGATCTGCTTTTAGATTGATACGGAAAGAAATTTACACTCAACTAAGCAAACACAAAACCCCTTTTGTATTCATTGATGAAGTATTGGCTTGGTATACAAAAAATGCGATTTTCATTCCCATCAACTTTAATAAAGCCACAAAAAAGTCAACTTATAAAGTTTCGAATTTATTTGGTCTGTTTTTTAACATTATGTTTACCTATTCCTCATTCCCAGCACAGTTGTTAACTAAAGTTGGAATCGCAGGAAGTTTTATATCATTCGCAATTGGCCTCTTTTACATCGTCAAAAAACTATTTTTTAAAGCACAGCTTGGATTTACATCAATCGCAGTATCCATCCTGTTTTCAGCTTCGTTAATACTTCTAGCACTAGGTGTGATTGCCCAATACATTTATCGTCAAAACAGGTTATTGAATCAATACCCTCAATTTTCTATCAAAAGTAGAACAGATGAGGAAGACTGACATTTGGTATTCTTACACTTTAAAACCTTACCTGCTTGATGAACCAGGCTTCTATAACAAGCAAGACTTTGAGTGGACAAAACTGTTGGAAGATAATTTTGAGGTTATCAAAAAAGAGACGTTAGCATTTGTCCAAAACAATCAATTAAAACCCTATTTTAATAAAAGCCTACTCAGTAAAACCAATAGTTGGAAAACGGAAGGCTTGCTATTTTGGGGATACTTTTTTAGAAAAAATCACTCCCCTTTCAGTGCCACTTGGAAAGTTGCCAAACAAATTCCGGGAATTGTTTCTTTTTCCATCTCAGAGTTGGATCCAAATAGCAATATAAAACCTCACAATGGAGATACCAATGCCATCATAAGAGTCCACTTCCCAATCGTTGTTCCTTCAGGGCTCCCTGAGTGTGCATTTACCGTAAATGGTGAAACAAGAGCTTGGGAAGAAGGAAAAGTGATCTTATTCAACGATGCGCAAATTCACTGTGCACAAAATTTAACCGACCAAAAACGGTTGGTACTATTGATTGATGTTATTCGACCTGAATTTCTGAATCAGAAAATTGAGATCTGTGGTAAAGTTCTGAATGGATTGGCTTGGCAGGCCATTACTCAAAGCAATCCAACCATAAGGAATTATCCGTTATGGATGAAAAAGCTACTTTGGAGTAGCATTCGTTTTTCTGCACGAACAGCGTTGAGAATTAATCGAATATTTTGGCCTTAGTATTTTACATTTCGGCGGATGTCCCACTTTAATTTTCCAAGACTTAAACTCACTAGAGCACTCCACACAAATGACTTTGGTGGAGAAGCTTCAAATTTACCCCCGATTAAACTTTCATAATAACCTTTACTCAACTCATCTACTGCAGAAATCTGAGAAGGGGATAATTCTTTTTCCCATTGTTTTGTTTTTGAAGTATTAATCGGCTTTTGTAGATTCTCCCACATCGCATACTTTTGTTTCAAATAGGCTGGATCTAACTTCCCGTCTCGGGCTTCCAATGAGGACAAATAGGCCTGTATCTTCTCGTCCTTATTTTTTCTAAAATTTAGCATTTCTGAATCGAATGACACTCCTAAAAAATCGCAAATTTTCTGTGTGTATTCTTCAGGCTTCACGCACATGGCGTCATAATGCACCAATAAAAAACGATCGGGATATTTCGCGGCTTGCTGCGCAATCAATTCATTCGTATAATTCCACCAACTTGCCAAATAGCTGTAATTTTCAAAATGCTGAATTTTGTGTTTAGCTCGGGAGATACAATTGTCCTTTGGCTCTCGTAGCATCCAAATAAATTTAGAGTTTGGAAAGAGCGACATTATCTGAGGTAGATAATAACTGTAAATGGGGTTTTTATCTATTAGAATTGATGGATTCTCGTCACCTTTTAAGCAGCTTTCGTAAGTTGATTTTATGGCTTCTTCAAAATTATTGGCCAACAAAAACTTAGACTCTAATCGCTTGAGATCAGGTTTCGCAAAATGCAAAAAATCCTTATTCTCAGTAATTGAATTCAACATTTTAGTTTTCTGAGTTGCATCAAAAGAATAGGCTATCGAAAGGTGATTCAACAACACAAAATGTTCCGGAAAACTTTTTATTTCAGGACTCATATCAAGCACCTCGCGCAACATGGTGGTACCAGAGCGCCAGAGCCCAACAACGAAATGAATATTACTTTGCATTTTTAGATATTACCTCATGTAGTTTTTCCTTCTTATTGGGCTGAAAATTATTCAAGATAAAGTTTCTTGAACCCAGAAGTATAGAAAAAGGCAAACCGTAATACACTTTATGTGCAAATAATAATACATAGTAATTCAATTGAACCCTAGTTTTATCCATAATCGATAAGCTAATTGATGGCAATTCTCTTTTGTAATCCCATCGTTCTGCATATGGAAAGCTATGTGCGTCTATCATTCGAATTTGTTCTTCTGTCAACTTCTGCTTATAATGGCCAATCTTATTTGGATTTAAAGGCTTAACAGTTGATTGATGTTGAGCCTTTAATCGTTCACTAAACTTCTCCTCAAATTGGTCCTTAATTTTCAATCGTTCCTTTTCTAAATCTGACAACGAATCAATTCCTGAGAATACTTCAAACTTCTTGAAGAAAGTATCCTTATCTAGTATCAAATCCTCAAACCTTAAGGTCATGAATTGATTGGGATATTTTTGTCCAAAATCATCTAAACTTTTATTATAATTCTGCCATTTATTAGCAATCGCTCCGACTGATGCTTTGGAATATTTTATTTGAGAAGTGACATTGTCTCGTGGATCTCGAATAAGTCTAAAAAACTTAGCCTCGGGAAAAATTGAGATTAACTTATCAACGAAAATGGTGTATTTAGGGTTTTTATCTACAATGAATTTTATTCTTTCTTTATTAAAATTTGACTTCCGATAAATATAAACCAGTTTAATTAAATCTTGAATCGTGGCAGAGTTGGGTAATTGCTCAATATTCTCTTTAAACCCATCGCTGAATTCCCACATATAATTCACAAGAATATCTCTTTTTACATCAGCTATAAATAACGCTGAATTTTTAGGATTCCAGCGCTTCATTTTTTTATACTTCTGCCAAATAATCAACAGAAATCTAGACTCCGTTGCTGAAGCTACATTGGGATGGCTATCCAATATTGTACTCAACAATGTGGTGCCACTTCGACCTTTTCCAACGATAAAAAAAATAGGAATTGCGCGCAGCTCCTCTAAGGTATAAATCATAATTCAAGCTAATATTCTTCCAAAGAAAAGATTTCTTTTTCTAATTTAGAAAAATGAATTTCCAAAAAACACTATCAACCGACAACCAACTGATTAAAAGGCCACAACTACTTTGGTCCATTCTAGGATTATTTATTCTCTGCTTTGCGTTTTATGGATCAACCATTAAAAACGATTACAATTTAGATGATAATTATGCATACACCAACAATAAAAATGCAATAAACGGGCTTTCAAACATTAAGGGAATTTTTACGGAAAATACATTTGCACAAGCGTCCTACAATTATGGTTATCGTCCAATCACGACATTAAGCTTTGCCATAGAAAACGAGTTTTTTGGAATTAATTCAGCAGCTAGTCACACCATAAATGTTTTACTCTATTTCATCGGTTGCAGTTTATTTTTACTCCTTTTAATTACGCTTTTCCCATCTGCTAAATTTGGGCTCAGCTTAGTCGTCGTCATCTTCTTCTTGGCTCTACCAATACACAGTGAAGCAGTCAATAATATCAAAAGTAGGGATGAATTATTAATGTTAATATTTTGTTTGACAGCTACTTGGATTTGGTTGAAATCTACCAACGGAAAATGGTGGTTATTCTTCCCGGCTTTAATTGCATTTACATTGGGAGTTTTGAGCAAAAAAACTGGACTCATCTTTATCGGTATCATCCCTACCGCATTGTTTTTCCAAACACCTTTTAAAGTAAAACCTTTTTTTGCCTCTATTGGTATATTAGCGCTTATTCCAATTGGAATTCGGGTCTTTAGAAAAATAACCAAAGTAGGTGAAACCGCTCGCCTTTACACCAGTATTGAAAACCCGCTATATGACCAATCAATTGTGGTAGACCCAATGAGTTTTAGTTTCCATTCATTATGGTTTTATTTTAAAAAAATGGCATTTACCAGTGAGTTAGTCTCTTATTATGGATACAATACGATTCCAACCACTGGATATGGAATAACAGTTATTCTCTCTGTAGTCCTATTGATTGCATTAATATTTATCGCATTAAAAGGATTAAAAGATCGGACACCGATATCATTCGGAATTATTGTGATGTTAGGTGGCTTACTTCCATTTGTCAACTGGCTGGTGCCAATGGTTGGAATCGTTGCCGAAAGATTTGCAACAGTTGCCACTCTGGGCGTTTGTATTTTTATTCCATTTGGATTAGCTGAAATCTTTAAACAACTAAAGGTTAAGATTAATCTACAGCTTATTGGAGGAATGACACTCCTCATTTATTGCGGAATTGCTTTTTTTACTATTCAGGCAAGAAATAAGGAATGGAAAAATGATGAAACTTTATTTACTGCTGATGTAAAAAAGGAACCAAATAGCGCTACTGTTCAGGGTCTCATTGGAAAGATCTATTTAAATAAAATCCCCAACTTACCTGACGATCAGGCGAAAATCACTATGGGTAAAAAAGCGCTTCAACATTTGGAAAAGTCCGTAAATATTGCTGAAGACAAATATATTCTAACTGAATTGGGAAGCCTTCAATTTAGGGCATTACTCAATTATAAAAAAGCGACAGAGTCCTATTTGAGAGCAATTGCAATTGATGCTCTATTTGCAGACCCATATTATCATTTAGGCTGGGTGAGTTTAGCTCAAAAAGACACTGCGGAAGCAATTGACTATTTCAAAGAAGCCATCCGAATAAAACCATCATATATTAGTGCCTATGAACCACTGTTGCAGCTGCTTGTTTTTACAAATAGAGCCGCTGAAGCGATGGAAATAAATCAAAAAGGACTAGACAAATACCCGACTGATCTTCCTTTAATTTTAAATCAAGCAAATATTCATTTTGTGCTCAAAGATTATCGGAATTCACTTGTTTGGTATGAAAAATACCAAGCTTCAAACCCGAATAACAAAATGGTTGTACAAAAAATAAATAAAGTCAAATCGCTATTAAATTAAAATTGATTTATTTTTTCTTGTTTTGCTTCTGAATAAAATCATCTAGCTGTCCATGCTCAGCCATATGAATCAGATTGATATCTTGCTTATACAATTTGTAAGCTTTCCAAATGGGCGGATTAGTAGCAAAGGCATCTAAGAAAGAATACAATTTAGAATTCTTAAAACAATAAGCAGGTGGCAGCCATCGATATCCTACACCAATCGAGTTGCCCACATTTTTCACCGAGTGCCAGTAAAATGGTGGGTTCCATAATACATCACCGGGCTTTAAATGCACACTATAGCCATCAATATATTGATACAGTTTATAAGGCCCACTGAAATCAGGATTAAATGGATCAAAAGGACCAGACTCCATTTTAGCTGGCCCATCTCTGTATACATTTCTTACAGGGTTTGGATCTACTATAGCAGTGTGTTTCGGATGATACAGCATCCATTTCTTTTCACCGTATACTTGGGTAAACAAATTACATTGATTAGCGTTATGAATTGGTGTTATGGTATTATCCCCGCCCATAAATACCTGAAAAGCTTCGAATGCAGTTCCTGGATTCCGACGTTCTCTCAACCATTTATAGTCAAAATCTAGAATGTGTTCAGGATGCCTTTCCAATAATGGATAAAAACGGTAATACTTTCCGGTTCCTTGATGTATTCCATCGATTAAATCAGCTAACGTCATTACCTCATAAGGGTTCTCCATTTTTAACTGATCAGCCATTACAATTCGATCTTTCCCGTGTAAATTCTTGAAATAATCTAAGCTCCATTCTTTTACACAGTTCCATTCTTTAGCGGCACCTTCTATAATGACGGGTTTCATCCCATCTACATATTCTCGTTGAAACTCATCTAAACTCAAATTAGATCGTCGCTCCACAGGAATTATTTTACCCGGACCTTGTTCCTTTAATGACTTTTCTAATTCAGTATAAAACATTCGTCGACTATTTAAAGTCAATTTATAAGCTTTCTCTCTTCCCAAGAAATGATCTAAGATCTGAAATTTTGCATATTTCCTAAGTTGAGCAGGACTAATTTTGATATTTATATCCATCTATTTTTTGAGTTTAGACTTTTTGTTTTGCAAGGTATTCTTTCAGCATCCCGCCTTCTAAGAGGTGAATCAAATTGGCATCTTTCTGGACAAATTTTAACGATTTCCAAATTGGTGGATTAATCACCATAGTATCTAAAAAAGCATATAAAGGAGCTAATTTATAACAATAAAATGGAGCACACCATCGGTATCCAACTCCGATAGATTTGCCAACATTCTCTACTGCATGCCAGTGATAAGGAGGATTCCACAACACATCACCCGGTTTTAAATGCACGGAATATCCTGAAATGTATTTGAATAAAGTATAAGGCGATGAATAATCAGGTTTAAAAGGGTTAAATGGCCCTTCTTCCTTTTTAAATGGTGCACTTCTATAAATACCTTTTACAGGATCGGGGTCTATAATTGCAGTATCATTTGGATGATACAACACCCATTTCTTTTCGCCTACGACTTGAGTAAATAAATTCGGCAAATTGGCGCTGTGCATTGGAGTCACAGTTTTATCTCCTCCCATAAATACTTGGAACGCTTCCAAAAAAGAAGCCTTATTCTTCTTCCTTCTTAACCAATCATAGTCGAAGTCTAATAAATGTTCAGGGTGCCTTTGCAACAATGGATAAAACCGGTAATATTTTCCACTTCCCTGGTTAATTTCATCAATGAGCTTGCCCAATGTCAATTTCTCGTATGCATTCTCTATTTTATATTGATCGGCCATTACTATTTCATCCGAACCATGCAACTCTTTAAAGTAATCAAAACTCCATTTCCTAACACAATCCCATTCTTTTGCAGCACCCTCAAACACAACAGGAATCCCTTTCTTTAAATAGTTTTCTCTAAACTCAGCATCACTTAAATCTTTCCTCCTATCAATCGGAATTAATTGTTGTTCTCCTTTCTCTTTTAAATCATCTAGTAAAATATCATAGTATTTTCTCCGACTATTTAAGGTCAGTGATTTCCCTTTACTCCTTCCTACAAAATGGTCAAGCAATGCATAATAAGCATATTGCCTTAACTGACTCTTCTTTAATGACTGTGACATGATTCTACTAAAGGAATAAATTTAGTCTTATATTTTGACTTCCAAAATAGGAAACTTATTTTTTAGATTTGAAACATTCTCTTCCATAAAGTATTCATTATAAAAAAACCTGAATAGTTTCATTTTGTCTGTCGACCATAACTAACTTTTGCCTCTTCATTATAGATGTGGTGAGGAGAAGAAAACAATAAGGAGGCAGAGTAGAATGATATTCTTAAAACAACCTTCCATAGAAAAATGAATGATTGAGGTAACTTTTTTGAAATGAGCTCAAAAATTTGTTTCGAATCCAAAATAAAAACTTCAAATACTAGAAAATGCAGAACAATGTATCCAATTAGAAACAGCAAAATCGGCTTGCGGCCACTCACTTAGTTTGCAATCATAGAGCTGTAAACATAGGCAATTCCGAACTATTCTTCAATAGTCACCAACCAAAACTTCAGCCACCATTAAATCAAAAGGAGTAGTGATTTTGATGTTTTCAGGGTTCCCTTCAAACAAAGAAACTGTGTGACCATTTGCCTCCACAACAGAAGCATCATCGGTAAAAGAATCAGAAAAAGATTGCTCGTATGCAGAATGCAATAAATCAACATCAAACACTTGTGGCGTTTGTACCAAACGATATTCGGAACGATTTACCGCCTTATTATTTTCTCCTTTAACTAATCGTATAGAATCTACCAATTGCACCACAGGGATAGCTGATTTCGCCTTACTGGCCACTTCATACCCTTTTATGATTGTCTCTTTTGAAACAAATGGCCGAACACCATCATGAACAGCTACCAAACCGGATTCTGAAATAAGTGCTAATCCGTTTTTTACGGAATGAAAACGGGTTTGCCCACCGGCAGTAACTAGAACAGGAACTTCAAACCCATATGTGGTTCGAAGTTCCTGCCAATATTGTATTTGCTCCGAAGGGAGCACAAGAATAATCTGTATTGTTTGGTCTGCGTTATAAAATTGCTCGATGGTATGCATTAAAATAGGTTTTCCTCCCACTTCAATAAATTGTTTGGGTAGTTCCGATTTCATTCGGTTTCCCTTTCCTCCTGCAACTATTATCGCAAAATGCTTCATTGATTAAATAATCAACATGGCATCACCATAACTGTAAAACTTGTATTTTTCTTTGATCGCTTCTTTGTATGCTTTCATGATCAAGTCATATCCACCAAAAGCAGCCGTCATCATTAATAATGTAGACTCTGGTGTATGGAAGTTAGTAATCATTGCATCAGCAATACTAAATTCATATGGAGGGAAAATAAATTTATTGGTCCACCCTTTATGTGCTTTCATAAATCCATCAGTAGAAACTGACGTTTCAATTGAACGCATACTTGTGGTACCAACAGCTACAATTTTCTTCTTTTTCTTCTTAGCACTATTTACAATCTGAACAGCTTCTTCAGTTACCTCAGCTTCCTCAGAATCCATTTTATGTTTCGTTAAATCTTCCACCTCAACTGAACGGAAAGTACCTAACCCAACATGTAGTGTTACGTAAGCGAAATCAATTCCCTTGATTTCCATCTTTTTCAACAAGTTTTTTGAAAAGTGCATTCCCGCTGTAGGCGCTGCAACAGCTCCTTCATTCTTTGCATAAACTGTTTGGTATCGCTCCTCATCTTCTGGCTCTACCGCTCTTTGAATATACTTTGGAAGTGGAGTTTCTCCTAAACGATCTACGATTGCTTTGAATTCTTCATGAGAACCATCAAACAAGAAACGTAAAGTTCTACCTCTTGATGTCGTATTGTCAATTACCTCAGCAACTAAATCATCGTCACCAAAGTACAATTTATTTCCGATTCGGATTTTTCGAGCAGGATCAACCAAAACATCCCACAATAAACTTTCTCTATTTAATTCTCTTAGCAAGAAAACTTCAATTTTAGCACCAGTTTTCTCTTTATTTCCATACAAACGAGCAGGAAAAACCTTGGTATCATTCATGATGAAAACATCTCCTTCATCAAAATATTCAAGTACATCTTTAAAAAGTCGATGCTCAATTTCACCCGTATCTCTGTGAACCACCATCATTCGAGACTCATCTCGATTGGTTGCAGGGTGCTCTGCCAATAATTCTTCAGGTAAATCAAACTTGAACTTAGATAATTTCATATGAATCGTATTTAATTATGGAGTCAATTTTAGCGAGCGCAAAGTTAATAATTAAAACTTAAATCCACTCTTTATTATATGGTTTCCAACGAATCGAAAAATTCCTCTACTACAATCGCATCATTTACGTTGTATTCTCCAATTTTTGTCCGTCGCAATTCTGTTAAATGCCCACCGCTTTGCAATGCAATTCCAAAGTCATAAGCAATGGATCTTATATAGGTCCCTTTGCTGCATTCTATTCTAAATCTGACCTTAGGAAACTCCGAAGTATCCACATCAAATGAATAAATGGAAATTAATTTTGTTTTCAATGCAGGCTTCTCCCCTTTTCGGGCGATGTCATATGCTCGTTTTCCGTCTACTTTTTTCGCAGAAAAATCAGGAGGCATTTGATCCATCTCTCCGACGAATGATTGGGCGGCACCTTCCATCATTTCTTTTGTGATGTGATCGGTTGGAAAATGCGCATCAATTTCGGTTTCTAAGTCATAAGAGGGTGTTGTCGCTCCTAAGGTAATTACACCTGTATATTCTTTTTTCTGCTCTTGAATGGATTCAATTGTTTTCGTCTTCTTCCCGGTACAAATAATCAATAACCCAGTGGCTAAAGGGTCTAGTGTGCCGGCATGACCCACTTTAATCTTCTTTAGGGAATACTTTTTCTGAAGTGCATACTTCACCTTTTGAACTGCATTGAACGAGGTCCAATCCAAAGGTTTATCAATTAAAATAACTTGTCCTTCTATATAGGGATTCTCCATTGACTAAGCTCCTAGAAAAGTATAAATACATGCGATTGCACCTACTATAAAACAGTAATATGCGAAATATTGTAGCTTACTCCTTTTCACAATTTTTATCATCCATTGGCAAGCAAAAAGTCCCGACACAAATGCTGCGATAAAACCTACCAAAAGAACCATTCCTGAAATGGGTTGCAAAACGACTGCATCGGCAGAAGCTTCAGCACCGCTCAACTCCATAAACTTGATCACTTTTAACAAAACTGTTCCTAAAATCGGAGGCAAAACCATTAAAAATGAAAATTGTGCTGCTTTTTCCTTGTTGATGCCCAATAATAACGAAGCTGCAATAGTAGACCCTGATCTAGAAATACCAGGTAAAATAGCGATGGCTTGAACCAGCCCTACAATAAATGCATTCTTGAATGTAACTTTACCATACTTCTCTTTCGCAATCGTAGTTAAATATAATAAAACACCCGTTATCAATAACATTACACCAACGAAAAACACATTTCCATCAAATAACTCTTCGATTTGTTTTTCGAATAAAATTCCAACGATTCCAACAGGAATCATTGACAAGGCGATTTTGAATAAATATTGGGTCTCATCGTTCCATTTAAATTGAAAAAGTCCAGCAAATAAATTGCCAATCGTTTTTCTAAAAACAACGATGGTACTCAATGCTGTAGCACCATGAACAACAATAGAGAATAATAATGGATCGGAGACTTGAACATCTAAAATGGCTTTACCCAACTCAATATGTCCACTGCTACTTACTGGTAAAAACTCGGTTAATCCTTGAATAATTCCAAGGATTATGGCTTCTAAAAAACTCATGGAAATGACTTATGGAATTAATCCGCTTTTTTCATAATTGCATAAACTGCCAACCCAAAACCAACTAACACCAAAATTGGAGCTACCGTTATTCTAATTGGGCTAAAAATTTCATCGTAGTGAAATTCATTTGGATTGTCAGCTCCACCACCAGACATCAAAAAATATCCAAGGATAACAATTGCTGCTGAAGCAATTAATAACTGATAATTCTTTTTGCCAAATGCAAATTCGTCTTGCTTATTTTCCATAACTCTTAATATAAATCTGTGCTTTGTATTCTTAAAAATTTACGAACTGCTAATGAAGTTGAAATCCAAGAGATTAACACTCCTAAAACAATTACTCCTGCTCCTAAAATACCATACAATTGAATGTCGGCGATGTCTAGAATGTCAGGCATATTTTGAGCCGCTGAATAAATCACGCCTGATAATAATGCGATAGCGATCAATGCGCTAAAAAATCCATTTACAATTCCTCTCCAAACAAATGGACGACGAATAAAACCACCTGTAGCTCCTACCAACTGCATTGTTTTTATTAAAAACCTTTTGGAATATATCGCCAATCGAATGGTATTATTTATCAATGCTATTACTACAATCAACAACAAAACACTAAAGCCCAACAAAATGACTCCAATCTTTCTAACATTGGCATTCACTGCTGAAATCAAATCCTTTTGATAGGAAACCTCCAATATTTGAGGGTTTCGAGCTAAACTAGCTTCTATCCATCCAATACTATCCGGATGCGCATATGCAGCATTCATGTTTACATCAATACTTGCCAACAACGGATTATAACCTAAAAACTCGACAAAATCCTCCCCTAAATCCTGTTGCAACAATTTAGCAGCCTCGTCTTTATTGATGAATTGTGTTCGCTTCACATACGCTTGCTTATTCAAAGTCTCTTGAATTTTGGCAGCTTGCTCAGCAGTTGTATTTTCATGCAAGAAAATTGAAAAACCAATGTTTTCTTTCACATGATTGGAAAGTTTCTGCGCATTTAAAATAATCAACCCCAACAATCCCAACATAAACAACACCAGCGAAATGCTAATAATAGTCGATATATAGGAGGTTCGAATACTTTTTCGTGCAACTTTTTTCTCTTCCTTGGACATCCTTTAGTGGAATGATTAATGTGCTAAATTATAATTTATGTTTCCCATTTTCAACGGAATTCTAGAATAATTATTTTTTGGGTCCTAAAACGCCCATTTTTACAGCGATAGACTTTCCAAATTCTCGGATTTCTTCTGCGTAAGCTTCTTCACCAGTAGCTCTTGCAAATGCGTCTGCCAATGTGATAATATTCTGACAAGTAAACTTCATCATCTCTTCTACCGCTAAGTCTTTTTTCCACAAATCAATTCGCAATGTATTTTCTTCTTTTTCGTCGTACAATGCAATCATCATCGCTTTTGCTTCTTGCCCTTCTGCTCTTTCCGAGCCTTCTGCCATCCAATTAATTTCTTCAGGAACATGATTTTCATCCATTCCTATTATAAACTTAATCTCTGAACGTGTTTTTACTGCCATCTCTTATCTATTCGGTTTGTATTTCGATTGATTCAATAATTCTTGTGCATTTTTCTCTTCCATCAGCTCTTTCAGCGATAATTGTGGTTTTAACTTCATGTACTTCTTCACCATTTGCCACCCGATAAAATGACCCAATTTCGCTGGAGCTTGTTCTGGAAATCCTGCCGTAAAAGGCCCTTCTCCAATAAATTTCCTAATCTCCATATTGTCGTTTGAGTAAAGCAACTCTTGCTCTACAATAAAGGCCCAAATTTGTGCTTCGTTTTCTAAACACCATTCCAACTGCTCCTCTGTAAATCCAAAACTTTGATGCAAAGCTGCATCCGGTAACAATTGATTCAACACATAATGCACTTTACCATAATACACCATTTGTTTTAATAAATTATCGCCATTGGGTGCTTCATACTCTGTAGTCAACCATGAATACATGGCATCCACTACAATTTGGTTGGGATACATATTCCGAAAACGGTATTGTGGCATTCCCAATTGGGGATAATAAGCAGAATTAGCACCCAAATACATGTCTAAGCCAATTGCCAATAAACTATCATCAGCCACCATGGCATAATTAAATCCTGAAATAAAGCTCACTAATTTCGGGGTTGGCTGTTCAGGAAAGTAATGTTTATAATATTTAAACCCTTCTAGTAATTGATTTTCAAACTGATTTATTTCCGTAAATACAATCTGAGTAGTATCGTAAAGTGCACTTACATTTTTATCTTGAACAAATTTAGTGAGGTTAATAGCCGTAACACTGTCATATGGGCCTTCTAATCGCATAATTTGTTGCGTAAATAAGAGGTAGAAGTGTGGAAAATCCGCCCTTAATTGTGAAACCTCATTGGCGGTAAAACCCTCACTGCCTGCCTGAAACAAAGCTTGATCAAACCGATGAATGGGCAACTCCAATGAAATTCCTGATGTATCGATTCTTTTTACCTCATCTCCGCAACCAATCAGGACAAAAGAAAGTAAAAGGAAAGAAAGAAGTTTGTTTGTTGCTGTTTTTAACCAAAAAGCCATTAATATTGTAATTGAAATATAAATTCACCAATCTTAATCCGCAAAATTATGAAAAAGATTACGCTATTATCCTTTAGTATTCTATTTAGTCTAATCAGCATGGCTCAGTCAAGTTTTCAACTTGGATTCAGAGCAACTCCGAACATTTCTTGGTTAAAACCTGATTCAAAAAACGTAGATGCTGATGGCGCAGTTTTGGGTTTCAATTATGGTGTAATTGCTGACTTTAATATCTCAGACCGATATTCTTTTTCAACAGGTGTAGAATCTGTTACGACAGGTGGAAAATTAACAATGAAAGACATTGCTACATCTGCTGAGTACAAAATAAAGTATGTAGAAGTGCCATTGAGTTTAAAATTGAAAACTAACCAAATTGGATACATTACTTATTACGGACAATTCGGTGTAGGCTTAGGAATTAATTACGATTCAGAAGCAAAATTTTCGAGACTTGGGGTAAACTCAACTGATGAGCGATACAGTGATAAGATTAGCATTTTTAGAGGTTCAATCATTATGGGCTTGGGAGCTGAATACAATATCTCAGGAAATACTTCAATTGTTGTAGGTCTAACTTTCAATAATGGTGTGACCAATCTTTTTAATAAAGATGGGAAAGATTATATCAAAGAAACTAGTAAGTTCACGAACACAGATGTAAGTGGAAATCCTATTGATCCTACATTAGATCCTGACGAATTAAAAGCCATTTCAAACTACTTGGGTCTAAATATTGGAATTATTTTTTAATCGATACATCCCCAAGTTTTAGTCAACAATTGACTTTATTTCATGAAGATATCTTTAGCACAACTCAATTATCACATTGGGAACTTTGAAGAGAACACCAAAAAAATAATTGACTCCATTAATTCTGCAAAAGAAGAAATGGTTGATCTTATTGTTTTTGCAGAATTGGCTATTTGTGGGTATCCGCCAAAAGATTTATTGGAGTTTGAAGAATTTATTGAGACCTCTGAAAAGGCCATTCTGGAGGTTACAAAGCAGTGTATAGGAATTGCTGCTATTGTTGGAGGCCCTAGCAGAAGTCAACTAAAAAAAGGAAAAACACTTCACAATTCAGCTTATTTTTTAGCTGATGGAGAAGTAAAAAGCATTCATCACAAAACACTTCTCCCTACTTATGATGTATTCGATGAAAATCGATATTTCCAATCAGGTAGCTCAGCTCAATTGGTACACTATAAAAATGAAACCTTCGCCATTACGATTTGTGAAGACTTGTGGAATGTAGAAGGAGATATGAAATACAATGCATCTCCTACGGAAGAGCTGGAACTTGACAAAGCCGATTTTATCATCAATATTGCAGCTTCTCCATTCTCTGTTATTCAACGAGAAAAAAGAGAGACTGTATTGAAGTGGAATGCCAATAAATACCAGTTACCTATTTACTATGTCAACCACATTGGCGCACAAACAGAATTAATATTTGATGGTGGATCCCGCGTTATTCATCCAAATGGAGATTCAATCGGAGAAATGAGTTATTTCAAAGAAGAAATCAATTCATTCAACACGAAAAGCCATAAGGTTGAGCATCCAAACGTCGGAACAACAGAAATAGAACGCATACACCAGGCATTGGTTTTGGGTGTAAAAGACTACTTTAAAAAATCAAATTTTACCAAAGCGCTTATTGGATTAAGTGGCGGAATTGATTCTGCTGTAACATTGGCAATAGCTGCGGAAGCATTGGGAAACGAAAATGTAATGAGTGTGCTAATGCCATCTGAGTATTCATCCGAACATTCTATAGAAGATGCAATTGCATTATGTAAAAACCTCAATTCTCCACACGAAATTGTTCCCATAAAATCAATTTTTAATGCCTTTCAGAATGAATTAAAAACACCTTTTGATGGAAAAGAAGAAGACGTAACTGAAGAAAATTTACAAGCCAGAATTAGAGGAACTTTATTAATGGCTTACTCCAATAAATTTGGAAATATTTTACTAAACACCTCCAACAAAAGCGAAATGGCTGTTGGCTATGGAACGCTTTATGGGGACATGTGTGGAGGCCTTTCGGTGATTGGCGATGTATACAAAACAGAAGTGTTTAAGTTGGCCAATTACATCAATCGAAACAAAGAAATTATTCCCCACAATACAATCACTAAACCCCCATCTGCTGAGCTACGACCTGACCAAAAAGACACGGACTCTTTGCCAGAATATGAATTGCTGGATCAGATTTTAAGACTCTACATAGAAGAGAATAAAGGAGTGAAAGCAATCATTGATTTGGGATTTACTTCAGAAATTACAAAAAAAATAATTAGACTTGTTAATCTTAACGAATACAAGCGTTTTCAAGCCCCTCCAATTTTAAGAGTTTCTACAAAAGCTTTCGGAATGGGACGGTTAATGCCACTTGTTGGAAAATACACGTTCTAATTTTTTGAAATGAAATTAAATTTTGCACTACTCCTACTTGTCTGTTTTTTAATCACTAAAACTACTTTTAGTCAAGACTTCAATTCAAATTACACTCCTCTTCGATCTGCAGGGGAAGTTCCAATAGAGCTCAGAAAATTATCTACCGAGAAATACGAAACTCGAAAAGAGACGTTTAAGAAAGAGGATCGAAGAACGCGGAAGACAAAAGAAGAACTCATACTTCAAACTACCTTTGCTATTGATGAGTTATTGTTGAGTGGAGACGTTATCTTTAATGACACCTTAGGGAAATATGTCAACAAAGTAGCCGATGAACTCTTGAAAAACAACCCAGAGCTAAGAAAGAAGTTAAATTTTTACATTGTAAAATCAAGTTATATCAATGCCTTCACCACAGAAAGAGGAGCTATTTTTATAAGCTTAGGATTGATTTCAAAACTACACAACGAAGCAGAATTAGCATTCATCCTTTCTCATGAAATTATTCATTATCAAGAAAACCATATCCTAAATGGATACATCGAATCCTCCAAGATCAAAAAAGAAAAAGGAAAATATAAAGGTCAAAGCATTAAGGAGAAATTACTGTCTAGAAGTAACTACTCTAAAGATTTAGAATTAGAAGCGGACAATAAGGGATTCAAATTATTTTCTCAATCCAACTATGATAAAAAGGCAGCCATTACTGCAATGGAAGTTTTAAAATATGGCCCATACCCTTTTGATGATAAGGAGTTTGATCTTTCATTCTTACACCATTCAAATTACACTTTTCCAAATTCTTATCAGCTAGACACTGTCCGAACAATTGATCCGGAAGAGGATTACGATGACAGTGAAAGCACCCACCCCAACATAAAGAAACGAAAAGAACAATTGAACAAGTTACTAATTGACAGTAGCTCTAACTCTCAATTTATAGTTTCAAAAAAATCGTTCGACTACGTTAGAGAAATTAGTCGATTTGAAATCCTAAATAATTTCACTTCAGAGCAAGATTATGGTATGGCATTTTACCACAACTACTTACTTCAGTTAAAGTATCCGGATAATGTTTTCTTAAAAACTAACATGGGGTATCTCCTTTATGGTTTATCCGTCTACAAAAGTAATAAAACTCAATTGCGAGTACTAAGGAAATATTCTAAAGAACAGGGAGAATTTCAACAAGTATTGTATCTCTTCAATCGACTAAAAGATGAGGAACTTTCTGCAATCGCTGTAGAGTATTTATATAAATTAAATAAAGAATATCCAGACAATAAATTCACCGAAAAGATAATGCTTGATGCTTTTAGGACTTTGATTCACGATCAAGAAATGACACTAGACCATTATGTAAAAAAATCAGAGATCGCAGAAATCTTATTACAAAACCAAGAAGACCTATTAACAGACCCTTATGCTAATATTGACACCACTGACTACACAGATAGACAAAAAGCAAAATTAGAAAGAGAGATTAAAAGGCAACTTCGAAAAAAGGAAGAGAAGGTTCAGTTTGACCAGTTCGTGTTCGCTGATATAATCACTGAGGTACGATTTGATTCTATATTTAAACAAATCACCGCAGAAGTAGACAAAACGAAAAACGACACGAAAGAATTAAGCTATAGTTCTCAATTACAAGCTAGAAACAAAGCAAGGAGAAAAGCATATAAATTCGGAGTTTCGTTGGATGCAGATAAAATTGTGTTGGCAGATCCTTATTATTCTAAAATTGATGAACGAAAAGACATCCAAACAAAGTATATAAAATCTGAGAAGAAACAACTAGATTTTAGGGAAAGTGTGTCTAAAAATGCTGAACGATTAGATTTAGAAATTGAAATTCTGGGAAAGAAAAAATCTATGAATGATGACATCAATAGATTAAATGAAATATCAATTAGCAACAATTGGTTGGAAGAACGAGCAGAACATGACAATATTAAAATCATTCCGTACAATTATCAATTTATGAAACCACTTAGCGAAAGCTATGGAACCAATTATTTTGCTTGGATGGGTCTGCTAAACGCACGTTTAAAAACAGAGTTCAGTGGCACTTTATTTACATTAAGTTTACTCTCGGTATATCCACTACCATTTTATTTGGCTTCCTTAATTAGACCAGACTATGCTACATACTATTACGCTTTAGTGGTGAATGTAGAAACGAGCGAAGTTTTGATCGAAGAAAGCAGGTATAATGATACCAGAGATAATAACGACTTAATCCAAAGCCAGATTTACGATACCTTCTTTCAAGTAAAACGTAAAAAAGACTACATCAAATGATTCTAAAACAACTCTTGCCATTGGTTCTTTTCTCGTTTATTTCTTTGCTTGGAGTCTCTCAGAAAGCGCCTGGCTATATGGGAAACAGACTAAGTATTGGAGCTAATTTTCATGCAGTACCTGCCTTAATTAACCCCAACAAGAATGGTGGAACTGGCTTTTTTAAATTCAATACTCAAATAGGAGCAACTGCAGAATATGCAACCAATCGACACGCCTCTATTTTAGCTCATTATCAAACATACAAAACTAGGAAGGAGTATGATAATTACGATTTTGTTAATTTCCCAAACAACTATAGTTCCTTAAATGAACTATCCGCTGAACTAAAGGTAAAATCAATTGGGTTTGAATATCGACGCTATGCCAACAGCATCTCCCCTTTCGGAAGTTATCGAGGGTTTTTATTCAACTTTAAAACAATCGATTTAGTTCAACCTGACTATTTGAAATCTCCGACCATTTTGAATCCTCCAAAAAATGAATCTCCTTATACGTTGCTTAGTGTCGGTTATACAATCGGGAAACAACGAATTTATTTTAATAAAATAATTGTTTCTACTGGTGCAACCATAATGATACCATTAGAGTTTGGAAAAATTAAATTATTAAAAACTCAAGATGGAAATAGTACTTACAATGAGGATATCGGAGTCTACAAACGTGTATTCCTGCACGATTTATTCAATTTCAAAATCGGTGTGAGATACCTTCTGTTCTAAGCTACGGTCCAAGTATTTTCGCCACTTAACAATTTATCCAAATTCCCCTTTCCTTTGCGCTCAACTGCCAAGTCCAATTGTTGATACATGGCCTCTTCATATCGATATCGATCTTCAGCATAAAGCACTCCAAAAGGTCGTGGCAAATGGCCTTCCAAGGAGGTGTTATCAAAAAATGTAGTCAATAAATAGGCTTTATTTTTATCACTAGAATCGTGAATCCAAAGGTCTTCCAAAGTAAAAGTTCCATCATCTAATCGCACCACTTTGGGTTGTCCATTTTCAATGATTATTCCTTTGTTATTTTCCTCTCCAAAAACCAAAGGTTGACCTTCTTCCAAAAATAATGCTTCTTCTTTTTTACTTCCTTTATCGGTATAGACTTCAAATGCCCCATCATTAAACACGTTACAATTCTGATAAATTTCTAACATCGATGTTCCTACATGGTCATTGGCACGAACCAATACATCACGCAAGTGTTTAACATCACGATCCATCGCCCGAGCTATAAAAGTAGAGCCAGCTCCGAGACACAATGCCATTGGATTAAACGGGTGATCTAACGAACCCATTGGAGTTGACTTCGTCACTTTACCTTCCGGAGAAGTTGGAGAGTACTGCCCTTTGGTTAAACCATAAATTTCATTATTGAACAACAAAATATTCATGTTAAAATTCCGTCGAATGGTATGAATCAAGTGATTTCCACCGATAGATAATGAATCTCCATCACCAGTAATCACCCAAACGCTTAATTCTGGTCGAGCAATTTTTAATCCACTAGCAACTGCCGTCGCACGTCCGTGAATAGAATGCATTCCAAATGTATCCATGTAATACGGAAAACGAGAGGAACATCCAATTCCAGAAATAAATACAATGTCTTCCTTGTCTACTCCAGTATCAGGTAGAATACTTTGCACCTGTTTTAAAATAGAATAATCGCCACAACCAGGACACCACCTTACTTCTTGGTCGGTTACAAAATCCTTTGGAGTCAATTTTATATCTGCTGTATCTGTAATCATTGTTATTCCTTTTTAAGCTTTCGCTAATTCCTTAATGGCTTCCACAATTTCTGGAGTAGAAAACGGAATTCCTTTAATTTTATTCAATCCTTTGGCATCTACTAAATAACGATCTCTAATGATTTTTATCAATTGGCCGTTATTCATTTCAGGAATCAATACTTTTTTATACTTTTTGATGATCTCTCCTAAATTTTTTGGGAAAGGTTCAATGTATCGAATGTGCGCATGTCCCACGCTTATTCCTTCTTCCAAACACACTTTCAGTGCAGTTTTGATTACACCATAGGTAGAACCCCAGCCAATTACCAAAACTTCACCAGATTCTACACCAGAATCAATTTTCTGTAAGGGTATAAAATCAGCAATACGAGCCACTTTTTCAGCTCGAACTTTCACCATGCGCTCATGGTTTTCAGGATTGTATGAAATATTACCAGTATCCCATTCCTTTTCGATTCCACCAATTCGGTGTTCCAACCCTTTCGTTCCAGGCAATGCCCATTGTCTTACCAATCGATCATCTCTTTTATATGGTAAAAATGCAGGATCTTCTTTTTTTCTTTCTTTCGCAAACTCCGCTTTTATTGGCTTTAATTCGGAAGTATTAGGAAATTTCCATGGTTCTGAACCATTGGCAATATATCCATCCGACAAGAAAAATACAGGAGTCATGTGTTCGATTGCAATTCGACAAGCTTCAAAAGCAGTATCAAAACAATCAGATGGAGAACTCGCTGAAATGACAGGCATTGGAGCCTCACCATTTCGGCCGTACATGGCTTGCATTAAATCGGCTTGCTCTGTTTTTGTTGGCAAACCTGTTGATGGACCACCCCGTTGAACATTAATAATTACCATCGGGATTTCCAACATTACACCTAACCCTATGGCCTCGCCTTTTAGAGCGATTCCAGGTCCAGACGAAGCTGTAACACCCAATTCACCCCCAAACGAAGCGCCAATTGTGGAACAAATCGCTGCAATTTCATCTTCAGCTTGAAATGTTTTCACGCCAAAGTTTTTATGCTTCGACAATTCATGCAATATATCAGAGGCAGGTGTAATTGGATAAGATCCATAAAACAAATCCAACCCAGCTTTTTCAGAAGCAGCAACCAAACCTAAGGCTGTAGCTTGATTTCCCATTATATTTCGATACGTCCCTTTTGGTAATTGGGCCGCCTTTACATTGTAACGTGAAGTAAAAGTCTCACTGGTATCTCCAAAGTTATAACCCGCTTTTAATACCTTAATATTGGCATCAATTAAATGGGGTGCTTTAGCAAATTTATCTCTGATGAATTTTTCTGTTGGTGCCACTTCTCGGTTGTACATATAATACAAGAAGCCCAAAACAAACATATTTCTTGAACGGTCCACTTCTTTCTTTCCCAATCCGGAATCAACCAATGCCGCAGCAGTTAATTTAGTCACGTCAATTGGGATCGTTCTATAATCCTCTAGGCTTTTATCATCCAATGGACTTTTATCATAGCCAGCCAACCGAAGATCTTTCGAATTAAAACCATCAGTATTAACGATAATGGTTCCACTTTTCTTCAATCGAGGCAAGTTCACTTTGAATGCAGCAGCATTCATAGCTACTAACACATCACAAATGTCTCCTGCTGTGTATATTTCTACACTCCCAAACTGCAATTGAAACCCCGAAACTCCAGCAACCGTGCCCTGTGGAGCACGTATTTCTGCTGGATAATTTGGGAATGTGCTTACATCGTTTCCAAACAGTGCCGATGTATTGGTAAATTGGGTACCAGTTAACTGAATTCCATCTCCGGAATCTCCTGCAAAAACGATGGTTACCTCTCGTTTTTCTTCAACAACTTTAGCCATAAAACTCGTTCAAAATTACCCCTCAAAGTTAGCTAGAATAATTATAAATAAACTTTCAAAATTTACAATGCATGCATATTAAAAAAAAGTTTTCTATATTTATTCAAATTATTAACACTAGCTATGAAGAAAACATTACTATTCCCGCTTCTAACATCTATACCGATGTTAATGTTTGCGGGAGGGTTTCAAGTAAACCTACAGGGAAACAAACAAACAGGGATGGGACACCTCGGAACGGCCTTAACTCTGGGAGCTTCAAACGTCTACTTCAATCCAGGATCAATGTCCTTTTTAGAAGATGATTTCAGTTCTGAACTAGGAGCCTCTTTCATAACAGCGAAAGTGGCCTTTCAAGACCAATCCAATGGAATAACAGAGCGGACGGACAACCCATTGGGTACGCCATTCTATGCCTACGGCAGTTACAAAATCAATGAAAAGTTATCTGCAGGGATAGCCGTTTATACCCCATTTGGATCTACAGTAGATTGGGGTGAAAATTGGAGTGGAAAGAATTTAATTCAAGATATTAAACTACAAGCCATTTTTATTCAACCAACAGTTTCTTATAAATTGACTGATAAGTTAGGTTTTGGAGCAGGATTAAATGTAGTATTGGGTTCAGTAGAATTAAACAGAGCTATTGATGCGCCATTTGGAGATGACAACACTGTTAACTTAAAAGGATCAACGACAGCGTATGGATTTAACACTGGTTTATACTTTCAAGCCACTGAAGAGTTGAGTATTGGTTTAACTTACCGATCTCAAGTGGACGTGGAATTAACTGAAGGGGATGCAACTTTTCAAGTAGATTCAAGAGTTGCAACTAGTTTACCAAATACAACTTTTGATGCTACTTTACCTTTACCTGCAACCACCACTTTAGGTTTTGGATACAAAGTGAACGATAAATTATTGATATCATTAGAAGGTAGCTTTGTACAATGGAGCGCATACGAATCATTGGATTTTGACTTTAAAAGAGCTTCAACACCTGATTCAAAAAATCCAAAAAATTACGAAGACGCATTCATCATAAGAGTAGGAGCTCAGTATTCTGCATCAGAAAAATTAGATGTGAGAGCAGGATTCTATTACGATCAATCACCTGTACAGGATGACTTCTTTTCTCCTGAAACACCAAACTCTGACAACATAGGACTTACTTTAGGAGCTAGTTTATATGTAACAGAAAATTTTGGAATAGATGCTTCCTTCCTTTACATTATAGGTTTAGAAAGAGAGTCTTCATACAGTCCAGAAAACTTTGGTGGTAAATATGCCTCTCGTTCATACATCCCAGGAATTGGTTTACATTATAACTTTTAAGACTAAGAAATCATGAAAAAAAGAAATTTATTATATATCCTTCCCTTGGTATTTGCTGTGGGTTGTGAGCCAGAATTTGATGACGTCAACTTTAATAAAGGGACGGCTGACTTTTCTAGAACTGTAGCATTAGGGAACTCCTTAACGGCAGGTTATCAAAGTAGCGCATTAAGCCTAGCAGGCCAAGAAAATTCATTGCCTGAAATTTTAGCAAAGCAGTTTGCATTAGTAGGTGGTGGTGCATTTAAAACACCTTTTTTATCAGGTGAAGCAGGAACAAGAGGAGCAGGAGTAGATGCCTATAGATTAGGTGTATTAACTCCGGCTCTAGCATTGTTGCCAAAAGCAGATTGTAAAGGTGAAGTGAGCCTATCGCCAGGTTTAGATGGAACGCCATATCCTATTGCCGGTTCTGGCTTCGCTTCTGTTGCCTCTGACGGCCCATACAATAATGTGGGTGTGCCTGGTGCTAAATTGACTCATTTGAATTCAAATCAGATCGCTCAAGGCAATCCTTATTTTGGGAGATTTGCTGCTAGTTCAAGTCAGACAATGTTAAATCATGCCATGTCTGTAAATGCAACATTCTTTACCCTTTGGATAGGAAATAACGATGTTCTCGGATATTCTACAAGTGGAGGAGAAGAAGGCGGAGCATCAATTACTGACCAAGCTACTTTCTCATTCTTATATGCTGCTGCAGTAGATTCATTAATGAAGAATGGAGCAAAAGGTGCTGTTGCTAATATTCCTGGAATTACTTCTATCCCATACTTTAATACGGTTCCAGCTAAAGTTATTCCCATCAGAAGACAAAGTCAAGCAGACTCTGCAAATGCAGCATATGCACCATACAATGGAGGACTTGATCAAGTTGTAAGTCAAAACTCTGCTTTTAAAGCAGAAGCAGATAAAAGAAAGATTAAATTTAGTGTAGGTGATAACTACATGGTAATAGTAGATACCAACCTGACCGACCTAACAGGAAGCGGATTACCATTTTATAGACAAATGAAAGAAGGAGAATTACTTACTCTTGTGACACCTTCAGACTCTATAAAGTGTTTTGGATATGGAACTCAAGTCCCAATGCCAGGTAAATATGTATTAATGCAATCAGAAATTGACAAAATCAACACTGCTGTTGCAGGTTATAATGCAACAATAAAGTCAATTGCTACTGCAAAAGGATTAGCTTATGTTGATGCCAATGCGAAGTTGAAGGAAGTGGAAACAGGTTTAAAATTTAACGGAACCAAATTTACTACGGAATTTGCAAGAGGCGGAGCATTTTCTTATGATGGGGTTCACCCAACAACGAGAGGGTATGTTCTTATTGCAAATACTTTTATTGAGGCTATCAATAGCTCATACAATGCAAACATTCCAAGAGCAAATGTAAATGATTACCCAAATCAGTAATTAATTACAAGAACAAAATATAAAAGCCGCAATCTAATATTAGATTGCGGCTTTTATATTTATTACTTAATTTTAGTCCATAACAAATATGATATGCGGCTTTTTTTATCCCTTATTGTAATCTTTATTTCCTCTCACCTTTGTTTTTCTCAAGCCCCCACTATTGGGTTATTGTTGAAAGAAAAAGGAGTTGAAAATGGATACACTTTATTTACACCAGAACAAAACAACGATGCCTATTTAATTAATAACTGCGGATTAGCAATTAATCACTGGACTTTTAATGAAAAGCCGGGAGCAACTTGTTATCTCTTAGAAAATGGCAACTTATTAAGGGCAGGTCGTGATTCAATTGCCATTAAAGATTGGAATAACAATCTTGTTTGGTCTTATGCTATGAATGCAAATGGCTATTTACAACACCACGATATTGAACCATTGCCAAATGGCAATGTTTTGTGTTTACTTTCTGACATTTTCAATGATTCTTTAACCTTACTATTAGGAAAAGATAGCGCCTTGAATTCTACTGGCATCAAATTAGATCGAATTGTTGAACTCAGTCCAATCGGTTCTGATAGTGCTGAATTGGTATGGGAGTGGCGATTTTCTGAGCATTTAATTCAAGATAAAAATCCAGCTCAAAATAATTTTGGGACAGTTAGCAACCATCCGGAATTGCTTGATATTAATTATGGGAACACAGACGAATTTGATTTTACACACGCCAATGCCATCGATTATAACAGTGCATTAGATCAAATAATTATATCAGCAAGAGCACTAAGTGAAATTTATGTAATAGACCATAGCACTTCTGCTATAGAAGCAAAAGGGCATTCAGGAGGAAACTCAAATAAGGGGGGAGACTTTTTATGGAGATGGGGAAATCCACAAGTTTATAATCAAGGAACCTCTAGTAATCGAAAATTATTTTTTCAACATGATGCCAAATGGGTTCAAAACGGGTATTTAGACTATGGAAAAATTTCCGTGTTTAATAACAACGGAGACACCATCAATGGCAACAGCACTTTGGATCTAATCGAACCTATTATTGTTAATGGCACTTATCAAGTGAATAATGGTGCATTTTTGCCGAATAGCGCCATTTATTCTTGGGGTGATTCCATTCTTGGTAACCCCATCAAAGAGTCTAAAAAATCAGGAGTACAATCCCTGCCAAACGGCAATTTATTAATCTGTGAAACAAGCACCGGACAAATTTCAGAAATTACTAAATCGGGTAGGTTAGTTTGGGTGTATAAAAACCCTGTCACAACAACCATATTAAACCAATACACCGACCCTTCAGGTGTTCAGAATTCAATTTTTAGAGCAGAAAAGTATCCAACGAATTACACTGGATTTAATGGAGTTACCTTAACTATCAATAGTACAATTGAAAATATAAATACAACTTCTGATTCATGCACCATAATAGGTTTAAGTAACCAGAATTTGAATGAAGTGCTTTCAATAACTAACCCAGTGTTAAATGGTCAGATCAATTTCAACACACCACTTAGAATTCATTCAGTTGTGATTATAGATATAAATGGCCGATTAATTTACACGAACTACAATGTAAATGGGAATCAAATCAATACTAACTTAAGGCCAGGAATATATTTTATTAAGACAGAAACTAAAAAAGGTCTAATAACCAACAAGATATTGGTTCAGTAGAAGGGTTCCATAAAGAACCTACCCCCCTATATAGAAGAACATTACTTCTCGAATTCTATTTTCATCGAAGCTTTAGTACGCAATTCTTTAACATATATTTTCAGCTACAATCTCGATTATCACAGAGATTTTTCGATTGGTTTCAATAAGAGGATTTAATGGTCAGATAGATTACAAATACGATGACATTGAACTATTAAGTCAATTGAAAAATAATACTACCGCCCTTTCATCACTTTAGGAACTTTGATGTAGTCGGTATCAGCGTCTGGTGCATTTTTCAATGCTTCTGCTTGAGTGGTGGTTTGCTCCACTTTGTCCAACCTTACTGATGGTTTTTCATCCAATAGATACACCAAAGGCTCTACACCTTCTGTATCCACTTCGCTTAACTTCTCTACGAAATCCAACATCCGATTCATATCGTTTAAAATTTCTGCTTGTTCAGAAGGTTCAAATTTTAATTTTGACAATTCTGCAATACGTTCAACAGTGGATTTATCTATGGACATGTTTATGGCAATTTTGATGCGATGATTTGATTAATTTGATCGCTCAAAAGTACGCAATCTTCTACTTTTAGATGGTCAGTTGAAACCACTTCATGAATAAAAATATCGACCACTCCTGGAATTGATTTATCCCAAAATTGATTAGGACGAGCGCTTACTATTTTATAATTGTTGCACATTGTCACAGGTATAATCGGAACTCCTGATTCTATGGCCAATTTAAATGCACCATTCTTAAAAGGCCGCATTTGAGGAGCTCTGGAAGAAATAGTTCCCTCAGGAAAAATAACCACATTGCATCCGCTCTTTAATCGATTGGCACAATCTTCTAATGCTACTTTACTCATTTTGGGATTTGATCGGTCTACCAACAAATTTAATTGCTTGAAATAGATATTAAACAATGGAACCGACCCCAATTCTTTTTTTCCTAGAAATACAAAAAACTCACTGCAGGTGGCGTACAAAACCAATATATCTAAATAGGAAGTGTGATTGGGGCAAATAATATAGGGAGGAGCAGGCAATTTTTCAGGTTGCTCTAATCGACACCTCACTCCGACTAGAAATAAAATAGCTTTCGCTTGATACCTTATTAAGTGAAAACCTTTTCTAAACAGTTTTTCATTGGTCAAAAACAACCACAAAAAAGGGTAAAGCACTAAAATGCTCAATAAAATGACTATAAAAAAGTAGAATTTCCAAAGGGAAGATAAGAGCGCATAAACTAGCTTCATGAGTGCAAAAGTAGCAACAAATTGGTATTTTTGAACCATGGCAAGAATACTAACAGGAATACAAAGTTCAGGAGCAACAGGAGAGATTCATTTAGGCAATATATTAGGTGCTATTATCCCAGGCGTTGAACTATCCAAAGATCCAAAAAACGAGGCTTATTTTTTTATAGCCGATTTGCATTCATTAACCACTGTGAAAGATGCTAACATTCGAAAAATGAATGTACATGCAGTAGCTGCAGCATGGCTTGCTTTTGGTTTTGACACGGATAATAATGTATTCTACCGTCAGTCTGACATTCCTGAGGTATGTGAATTGACTTGGTATTTAAGTTGCTTTACGCCATATCCGATGTTGGCCAATGCACATTCTTTTAAAGACAAGTCCGAGCAATTGTCTGATGTGAATGCAGGATTATTTAACTATCCTGTATTAATGGCAGCTGACATCCTTTTATACGATGCTGAATTTGTCCCAGTAGGAAAAGATCAGCAACAGCATTTAGAAATGACGAGAGACATTGCAGGAGCTTTCAATCACCAAGTGGGTGAAACGCTGATTTTGCCTGAAGCAAAAATTGATGAACGCGTAATGACCATCCCCGGAACAGATGGTCGGAAGATGAGTAAGTCATATAATAATTTCATCAATGT
This sequence comes from Acidiluteibacter sp., assembly GCF_055129545.1. Taxonomy (NCBI): domain Bacteria; kingdom Pseudomonadati; phylum Bacteroidota; class Flavobacteriia; order Flavobacteriales; family Cryomorphaceae; genus Acidiluteibacter; species Acidiluteibacter sp. The sequence continues at coordinate 77,605 of NZ_JBSRUB010000006.1, read as the reverse complement.
ATTTTTACCTGACAAAAAGCTGCGAAAAGTAATCATGAGTATAGAAACTGATAGCACTCCATTGGAAGCTCCGAAAGATCCGACTACATGCAATGTATTTGCATTGTATGAATTACTAGCCAATGAAAACCAAACTGCTGAAATGAAAGGCAATTATGAAGGAGGCAATTACGGTTACGGTCATGCCAAGCAAGCGTTGTTTGAATTAATTATTGAAAAATTTCAGAACGAAAGAGAAAACTACTGGAAGTTGATGGAGAATCCTTCCATCATTGAAGAAAAACTAGCTCAAGGTGCGATAAAAGCAAAAAAAACCGCTTCAGAAGTGCTTCAAAGAGTAAGAATTAAACTCGGATATTAAATAGATTTGTTATGCGTACGTAATTAATGTTATTTGATTGTTGTTTTTTGTTAAATTTGGTGCATACACTTAAACTAATCTAATTAACATTATGAAAAAAATAATTACCGCATGTGCATTATTGCTAACAGCTTCAATGGGATACAGCCAGTATTACCAACAAAGTTACATTAGCGTAAACAGAAACCCACTAGGTTTAAATACAGACGTAGAACAAACTTCAGGAGTATTGGTTCCTCAAGGTTGGGTAGTAGTTCAGTCTACTTCACCATCTCCTGTATGGTCAGCAAGTCAAACATTACCATTTGCATTTAAATTTAACAATGCAGCTGTAACCAACTATAAAGTATCTACAACAGGTGTTTTGACCTTTGATGTAGCTTCAACAGTAGCAGCTCCACCAGAAGCAAACGTTGCAATTCCTTCTGCTTTAATTCCTGACAAGTCAGTAATGGCTTGGGGTATGAATGGAAATGGTGGAAATGACGCCATTATTTCTAAAACATTTGGAACAGCTCCACATAGACAACACTGGATTATGTTCTCTTCTTATTCTGCAGCAGGTGGAACAGGTTGGGCATACTGGGGAATTATGATGGAAGAAACTACAGATCGTTTGTTCGTGGTTGACATGAGAAATTACAACACTCCACTTTCTTTAACGGTAGGTGTTCAAGTTGATGGCACTACTGCTACTTCATTAGCAGCCTCTCCAAATGTTGCAGGTGTTAACTTAAACGGTGGTTCTGCAGACACTCCAGATGACAACACTTATTATGAGTTTGGTTATGGAACACAGCCTGTAACAGAAGCTGAATTAGCTGAAGTTTCTATGCCAGCAATTTTAGCAAACGGATCAAACACTACAATTTCTGGTAAAATTGTAAACAGTGGTTCAGCTGCTTTAACTGCTTATAGCATTAAGTATAGCGTAAATGGAGCAGCAGCAGTTTCTCAGAGTTTCACTAATTCGATTGCTGCAGGAACAGTAGGAACTTTTACTTTAACACAAGCCTATAATGCAGCTACTCCGGGAAATAAAGACTTTGTATTTTGGGTAGAGGCATCTGCTGATGCAAGAAATTACAACGATACAATTAAAAAAGCGGTAACTGTTAACTCAGGTGGTTCAGGAACTAAAAAAGTACTTTTAGAAGAATTTACTACAGCAGTTTGTCAATTTTGCCCAGATGGTGAAGTAGTAGTAGGTCAAATATTAGCATCAACCCCAGAAGTAATCGCAGTAGGAATTCATGCAGGTTTTGGAACAGATGCTATGACTATTCCAGCACATCAAGCTTATGCAGCTGCATTTACTACTGGAGCTCCTACAGCTTGTATTGATCGTAAAATATTTCCAGGTGAAACCAGAGTTGGACACAGTAGAAGTGTTTGGCAAGCAAATGTAAATACTCAGAAAATTGCCTTAACTCCTATTGACATTGTTTTGGGTGGAAATGTAACTGGTACAAATAATATCGATCTAAATATAGATGTTCAGTTTAAAGATTTCTTACCAAACTGGCAAGATGCTAATTTGACTATTTTCGTAGTTGAGGATAGCGTTGTTGGAACAGGTTCAGGATACAACCAAGTTAACGCATATCAAGGACAAAATCACCCTTATGGTAATGCAGGAAACCCAATCATAGGATATCCACACAGACATGTTGTTAGAGACGTACCTACAGGAACTTGGGGAGATGCTACATTCATAACTAGTGCACCAGTTATCAATACTAACATTGCAAGAACATATTCATTAACATTGAACCCAGCATGGGATAAATCAAAAATGGAGTTTGTTGTATTTATGAACTACTATGATGCATCTACTGGCGAAAATGCTAGAGAGATTCTAAATGTAAGTCATATTAAATATGATCAATTGGTAGTAGGCGTTGAAGAAAATGATTTAGCTATTTCTAAATTAGGAATTCATCCTAACCCAACTTCAGGAAACTTAAATGTAAACTTCGAATTGGAGCAATCAGAAAATGTAACCATTGAAGTATTGGATCTTTTAGGTAAGTCAGTTTCAGTTCAAAACTTTGGAACACTAGTTTCAGGAGCACAAAAATTGAACATGAATTTATCTGATTTTAATTCTGGCATCTATTTTGTAAAAATCAATGCGGGAAATAAAGTATCAACACAAAAAGTAAACGTAATAAAGTAATTATTCGTTCTACTTTGTAAACTTAATCAGCACTTTCATTCCCTTTGGGAATGGGGTGCTGATTGATTTTTTAAAATCATTTATATGAAAAAAATACTAGTCGGATTTTTAATTGTTTTTGGATTACAAACAATTGTAGTAGCTCAAGGCAAATTGCCTTCAATCGACGTAAAAACGATGGAGTTTGAAACATTCAATACTTCTGAAATCAGTAATGATGGGAAACCAGTAATTGTTAATTTCTGGGCAACATGGTGCAGCCCTTGTAAAAGAGAGTTGAATAACATTTCAGACATGTATGAAGATTGGGTTGAAGAAACTGGTGTTAAACTAGTAGCCATATCCATTGACGATGCCAGAAACATGGGCAAGGTAGCTCCTTATGTAAATGGTCAAAGTTGGGAATATGATGTTTACATCGATCCAAACGGAGATTTAAAAAGAGCAATGGGTGTAAACAATGTACCTCACACCTTTTTATTAGATGGCAAAGGAAATATTGTATGGCAGCACAACTCTTATTCAGAAGGAGATGAATACGAACTATACGATTTGGTTAAAAAGCTATCCAAAGGAGAAACAATTTCTAAATAATTTATTCTAAAGCTTGTAGTAGTCTTACTACAAGCTTTTCATTTTAATATTTCCCACCATTGAACTCAATTAAAATAAAACTATTCTGTGCTTTTGCACTGATATTCTGCTCTACTATCCAAGCACAAGAGGTAAAAGATATTTTAAGTCAAGGAAAAATCATCGGTAACTTTCAAGTTGATGCTCAATACTACCAAGAAGATTCAGCCATCGGTGCGGTTCAACCAGATGAAAAGATATTGACCAATGGATTCCTCAATTTGATATATACCAACGGGATAGTTACTGCAGGAATTAGATATGAATCCTATCAAAATGCAATGCTGGGTTTTCCAACAGGATACAAAGGGAATGGGATTGGATATCGATTCGCTTCTATTAATAAAGACAACCTGTCTGTAACAGTAGGAAATTTCTACGAACAATTTGGAAATGGACTAGTGCTCAGAGCATATGAAGCAAGAGGATTGGGCTATGACAATTCGATTGATGGAGTTCGTGTAAAATACACCATTAAAAAAGGAATAGAATTGACCGGATTAATTGGGCAGCAACGTCTGTTTTTTGATAAAGGAGATGGAATTGTGCGTGGTTTTAATGCCACCATAAATTTAAATGAAACCTTCACTAAACTAAGTGAGAAAAAGACAAATGTAATCATTGGGGGTAGCGTAGTGAGTAAGTACCAAGAAGACAACAAACCAGATTTAATCTTACCAGAAAATGTAGCTTCATTTGCTGGGAGAACTATTATCAGTCGAGGGAAGGTAAGTTTGAATGCTGAGTATGCATTTAAATACAATGACCCAAACATTGAAAATGGCTATAATTACAAAAATGGATATGCCGCATTTGTGCAAGCTTCCTATTCTCAAAAAGGTTTAGGAGTATCATTATCAGCTAAGCGTGTTGACAATTTTAGCTTTAGAAGTGATCGTGACGCCAGTGGACAAGACTTATTCATCAATTACCAGCCTTCATTAACAAAACAACATACCTACAACCTACTTGCGACACTTTATCCTTACGCCACACAACCAAATGGTGAAACAGCTTTTCAAGGAGATATTATTTACACTTTTGCAAAAGGGAGTTTACTTGGAGGTAAATACGGCACAGGACTTCAACTAAATGCAGCATTTGCATATGATATTCATAGAGACTCTTTGGATCCTGCAACTGACGACAATAGAGAATTTTATACCTCCAACTATTTTGAAACTGGTGATCGCTTATTTAGAGATTTAAACATTCAGTTGAGTAAGAAATTGAATAAAAATCTAAAAATGAAATTAACGTATGCTAATATTTTGTTTAATCAAAAAGTAGTGCAAGGCAAAACAGGTGTTCCGATGATAACAGCTCACGTAGGAGTAGCTGAGGTTACCTATAAATTAAACATGAGGAATTCCCTGCGAATGGAAGGTCAGTATTTAGGTACGAAACAAGATCAAGGAAGCTGGGCTACTGCTTTGATTGAGTATTCTTATTCACCGCATTGGTTTGTTGCTGTATTAGATCAATTTAATTATAACAATCCTAAAGGTGCCGAAGAACATTATTATAACGTATCAGCAGGATATAACAATCAAGGAAATAGGATTACTATAGCATACGGAAGACAGCGAGCAGGTATCTTCTGTGTGGGTGGAGTTTGTAGAGAAGTACCAGCAGCGAATGGACTGTATTTATCAATTACTAGTAGTTTTTAACCAATTAATACTATGAAGAATATTCTATTTCTTTCTTTAGTCACTCTGCTCTTTTTTGGATGTAAAAAAGAAGATGAAAAAGTGGTTCCAACGATACCAGTTATAGAAGATACAACTGTTGTTAATGAACCGGATACTTTATCTCAATACAACTGGACAAGTGTAAAAGCAGCGCCTACTGCTCAACGTAATTTAGTGATTGAGGAGTTTACAGGCGCTCTATGCGCATTCTGTCCAATTGGTCATAGAGAGTTAAAACGATTGGATTCTATCTATGGTAGTCAAGTTATACCTGTCTCTATTCATGCAGGAAATTTTGCAATTTTTCAAAGTGACTCCTCGAAGAAATTTTTCTTAGATTTAAATATTCCGATAGAAGCAGGAGAAACTGAATCTAAAGGAGAAATTTATCTAAATACTTTTAATCCGGGTAAAAGCTACCCGCGAGGAATTGTAAGTCGCATTACTCAGGAGGCTGAAAATCCAACTAAATGGCAAAGTGTAATTGATGGTGCCAAAAATAACCCAATGAAGGCTACCATGGATTTAGAAGTAAAGTACGCTCAACAAGAAGGCTTAATTCACTTATTGATTGATTATACATTTAGTGATATATCATCCAGTAACTATACTCTTCAAGTTTATATCATTGAAAATGATATAATAGGGTGGCAAAATGACAATGGCACTCATAAAGAATTTTACCAACACAATTATGTTCTAAGGAGAGCGTTAAATGGAACTTGGGGAGTGCAATTAAGTTCATTAAATTTGAATGAGAAGTATCGCAAAGAATATGTTTTTAAAAAAGCACCTCACTGGAACAGTAATAATGTAAAGATTGTTGCCTTCTTAGCAATCAGAGACACCAAAGAAATTATTCAAGCGACTCAAGCATCATTGAAATAAATAAAAATAAGAACTATGAAAAAGTTAATTTATATACTTCCAATCATTGCAATAACTTTCTTCGGTTGTGACAAAATAGAAGATCCATATCCGGTATTGTTAGATGACGGTTCTACAGTAGTCATCGACCCTTCATTAGGTATCACTTTTGAAGACTTAGCTAATATTAATTGGACAAAAGTGGAAGGGATTCCTACAACCAAAAGAAATATGGTCATTGAGGAGTTTACTGGTCATCGATGTAAGTTTTGTCCAGATGGATCTAAAGAATTAGCCAAGTTAGATGCGGATTATGGAGAACAAGTCATTCCAGTTTCAATACACTCAGGTAATTTTGCTCAATTTCAAAGTGACTCCTCAAAACCGTTTTTCTTAGATTTAACAGTTCCGATAGAAGAAGGAGAAGAAAAAGCGAAAGGGGAAATATATTTAAATACATTCAATCCACTTTTATCCTATCCACGAGGAATTGTAAGTCGAATCACTCCAGAAGCTGAAAATCAAGCCAAATGGAAAGATGAGGTTGAAAACTTAAAGGATAAACCAATGAAGGCTACTATTGATTTAGATGTATGGTATGCTGAAAGTGAAGAATTTATAAGAATCATTATTGATTATGAATTTAAAGAGGTTATCGAAGAATCTCAAAATTTACAAGTTTATCTCATAGAGAATCACATTATTGGTTGGCAGGATGTCAAAGGTACATTTACAGAATTTTATGACCATAAGTATGTTTTAAGAAGGGTATTGAATGGCGTTTGGGGTTCAACAGCACAACCTGCAATCTTAGGAGAGGTATACCACAAAGAATATGTGATTCGGAAAGAAGCTCACTGGGATAGCAACAACTTAAAAGCGATTGTTTTTATAGCTGATAACGACACTAAAGAAATTATTCAAGCGAATCAAACATCAGTTCGCTAAAACAATTTGATCTATTTTAGGTTTATTAATTCTGTATGAAAAAAGTCCAACACATCCTTTTCCCTCTTTTTTTTCTTTGGTGCTTTGTTGGTTATTCCCAAACATTTGATGCGGGTATAAAAGCAGGAGTAGCAGCATCGCAAGTTAGCGGTGATGGCTATTCAGGATTTAACAAAGCAGGTATTATTGCCGGTGGTTTCGCACGATTAAATTTGAAAGATAGAAGTCACTTGCAGTTTGAAATTACTTATACTCAAAAAGGAAGTAGAAGAAATCCAAAAACTGACCAAGGTGATGTTGACTTTTTCTTATTGCGATTAAATTATATTGAGATTCCTTTATTGTATTTATACGATTATAAAGATTTTACTTTTGAAGTTGGACCCTACTTCAGCACCTTAATTAGTCAACACATAGAAGATGAAGTTAACAGCAACATCATTATTCCAGAAGGAAGCAATCAATTCAAAGATTTTGACCTTGGTTTCTCAGCGGGTATTGCCTTTAATTTCACAGAAGAAATTATAATGAGCTGGCGATTTAGTAATTCTATTATTCCAGTTAGAGATTTTGATTCTAAAGATGCCATAATTCAGCAATTACCGGGACAAAGTCCATTAAAGAGATTTGATACAGGGATGTATAATACTTACATAAGCTTTACAATGAATTATAAGTTTGGAGGAAATTAAATTGAAAAGAAAAGTAATCATAGCTATTACAGGTGCTTCTGGTTCTATTTATGCCAAACTATTATTAGATAAGCTAAAAACGTTATCTGACCAAATAGAGAAAGTTGGAATAGTTATGTCTAAAAATGCAAAAGATGTGTGGCTGTGGGAATTGGAAAACGAATCCTATAAAGACTATCCATTCGACTTTTACGAAAAAACCGACTTCATGGCGCCTTTTGCCTCTGGATCAGCAAAATACAACACCATGATTATTATACCTTGTTCAATGGGAACTTTAGGTCGTATTGCAAATGGGTTTTCTGATGATTTAATCACTCGATCAGCTGATGTCATCTTAAAAGAAAGAAGAAAGTTAATATTAGTGGCAAGAGATACGCCTTTAAGTTTGATTCATATTAATAATATGAAATCCATTACTGAAGCTGGAGGCATCATTTGTCCTGCAGTTCCTTCCTATTATAGCAAGCCAAAAACCATAGCTGACGTAGCCGCTACAGTTGTAGATAGAGTAATCGACCTAGCCGGCTTTCAATCAGAATCATATCGCTGGAGTGAATGAACAAATCACCAACAATTGACCGTTAAAAACTATAGGTAATTTTAACTTTTATCGTACTGTTATTTTTTGTAATTTGATGCTTCAAAATAAGTCAATATTATGTACGAGTTTAGTAAGAAAGTGCTCTTGAAAGTAAGTTTTGACAGAGTGCTATTTAGAAAAGAATTGCTAAAAGCAAAAAAATGGCTCAAAAGGGAAGAATACGTTATGCTTCAAGCATGGTGTCTGACCACATTCGGACATATGTATAGAGATACTATTATGGATGTTTTTGAGATGGCTTAAGAAATTGAATATTTCTTTTTAATCCATTAAACTTGGTTCGTTTCACCGGTGAATTTTTAAAAATAACCTGAAACACTTTTTCATCCAATTCAATCCAGTCTTCTGCAGACATTTCTAATAATTTCTCAGACGGTTGGAACAGGGGTTCCTTATTTTCCACTCCAAATCGATTCCAAGGACATACATCTTGACAAACATCACAGCCAAACATCCAGTTGTCCATTTTATCCTTAAACTCTTTTGGAATAATTTCTTCTTTTAATTCAATTGTGAGGTAAGAAATACATTTACTACCGTCCACTATTCTATCGTTAACTATAGCATCAGTAGGACAAGCATCAATGCATTTCGTGCATGTACCACAGTAATCTTTTATTGGCCCATCAGGCTCAAGTTCCAGGTCCAAGATTAACTCCGCTAAAAAGTAAAAAGAACCACGCGTTTTATTAATCAATAAACTGTTCTTGCCAATCCATCCTAATCCTGACTTTTGAGCCCAAGCTCGCTCAAGTACAGGTGCCGAATCTACAAATACTCGACCTTCTACCTGACCTATTTCCTCTTGTATTCGATATAAAAACTCCTTCAGTTTATCTTTAATGATAAAATGGTAGTCGGTTCCATAGGCATAACTAGAAATCTTTGGAGCATTGGGGTCTTTTTGTGCTAAATTTGTATTGTAATTGTACATCAAAGTAACCACAGACCTTGAACCTTCAACCAATTTAGTCGGATCAATGCGTTTTTCAAAATGGTTGGCCATATAATCCATTTGACCATGATGGCCTTTTTTCAGCCAATTGCTCAAGTGCTCTTCTTCTTCAACTAATTTTTCTGCTTTGGAAATACCAACAAAGTCAAATTTCAATTCCTTTGCGATACGCTTTACAATAGTAGTATTCTTGGCCTTATTATTCATTTCCGAATAAAGTTCCTGTATTGCGATGATTAATGCGTCCAAGGTGTTTATATGCCTTCTCTGTTACTTCTCTACCACGAGGAGTTCGCATGATGAATCCTTCTTTAATTAAAAATGGCTCGTAAACTTCTTCAATTGTCCCTGCTTGTTCACCCACAGCAGTGGCTATGGTAGTTAATCCCACGGGACCTCCTTTAAATTTATCTATGATATTAGAAAGGATTCTATTGTCCATTTCATCCAATCCATATTTATCTACGTTTAAAGCAGACAAAGCCACATTAGTAATGGTGATATCGATTTTACCATTGCCTTTGATTTGAGCAAAATCTCTAACTCTTCTTAAAAGAGCATTTACAATTCGAGGTGTCCCTCTACTTCTACCTGCAATCTCAATAGCAGCATCATCAGTAATTGAAATATTCAAAATTTCAGATGAACGTTTCACGATTGTTGAAAGCAACTCTTTATCGTAATATTCCAACCTAGAATTAATTCCAAATCGAGCACGCAAAGGAGCCGTTAGAAGTCCTGCACGAGTAGTGGCACCAATTAATGTAAAAGGATTCAATTTTATTTGAACAGTTCTAGCATTTGGGCCAGAATCGATTAAAATATCAATTTTATAATCCTCCATGGCGGAATAAAGGTATTCTTCCACGACAGGACTTAACCGATGTATTTCATCAATAAATAAAACATCACCTTCCTCTAAATTTGTTAAAAGCCCAGCTAAATCTGCAGGCTTTTCCAACACGGGACCAGATGTAATCCTGATGGAAACATTGAGTTCGTTGGCAATGATATTGGCCAAAGTAGTTTTCCCTAATCCAGGAGGACCATGAAGTAGAACATGATCTAATGCTTCTCCACGCTGTAATGTTGCTTCTACAAAAACGCGTAAATTATCAGTCACTACCTTTTGACCAGCAAAGTCCTCCAACGTGATTGGACGTAAAACTCTTTCGAAATCTTTTTCGATGCTGCTTGTAGGTTCTATATTTGGGTCAAGGTCTTCTAACATGTTTGATTCACTTTTTTAAATCTCTATAAATTTCGCCAAAAAAGATCTTAAATCTAAATATATAAACTGGGGAATTGAAGGATTCCTTAATTGCTTTATTGTCAATAATCATTAAGCGATACCCTACACCGAATCCGGGTCCAAAATACTTCAATATTTTATACTGAGCAGTAATTGCGGGTTCGTAAGACAGAATAAATTGTCTATTTCGATTAATTCGTCCATTTTCTGTTGCTAACGTATAATATGAATTACCAAATCCAAATTGAACTGGAATACTTATTTCCCAACGTTCGTCTCTATAAAAAACATATTCTAAATAAGGAGAGATATGATAAAAAACCAAACGAGCATTATCACTTGATTTTATCAACCCACTTTCCACATAAGTAATTGTAGAATTTAATTCAGTGGAAAGTATATTGAAACCTAAACCAAAGCGAAGTTTTCGATCAAACTCAATGCCTCCTTTAATTCCAAATACACTAACACCTGATTGATTGATAAAGGAATGACGTGAGTCCAATCTTAAATCTAAAATGGGCTTGCTTTTCAAGGCATCACGTATGTCTTTCTCAAATGATTGAGCAATACCGAATTGACCGAAAAATAAAGCGGTATATAATGCGAATAACTTCTTCAAGCAGATGAAATTAATAAAAAAATGTCCTTAACTAAGTTAAGGACATTGAATATTTATAGGTGTTAATAAGTCTTAATGACCCTCATCTTTCTCATCAGGCCCAAGCGGTATATTTTGTGGAATATAATCTTCTTCTGCACCAGGCTTACTATAATCATAAGGCCATCTATGTACCTCAGGGATATCTCCAGGCCAGTTACCATGAAGGTGCTCTACCGGAGCAGTCCATTCCAAGGTATTGGATTTCCAAGGATTCTGTGGAGCCTTAGGTCCTTTAAATATAGAATAAATCATATTATATAAGAAGATAAACTGAGCAACACCACCAATTAAAGCGAACACACTAATGGTAACGTTGATATCAATCATATTTTCAAACAAAGGAAAAGCAGTATTGGAATAATATCTACGTGGGACACCGGCTAAACCTAAAAAGTGCATTGGGAAGAATACCCCATAAGCAGAGGTAATGGTCAACCAAAAGTGAACAAAACCCAAACGCTTGTCCAGCATTTTACCAAACATTTTAGGGAACCAATGATATACACCGCAAATCATACCAAAGGTACCTGATAATCCCATCACAATGTGGAAGTGCCCAACTACGAAATAAGTATCGTGAATATTGATATCTAATGCAGAATCTCCAAGAATAATTCCTGTTAAACCACCAGTAATAAAAGTAGAAACCAATCCAATAGCAAATAACATTGCTGGTGTAAAACGAATATTCCCTTTCCATAAGGTAGTTAAGTAGTTAAATACTTTAACCGCAGATGGAATTGCTACCAATAGTGTAGTAAATGTAAATACAGCCCCTAAGAAAGGACTCATACCCGTAACAAACATGTGGTGTCCCCATACTAATACCGAAATAAATCCAATTGCTAGAATAGATCCAATCATTGCTCTATATCCAAAAATTGGTTTTCTTGAGTTAGTAGCTACCACTTCAGAAGTAATACCTAATGCAGGTAAAAGGATAATATAAACCTCAGGGTGACCTAAAAACCAGAATAAGTGTTCGAATAATATTGGACTACCGCCTTCAACTTCTAGTGCTTTACCTGCAATAAAAATATCAGATAAATAGAAACTGGTACCAAAAGAACGGTCAAATAATAAAAGTAAAACTGCTCCAAAAAGAACTGGGAAAGAAAGTACTCCTAGAATTGCTGTCACAAAGAATGCCCAAATCGTCAATGGCAATCTAGTCATTGACATTCCTTTAGTTCTTAAATTAAGGATAGTAACAATGTAGTTTAATGAACCTAATAATGAAGAAACAATAAACACTGCCATAGATGCAATCCAAAGTGTCATCCCCATTCCAGAACCAGGAATAGCTTCAGGTAATGCACTTAATGGAGGATAAATTGTCCAACCACCAGATGCAGGTCCACCTTCAACAAAAAGAGAAGCGACCATGATAATACTAGACAAGAAGAAGAACCAGTAAGATAACATGTTCATAAAGCCTGAGGCCATATCTCTAGCACCAATTTGAAGTGGAATTAATAGGTTACTAAAGGTTCCACTCAATCCTGCAGTTAACAAGAAAAACACCATAATGGTACCGTGGATAGTCACTAAAGCCAAATACTTATCAGGAGACAAAACTCCACCTGGAGCCCAATCGCCTAAAAATGTTTCCAACAATGGAACACTTTCGCCAGGCCAACCCAATTGAATTCTAAAAAATAAAGACATCATCATACCGATGAAACCCATTACAGTTCCAGTAAGTAAGAATTGCTTCGCAATCATTTTGTGATCAGTACTAAATATGTACTTGAACAAAAAGTCGTTATCGTGGTGATGTGAATGTGTAGACATGGAAATTATTTTAAGTCTTACTGATTTACTAAATTAATTAATTGATGAAGTAGCCGTTTCATCTAACACTTCTTCCACAACTTCTTCAGTTGCCTTCTCAGAAGCCTTTGCTTTACCATCCATTGGTAAAAATTCTTTTTGTTCAGCTAACCAAATCTCAAAATCTTCTGCGCTTTCAACAATGATATCCATCTGCATGTTGTAGTGAGCTGCACCACAAATTTTATTACAAAGAAGAATATAGTTGAAATCCTCATTCTGAGTTATTCCTTTCATCTCTTTGGTGGTAATCGTAGGGATGAAGTTAAATCGAGTAGTCATACCTGGAACACAGTTCATTTGCGCTCTAAAGTGAGGCATGTAAGCACTGTGAATAACATCTTGTGCTCTAAAAATAAACTGAACTGGTCGATCAACTGGTAAGTGAAATTCACCTCTTACAATTTTATCATCCCATCCATTTGCATCAGTCGAGTCCATACCAAGAGCATTAACCCCTTCGATATTTCTAACATTAGCATTTCCTAATGCTCTATCATCTCCAGCATATCTGGCAATCCATCCAAATTGATACCCATATACTTCAATTAATACTGGATTATCTTCATCTGCAACAGGTGTTGTTATATTATTCCAAGTATTCAAACCGTAAAGAATCAATATAGATAAAACAACTGTTGGAACGATGGTCCATAATAATTCCAATTTATTACTGTGCGGAAAAAACTCTGCTCTTCTATTCTTATCATAGGAATATTTCCAAGCAAAATAGAACAACAAAATATGGGTCAAAATAAACACTGGGAATATAATGATCCAAGAAGTCATCATTAAGTTATCAATCGTTTCCCCATGGTGAGAAGCCGATACAGGTAAAATATACTTACCCCAAGCTAACATTTGATAGATGATGAAAAGGAAATATACTACCAAGAAAACGGGCATTAATCTCGCTTGAGTTCTGTTATCCTTATCGGTAACATCCCAAGAATTTTCCCCTTTTGCTTTTCCAGCAAGTTCCAATACTTTAATTAATTGAGCAAGAGCAATAATACCCAATACAACCGATACAATAATTAGCAAATCTAGCATTGCAAAAACCTTTTAGTGTTTATTTTTAAATGTGTAAATGTTTACTTTCTTCAAGGAAAGGGTGATTCTTAACAACAAGCGGTGCTTTAGCTAACGATCTAAACACTGTGAATAAGAACAATCCTAAGAATCCTAAAAAAGTACCAATCTCTAAGAAACCAAAGTGCCAGTGGCTACCAACTGTGCCAGGCATAACCATTAAGAACACATCTAACCAATGTCCTATAAAGATGATTATCCCAACAACAAGTGCATATCCAATACTTCTTTTTGAATCTCTAGACATCAAAATTACCATTGGCATGATAAAGTTAACAGCAAAAACTCCGAAGAACAATCCCTTGTAATGTTCTATTCTTGTCATATAATAAGTTACTTCTTCAGGAATATTTGAATACCAAATCAACATAAATTGAGAGAACCATAAATAACTCCACAAAAAGCTAATGGCAAACATCCATTTTGTAATGTCATGCATGTGTGACTTATTCACTACCTCTAAATAACCTTTAGATTTTAAGTAAAGGGTTAACAATACAATTGTAATCATCGCACTCACCCAAATTCCAGAGAATACGTACCATCCAAACAAGGTACTAAACCAGTGCACGTCGATTGACATTAACCAATCCCAAGAGGCCGTAGATGAAGTATAAGCAAAGAAAACAAGAAATATAGCACTTAGTACCATGTTCCGAAAGTGAATCTTAGTTCCACCTTCTTGATCTTCTCTTAAAGATCTTTTTCTAAACAAGTTCACAAAGAACAACCAAACTGATAAATAAGCGATGGTTCTCAACCAGAAAAATCCTTGATTTAAATAAGCAGTTTTGCCTGCGATTAATTCATCATAATGATGATTTTCCACAGCTCCTTCTACCAATTCATTGGTAAACTCAGGATGACCTGAATCCATTGTACTTTCCATAACGAATTCATGAGTAGCAGCGGGATCCATCCAGTGATAGATGTGGTTCCAATGCATTGAACAAGCAAAAAAGAATATAATTAATGTAATTGCTCCTACCCACATGTATTGTGTAATACCCTCGAAAACTCTTTTCAATACGGTTAAATAAGAAGCTTCAGTAGCATATTGCAATGCTAAGAAAAACAATGTTCCTAGTGAGATTCCAAAAAAGAAAAATCCATTCACTAAAATATTAGCCCAGAATCGAGTATTACTTTCAGCATCATGAGGCATCCCCATGATAAGGGCGATCAAACCTATTGCCATCAAGATTGCAAAGGTGATTTTTGATTTATTTGTAAATATGAAGTCCATATTAGCTGTTTTTTAACTTTCTTATATTACTCAGCAGTTTTTACCGCTGTTTCATTAGATTCATTGTTTGTGCTATCCACTGCAGTTACATTAGCTGCATCAGGACTTTTCCCTTGTAACTTCTGAACATATGCAATGATCAACCATCTTTCCTCTTCATTCAATTGGGGAGCGTGTGGTCCCATGGCATTCAAACCATACATGATGGTATGGTAAATATGACCTGGAGCAAGCTCAGACATCGAACGACCACCTCTTCTTGTTTTGTTTTCATCAGTGTATGATGGAACAGCACTATAAGCAGGATGATTTATTGAGCCACCACCTTGCCCTTTCGGTCCGTGACAATGCTGGCAGAAAGAAGCATATAAAGCTCCACCTTTTGCTAACATTTCATCAGTTACTTTAAAAGGAATAGCCAATTTCTGTCCTGCTTCTTCATAACCTTCTAGCGTATTCGCGAATGGGTATGGTTTATACCCTCTTGGTATGGTATTCTCTACTGGCATTCGCGCAGACATAGAATCTGGGTATTCATAATCTACATATGTTTCAATGGCCGGTGAACGATACATATCTGGCATGTATTCAATCCCTGGGCTATTTGGGTCTCCACAAGATGATAAAACAACAGATGCTAGCGCTCCTGTAAGTAATACCTTTGTTATGATTCTATTATTTTTCATGTCTATGCCTCGTAAATTTTCTTATCTAGCTTCTATTCTTGTTGTTCCTGTTGCCAATAACATTTCTTCCAATTCAGTTTCTGATTGGTCGTGATTGTCGTGCAAATGTAATTCCATTACAAACTTATCATCTGTAGTTTCTGGATATGGGTTTCTAGCCTTTACACCAGGTAATGTCCAGTTTCTTAAGAAGTAAGTCAATGCCATTCCATGAGCCGCTAATAAAACGGTAAACTCAAATGAAATTGGAATAAATGCCGGTAAGTTATCAATTAATGTAAAGTTTGGCTTACCACCAATATTCATTGGCCAATCTTGAATCATGAAATACCACATTCCGAAAACGGCCAATGACAATCCAATACAACCATAAATAAAGGCTGCCATTGCAATTCTAGTTTGCTTCACTCCAATAATCGGATCTAGCCCGTGAATTGGAAATGGAGAGTAAACATCTCTAATGTAAATTCCTTTTGATACTAAGTCTTTAGCTCCTCTTAAAAGAACTTGCTCATCATCATAAGTTGCGTATATAACTTTATCAGCCATTTTCTTTAATTATATATTATTAATGCTCTAGAGTTTGCTTTTTGTAAGCCTCTCCTGATGATTTTAAAATTGATTTCAATTCATTCAATGCCAATACTGGGAAGAATCTTGCAAACAATAAGAATAATACGAAGAAAATTCCAATGGTTCCGATGAAACATCCTATATCGATAAATGTAGGGTGGAACATCGTCCAACTTGACGGCAAATAATCTCTGTGCAATGAAGTCACAATAATTACAAAACGCTCAAACCACATACCGATGTTTACGATAATAGACATGAAGAATGTAAAGGTGATGTTTGTTCTCAATTTTTTAAACCAGAATACTTGTGGAGAAAGCACATTACAGGTCATCATTGACCAATATGCCCACCAATAAGGTCCGGTTGCTCTGTTGATAAAGGCGTAGGATTCATACTCTACACCTGAATACCAAGAAACAAATAATTCAGTTAAATATGCTACACCTACGATAGAACCAGTAACAATAATTACAATGTTCATATACTCAATGTGCTTTACATGAATGTAGCTTTCTAGGTTCAATACTTTTCTCATGATAATCAACAAGGTGTTTACCATCGCAAATCCTGAGAATACAGCACCTGCCACAAAATATGGAGGAAATATTGTAGTATGCCAACCTGGAATTACTGAAGTAGCAAAGTCCATTGATACAATAGAGTGAACTGAGAATACTAAAGGTGTAGCCAAACCAGCCAATACCAAAGAAACCTCTTCAAATCTATTCCAAGCTTTTGCGTTACCAGTCCATCCAAATGCTAATAATCCGTATACTTTTTTAGGAACCACTTGAGTTACTTTATCACGAATAGTAGCAAAATCAGGAATTAATCCAATGTACCAGAATACTAATGATACAGAGAAATAAGTACTAATCGCGAAAACGTCCCAAAGCAAAGGAGAGTTAAAGTTTACCCAAAGTGAACCAAATTGGTTTGGCAAAGGAAAAACGAAATAAGCCAACCAAATTCTACCCATGTGGATACCAGGCCAAACTGCGGCCATCATTACTGCAAAAATCGTCATTGCTTCAGCTGAACGGTTAATTGCCATTCTCCACTTCTGACGGAACAATAATAATACTGCAGAAATCAAAGTTCCTGCGTGACCGATACCTACCCACCATACAAAGTTGGTAATGTCCCAAGCCCAACCTACAGTTTTATTCAACCCCCAAGTACCGATACCTGTTCCTAACAAATATAGGATACAACCGATTCCCCAAAGGGCCATAACTGAAGCTAGTCCAAAAACAATGTACCACGAACGATCTGCCTTACCAACAATTGGTCTAAGCACATCATTTGTAATATCGCTATAGGATTTCTCTCCTAATATAAGTGGTTCTCTTATTGCTGATTCCTGATGCATTATATTACTATTTTGCTAATTACTATAAATTATGCTTCTACTTCTATATTTCTAACTTTTACTTGGTAGTAAATGTTAGGTTCTGTACCAACTTCTTCGATTACTCTATATGAACGGTCACTATCTGCGATTTTTCTAACCAACGTTCCTTGATCATTTAAATCTCCAAAAGTAATCGCGTCTGTAGGACAAGCAGATGCACAAGCAGTCTGAATTTCTCCATCCATTACTTTTCTACTGTCTTTTTTAGCAGTTAATTTTCCTTCTTGAATTCGTTGAACACACATGCTACATTTCTCCATAACCCCTCTTGCTCTCACTGTAACATCAGGATTCAGCACCATACGACCTAAGTCATCTTGTGATGGATTAATATTGGCAAAATCACTGTTACCCATGTAATTAAACCAGTTAAAACGACGCACTTTATAAGGACAGTTGTTTGCACAGTATCTAGTACCAATACATCTGTTATAAGTCATTTGATTCAATCCTTCGTTACTATGTGTTGTAGCAACTACAGGACAAACAGTCTCACAAGGAGCATGGTTACAGTGCTGACACATCATCGGTTGGTGAACAACTTTAGGATTGTCCTCAGCAATTTCCATCAAACCATAACTTCTATCATCTTCTGATTTCTGCTCTTCTTCACTACTAAAGTATCTGTCAATTCGCATCCAATGCATCTCTCTAGATCTTCTTACTTCGTCTTTACCTACAACTGGTACGTTGTTTTCAGAGTTACAAGAAGTCACACATGATCCACATCCAATACATGAATTCATGTCAATTGTCATTCCCCATCGGTGTCCAACATCTTCAACTGGATGTTTCGCCCAAAGCGATGCATCTGTTGTTTTAATTGGTCCATCATGAGTGGCTAACATATGAGCAGGATTGTAATCGTCTTTCTCTCCATTTTTAAAGGCTCCGAAAGTTGTTTCTCTAACTATCGAATCTCGACCCATAATCGTTTGGTGAGTCTGGGTTGTAGCAATTTGATGACTTCCAGCTGCCATTTCAAATGATACGTCAGTAGAATAGTTAGCCATTGTTCCAGCCATTAAGCCAATTGCAGGATATGCATTAAAACCAACGATTTGATTTTCTTTTCCAATTGTTCTTCCGTATCCAACAGCTACCCCTAAAGTTCCTCTGGCTTGCCCTGGCTGTGAAACCACTGGCACTCCTTCGAAGGTTACTCCATTAATTGTAATGTTTGCTACATTGGCATCTTTCTGCTCGCCGTATGCAGTTGCATAACCTAATTCGCGTGCATCAGATGGATTCATCGTAATGTAGTTGTCCCAAGTAATTTTAGAAACTGGATCTGGCAACTCTTGCAACCAAGGGTTATGAGCATTTGCTCCAAAACCGATCCCAACTTTTTCATAAAATTCTATTTCCCAATCCGCCTTACTAACTTTTGAAATAGCAGAAGCAGCAGCATTTAAATCTCCTACAAATGCAGTTGCAGTTGAAGGGTTTAGATCGTGCTTAAATACACCATCGCTAACTACAGTGTTCCAGAAGTCATTAAAGTTTAAGCTAATTACTTGTTGTGGATATGCTTTCGCTTCCCAAGTTTTTCTCATGTAACCATAAAAATCACCTTCTTCACCCATCCAACTCAATAATGAGTCTTGCATTTGTCTGGTGTCGAATAATTTTGAAATAACAGGCTGAGATATTGAATAATGTCCATAAACAGGATTATGGTCATTCCATGATTCTAGGTAATGGTTATCAGGAGCTACAAAATTACATGCTTCTGAAGTGGCATCTGGACGAGTAGCAAATGATACTCTAATTTTAACTTTTGCTAATCCTTCTGCAAAGTTTAATGCTGCAGGCATTGAATATACAGGATCTACTCCTGCTATAAAGATCGCATCAACTGAACCAGAATTTAAATCTTTCGCCAATTTAACTACAGCAGCATCATCTCCTTGTCTGTAAAATGATGGATTGTCTAAATCTAAAGTATTCCCGTAGTTTCCTAAAAGGTTGTTAATCCCATTTGCGATTAATTGATCGTTCACGTTATTAGAACCAGAAATAACTAAAGAATTTCCTTTTGCGGCAACAAGCGCAGATGCAGCCATTGCCACATTTTCGTCAGCTGATGTAGTTGATGATCCCAAAGAGTTTCCACCTAATTTAGCTGCAATTTGGTTGTATAATGAAACCAACACTTTCCCATGCTCAGATGGTTTGATTGGTGTTCTATAATCAGCATTCGTACCAGTCATTGAGAAACTAGACTCAAATTGGAAATGCTTAGACATCCAAGCATTCTCTGGCTTTCTATTTATTGCATATTCTTTTGCAATTTGTATTGGAGAGATCCAGTTTCCTAAGAAATCAGCTCCAACTGAAACGATCACTTTTGCTTTATCAAAATGATACGTAGGAATTACATTCTTACCGAAAGCTAAACCATTCGCTTCCGTCATTCCACTTAATGAAACTGCATCATAAGTAATGTGCTCAATAGTGGTAGCAGGAAACTTAGCTTTAAATTCTTCAATCAAATATTTAGTAGAAGGACTTAAAAGAGTGTTAGTCAAAATTCTGACTTGACCAGCTTTTCCTTCAATGCCCTTCAATGAATTCTTCAACGTACTATCAAAAGAACTCCAAGAAATTTTCTCCCCGTCAATCATTGGGTTCTTAATTCTTGTACTATCATACAATGAAAGCACAGATGAATTAACACGTGCGTTAACTCCTCCTTTAGTTACTTCTGAAAGCTTATTCCCTTCGATTTTAATAGGACGCCCCTCTCTTGTTTTAACCAAGATACTCGCGTAATCATTCCCATCTGAGAAAGTAGAAGCATACCAGTTTGCAATACCTGGAGTTATACTATCCGGCTTCACTACATATGGCAATGCGTAGTTTACTGGAGTTTCACAAGCTGCTAAAGATGCAGCTGTAACACCAAATCCTAAATATTTCAAGAAATCTCTTCTAGATGTAGAAGAGTTTTCTAAAGTTTCTTTATCACCTAAAAACTCCTCAGTCGGCAAATACTCTTGAAACTCGTTGTTTTTAGCTGTTGAAAAATCTGCAGAGTTGTTCAACTCTTCAGTTCCTTTCCAATATTTTTTAGTCTTATCCATAGATATCAATTGAAACTTTGTGGAATCGTTAATCTTATTTTAGTAGTGACACTTGGCACATTCAATACCGCCAAGCTCATCCACATTTATAACACCGTTCTCTAAATATTTTGCTTTTAAATCCTCAGGCAAACGCTTATGAATTTCATCATAATACCCATTACCTTCAGTCTGTACTTTCGTCTCTTTGTGGCAAGTAATACACCACCCCATTGTTAATGGAGCAAACTGCTTAGCCACAGTATACTCTTCAGCAACAGGCCCATGACATTTTTGACATGCGATTTGACCTACAGTTACGTGTTGTGAGTGATTGAAATAAACGTGATCAGGTAAATTGTGAACCTTTATCCATTTGATAGGAGAGGTATTTTCACCGTATGTTTTAGTTACTGGATCAAAATCCAATGCTTTGTAAATTTTTGCAATTTCTTCTGTTCCGTATTGCGCCCCTTTATTAATATAGGTATGGCAATTCATACATAAATTTGCAGAAGGTATCCCTGCAGACTTACTATTTCTAGCCCCACTATGACAATAGTTACAATCAATCTTATTCTGACCTGCGTGAACCATGTGAGAGAACTTAATTGGCTGCTCTGGCTGATAATTGGTGTAAACTCCAACATTTAATGCAGCATCCCATCCGGCCTTAGCTACCAACACAATAAGACCTAATACCAACAATACAACAAACTTTCTATTCTTAGCACCCCAGTCTAACAAGGCAGACCACATATCTTTTTCATCACCTGCTGTATCCTTATCAACGACGGTTGCTAAAGAATAATTTACTTTTCTTAAGATTCCAATAACTATTAGAAGCACAACAATAGCACCGATAAAAATCAAATACGGGCTTGTTGTCTCAGCCGGCGCAGCAGCTACTCCATCTGCAGAAACACCTGCAACACCAGCCGCTGGTGCAGCAGCGGCCGCAGCAGCACTTTCATTCACGTATGTAAATATTGCTTGAATTTCATCGTCTGTAACAGGCTGATTTGGCATTATAACCTTATTGAATTTCTCATAAACAGCGATGGCTTGCGCATCACCTGATTTGATTAATTCTTGAGAATTCTTAACCCATTTAAGTATCCAAGACATCTCATATTTCTCAGTAACCCCCTTCAATCCAGGACCAACCAGCTGTTCGCCGCTAGCGTAGTGACAAGAAGCACAATAAGATTTGAAAAGTTTTTCACCATCTTGAGCCTTAGAAATAGTTGCAGAAAGGGTCAACACTGCAAATAACAAACCGTACAACGTGTTTTTGATAGACCTTTGTGGAAATGCGTTCATATTTAAAGTATTACGTTTGTGTCGCAGAAATAAATGAATATTATATGCTGTTACGTGGCGCAAATTTATAAGAAACATCGCTTTTACCTTACTATTTGTGGTGAAATTACCAGATGGAGTCTTAATTTATAATGATTCTAAATAACTGTTAATTCTTGCAAAATTTACAATATTTTAGTTACTACAAGTATAGAATCAACATAGAATTTCAAGTAAAATCTATTTCTTTGGCATGAATTTTATAGGTTTGCACAAAATTTAGATATGAAAAAGATAGGTCTCTTATTAAGTACGGTTTTTACTGTAATGAGTTTAAATGCTCAAATCAACACTAATCAAGCTCCGTCGCAACTGAAGTTAGAATCTTCCACTGCTGTCAACCTATCAAAAAAACCTAGTCCTATTGCAGTTGATTCTGGAAAAATTGAAATTCACGAAGATGTTAACATTGGGGTATTGGTTCAAAAATACAACAACACCAAAAAGGATATCGGTTACAGAGTACAAATACATTCAGGATTAGCGCGCATTGAAGCCATTAATGCACAAAGTAATTTTCTAAAGATATACCCTGACGTTCCAACCTATCTAATCTATCAACAGCCTAACTTCAAAATTAGAGTTGGTGATTTTGAAAACAGGATTGAGGTAATAAGATTTCATGACGAAATGATGGACGCTTTTCCAGGTTCTTTTGTCATCAAGGATGATATTATTGCAAACTTTTAATTGATTGCAATCACCTTAAATTCAGTTCTTCTGTTTTGCGATCGGCCTTCTTCTGTGTCGTTTGAAGCAACTGGCTCGTTGGCACCAAACCCTTTATAACTCAATCTTGCTGCCGCAATTCCATTGTCTATCAAATACTGATAAACTTCTTTCGCTCGATTATTAGACAATTCTTGATTCAACGCAACAGAGCCAACATTATCTGTATGTCCACCAATCTCGATTTTTATAGCGCTGTTTTTTTCCAAAAACTCAACTAGTTTCTTCAATTCAGATTTGGACTCTCCCAAAAGGTTAAACTTACCAGTAGCATAGAAGATGTTCTTCAAAACAACTTTTTCGCCAACTTTGATTCGCTTCAATTCAATATTCTTAGTGTATGGCTTGTCATCTTTATTCTCCTTTAAAGTGAAATTTTCAGAGTGAAATAAATAGCCAGGCTTTGAAACATTCAATGCATAATTCCTAGATAAAGGCAAGGCAACTAAAAACTTACCATTCTCTGCATCTGAAAGTGAAGAAACTACCAATGCCTCATTTTCTAGGTTATATAACTCAAATTTACTTCCTAATGGCTGTCTAGTTTCTGCATCAATTACTTTTCCAGCTAAGTAGGAAACCGCTTGCGGCTGAATATTTTTAGGCAATTCAAATTCATACAAATCCAACCCTCCAAAACCACCTTCTCGATCTGAAGCAAAATAAGCCTTCTTTCCATCAGGAGAAATAAGAATCGAATTTTCATTTTTAAACGTATTTATCGGATAGCCAATATTAACAGGTAATCCCCACTCTCCATTTTCAGTTCTACGAGTAATGTAGATATCCAATCCACCCATACCTGGATGGCCATTTGAAGCAAAATATAGTGTTTGTCCATCAGGATGAATAAAAACTGATTCTTCGTTCTTCTGCGTATTGATATAATCAGGAAGTCGCGTTGGCTTTTTCCAGTACCCTTCATCATCCAATTCAGATAAAAATATATCACTGTGCGTATTGCCGTTCTTTTCCTTTACTCGTCTGATATAATACAGCGTTTTGCCATCTGCACTAAACGATGGTTGTGTTTCCCAAGTTTTAGAATTGATGTCGGTTCCTAAATTCATTGGCTTGTTCCAACTGTTCCCCACACGTTGACTAAAAAATAAATCACAACTGCCCAATCCTTTTCGGCCACCACCATATTCGCCATACAACTCACAAGCAGTAAAAATTAGCAATTGCCCATCAGCAGATAATGAAGGAGCACCCTCATTATTTTCGGTATTAATTGGACTTCCAAGCGTTTTTGCTGTCATCCATTTCCCATTAACCGACTCACTGATGTAAAAATCTTCATTGTACTTTACAGGTGAACTAGGAGCTGGCAACTGCCTTGTAAATAACATTGTAGCACCATCGACAGTTAAGCTTGGAAAATATTCTGGATACTTGGAATTCACTCCTTCACCCAAATTAATTGGATTAAAAGGGACTGGATTCTTTATGGCTTCCATGGCGAAATTTAATCCGTCAATTTTAGCAAATGCATCATTTCGCATTTTTGGATCGGCAACCGGCGCTTTCAGAAACTGCTGAAAATATTTTTCTGCTTCTACATATTCCCCATTTTCTAATTCTAATTGCCCCACAAAGTATAGCGTGCTTGCAGCAAAACTTGGATTAATTCGAACTGCGTTCTTGAAACTTTTTAAAGCCTCCTCATTGTTTTTACTATCAATAAAAACATACCCTTTTAAAGTATAGGCTTCTACAAAATTTGGTTCTCTTTCAATGGCCTCATTCAACTTTTCTATGGCCTCTGGCAACTGATAATTTTGATAAAATGCTTTCGCCTCCTCAAAAAGCTTAATGGCTTTCTTATCTGTATTGGAGTATGCTGAACTTTGAGCGTTAATTACTTGGCAAGAAACCATAATTAGACACACAAATAGAAAACTAATTTTTTGAAGCTTCATATATATTTTATTTAAGGAACGTCAATGTATTTATGGGATTGCACTGAAATAGCCCACTCTGGATTATTCTTAACATACTCTACAATTAAGGGCATCATACTATCGGATTTACTCCATTCCACTTGCAAGTACAATTTACAATCCGAATTCACTTTAGCTCGATGTTGCTCTGCCCATTTGAAATCATCTTTATTAAAAATGATTACTTTCAATTCGTGTGCCAATTGGTAAAACTCCTCTTGTGGTGGCTTATTTTTCTTTGGGGAAAGACAAATCCAGTCCCATTGGCCAGTCAATGGAAAAGCCCCAGAAGTCTCCATAGCCAAATACTTGTTCAAGGATTTGAGCTGTTTTGTTAATGGATTTAAATTGTAAGTTACCGGCTCTCCACCAGTAATCACCACTAAATCAGACTTTCCTTCTAAAGTAAGATTGCCGATTTCCGCAACATCCATCAGCGGATGATCTGTAGCTTCCCAGCTATCTTTTACATCACACCAATGGCATCCAACGGTACATCCACCCAAACGGACAAAATAAGCCGCTTTACCAGATTGGTAACCTTCACCTTGAATGGTATAGAAATACTCCATTACTGGCAGTTTCTCTCCTTTCTCTACTAAGTCTTTTTGTTGTAGTCGATTCATAAATTAAAATGAGACATCAAAGAAACAAAAAAAAGGTAGCCCTAGCTATCTTTTCTTTTTAATGTTATGCGGGGTGGGAGAGAAAGATTTGAACGGTTTTTAAAAAAGGCTTGGTGTCGAATAAATACTTTAATGAGTAACTTAATTCACAACAAAATAACTTAAAAAATAAGAGAGACTTGTTATAGGAAACTTTTGAGTTGCACTTTTATATTGTAATAGCAGATGTGGTTTCGTATTATACTAATCCAATCTTGTAACCTTATAATACATTTTCTTTTCTCGAACTTGAATAAATCCTTCACTCTTGAGTTGGCCTAACAAAAGCTCCAATTTATTGCCAATCAAACAATGATACTTTCCTTTTCTAAACTCAGTCATTATTCCTATCAGTCGAAAATCTGCGATATACTTACCATCGATTTCGTCCAAAATAACTAACCATAACCCACAACCACTAATTCCATGCACATCAGTGTTTATTTTATGAGCATAACCTGTTCTAATGTCGGTTCCTTTCCCCATAAAGTCGAAAATGTAACAAGAGTCCTTATTGAATCCATAATACTCGTAAACCTTCTCTTTACTTGGTCGGACAAAGTAAGATGATGTTCCCGTTTTAAGTTTATCTTCTTCTAATTTTTTATTTTTTTCAGGAAAACCGATTACACAATATTGACTTGCATCTAAAAGTTTATTGTGAACTCTAAGCTTCGAAAGAGGTATGAATTTATACCCTTGCTTAAGTTCCTTTACAATTCTTTCATCCAATAATACATAAGCTAAATCTATTGTACTATCAACAGTAAGGTCTGTTTCTTGTACTTCTCCAACAATAGAAACAAATCCCGAGCGAATACGAAAATAAAGCTGATTCGTATCTAACATCCCTTCTATAACATGAGATGCCGTAAACAGAAAAAACCGACAACTTATTTGAACAAAAACTCCTGATCCATAAGGGAGCATCTTTCCCTTGTCAGAATGCTTAAAAATTTGACAAGTACAAGGGTTGAATTCCTCCTCAATTAATTTGGCAAAAACCTGATCTATTTCAGATGATATTGATTTTTTCTTATTCATTAATTAAAAGACTTATAGATCTTATCAATTGTGCCCTGTGCAAGGACAGTTTTGCAATCATTATTATAAATAAACAGTAATTCTCTCGATAGTCTTTCATTCATCATTTTATTACTATAAAAGTTGCCCTCTTCCTTTGCGAAAATATCTTTTACCTTATTTCCAAGAGAGGTGTACAGTGTAATTCCTAATAGGTTTTTCAAACCTTTCATCCTTTGTTGAAACGATTCAATTATTTCTATTGGATTAGAGGTCATGAGGTAAAGTGGTTCAACATGAATATAAAGCATACCATTCTTATCAGATGGAATCTGATCTGCTTTTCTTTTAATTTTATTATTTGCTATTCTATGAGTATCGATATATTGAAATGACAAACCTGTTATCTCTAATTTGTTGTCATTATTATCTTTAGCCCATAATTCTAATTCTTTTATATTAGACTGATTCGTCATAGCAATCTGAATATTCCCATCTGAGAACTTTACTAAACTCTCCTTTTCAATAGCTTCCCTTTTCAAGTCGATAATAACCCCTTGCAACTCTAATAAATCATTATCACTTATATCCTTTATAACTTTACAGGAATAAGGAATTCTAGGAGGCACATCAAAACAGTTACGCCAAAGGAAATTTTGAATCATGCGTTTATTTAATCTCTTCATATCCTCATTCATTGTTGTGACCTCAACATAAAATGAATCATCATTTATTGGGTTTATAATTTCTAAATCAGGCATTCTAAAAGGAGGTCTCTCTTCCAAGAAGTTTACATTGAAACCTGCTTCAATGAAATAACTTGATATATCAAAAAAATGTCTCCCTTCTCTCCAACAAGCCTTATTGGGAATTAATTTTTCCTTGATTAGGTATGATAAATTGCTGCCACTATCTTTAATCCTTTTTAGCTTATTTGCGAATTCAATTATTTCTTCTTTGAAGCCTGTAATTCTTTGCTCAATAGGATTCGAACCTCTTGTGTTTTTGAAAAAAGAAGCACCTAGTTCTTTTTCTAAAAATTGTAAGCTTTCAATTAAGCTAACTCTTTCCTCCTCAGAAATATCGATTCTTCGTTGAGCATACTCTAAATGTTTTGACCAAAGTTTTCTGTCTGCTGCTGTTTTAAAAACATCAAAGCGAATGGTGGCTAAATCATCTTCCAATTTTCTATCTCTCATTCTATCAACCCATCAATTTCAAAACTTTCCCAATTGAAATGCTCCTTTTCTGTGTACTTCATCGCATCTTTTATTTGCCTCAGACTCACGCCATGTAATAAGGGAGAAGAATTAGTGTCGCTAACAATTACATAACTCAATTCCGTGTTTTCTTTTACAGCTGCATCCAAAAACTGTTGGCTCTTTTTAGAAATTTTATTCCAACCCCACAACTGAATAGATTTCTTTCCTTGTGTGTAAGTCTTCAATTTACTTTTCAAGTCAGTTATCAATTGAGAAAGATCACTGTTATCAAGCGTTACTTTGCATTCAATCAGTATTACTTCATCTGCATTCTCTAAAACAATATCTTTTTCCCCTTTACCATTTCTACTGTCCGCATTTAAATTGATGTTAAACCCTTTATAATCGGTTGATTTAGTAAAAACGTAATAGGCAAACAACTCTAAGAGGTAAGCCCTAGCATCAGGCAAAACAACATTAATTAGATCATCTTCTTTCTTGCGATCATAATCCTTTCTTACCAAAACATAATCCTCTGTATATTTTTTAAATTCTTCCAAAGGAATGACTAACTCTCTAACATCTAACCTATCTGCTTTTTCATATTTAGAAATCTGCTTTTCAATGTAAACGTATTCGTTGGCTTTGTAATCTGAACAAGCATTTTGAAAAAGATTCCATTCACTGTGATAGTGAAGAGTTACAGACTTTGTATCTTCAACAACTCCATAACTAAAATCATGTTGACCTTCTTTATTTTTTAATGGATGAATGAATCGAACGACAATAACTTTTGCAAATTCACTTTTGTCGGGGTCGTGCAACGCCACTGTACCTGATAGAGCAATAAGAAAAGAAGTAGACGGTTCATATCTTGAACCTTCTCCTCTGTTATCAACTCTTAAATTAAACCAATAAAGTGTCTCGCTAATTTTCTCATTCCAACTCAGTTTTTTTACTATCTGACCTTTTGTCATTGGCTTCAATAAGCTTGAAAAAACCTTCCCTTTGTTATATTTTTCTTTGTTAAAGAAAATATAATCTTCTGTTCTATAAGGAAGAATCCCATACTCCTCGCCTAAAGGATCTGTAATTTCATCTTTTATCCAATAGAAATAACTTTCCAAACTGCTTTGTTCCGTTAGTTCAAATTTATTATTACTAAATATGTCGCTGAGTGTTTTTCGCTCTTTTTTGTATTTATAGTCCGCCCAAGAATCGACTAAATGGATACTCTTTAATGCTGTCTTATTTACTTTTTCTTGACCAATAGTTTGAGTCCATAAAAATTGAATAGTAAAAGCATAACCTTCTAAGAACGTCAGATATTGCTTACGTCTAACCACTTTCGTTGTTATGCAGTTGGTAGAATTGGCATAAGGACCAATACCTCCAAACTGATTTAAAAAAGTATGGAGGTAGTCAATTTGGAGGAATTGCAATGCCTTTTCTTTACTATGTTTCCATTGCTCTGTGGTGAAAAGATGTTCATTAAATAGTGAAAAGAACGGTTCAGAAACTTGTTCCTCAAAAGCTAATAATTTTCGTTCCAAGGCGTCAAAAGTTTCAGCTTTAAAGATTGCCTTTACCAAGGGCTTTATGCTCTTTAAAACCCTTAGTTTTTCACAATCTTCATACTTACCATCACTCTTTCCAATAATGTCTATCGGTATATTATGAGCTGTAGAACAATCGAATAGAAAATCACTTTCTAGGTTGAAATCAGTATCAGTTTCAATTTCATCAATTATATTATTAATACAACTGTATATTACAAACCAATAGCCTTTATATAGCTCGCTAGCATCTTTGTTAGGGTGGCTTTCTTTAAGCCATTGGTGGAATTGCCCTGTTTTCCTTAATAATTTAAGGATGTTAAAAGCAGAATACATTTGACGAATTGAAAAAGACATATTATAAATGTTTGAAATTATTGAACCTCTATATATCCAAGAGGTCTCTTCTTAATTCCTCCTCCTCATTCTTGTTGAGAAAAATCTCAACTCTTGGTTTTCCCAAAGCTTCTATTTTTATTGCCTCAGGATAGAAAAGAACTAGATCAAAATTGAAATAATCTTTGGTTGAATTGTATTTTATTCCTTTATAACCATGATATTTTGCACAGTCCATTATATACCTTGTCAGATAATAATCGGGTCTCCAATACTCATTGTTTCGATCTGATCTACCTATTGTGTCATGTACTTTTAATGATAAAAGTAGAGCAGATGTTGAAGGGGTTAAATAACTCCAATCAAAAGAGAGGTCAAGTATATCTTCTATTTTTTCTGAGATATTAAATTGTTGATACCATACAAGTACAGGTTTTTCATCAGAAACAACTTCTCGTATTGCAGTTTCTTTGTCATTAGCTAAATATAAATGACTTTGACCTGCATGATTAAATCGACCTTCTTGCGATTTCCCAATTGGTGGATTATACATTTTTGGACTTAGTAACACTTCAGAATTTTCAACTTTCCTAGCCCTAAAGAAATTACCATCAATTGTAATGGTTGGCAGTTTCTTGTCATTGATTTCTCGTTTAATTCTCTTACCAAATTTATCTGTGTAAGCTAACAAAGGATAAGACTCTAGCAACTCTTCAAACTTTTTAACATCACTACCGTATAAAGCAGTCACTTTATCCATATGAGAATCAACTTCTTTGTCAAATTTGGTTTTAACTCCTACATCTACACCAAATTCAAAATCTGAAAATCCACAATATGGACACCATAAATGCTCTATGACGTTATCCCAGTATTTTTCAGGCACTTCTACTTCATAAAGTAAATCTTCTAATTCTCTTCTCTCTCCATGAATCCAAACCACTTCCCCTTCATCATAAGGTTGGCAATAAAGACAATTCTCAATGAGAGATTGAACTTTCCTTCTATAACTTTCTTCCATTTTGTTAAGTTCGGGTGCTGAAAATTGATCCATGTAATATTTTGTGCTAGTAATTATTTCAAAGGTTAACTCTAACCTTATTTGTTTTGCTCGTATTTCTTCATATAGTAAAATACTATCTCTTCCAACATTAGCTTCGTTTTATCTGAATTAGAGGAAGATTTTGAACGATAATTTTTTAAAACTTTTTTTATGTTAGCATTTTTTATTTTATAGCCTTTCAATTTTAATAAGACACGAGCCATATCATTAAAATATATATCCAACGATAAATCATTTCTATTATTCTTTGGAATACTCAAGTGAGAAATAATTGCTAGATCGCAATTGTTAGATGCTTCAAGGTATTTCTTTATTCCACTTGTATACCAAAATTTACGATGATAGAAGGTAGCTACAAATTGTGTGTCATTAATAGAATTGGAAACTATGTAGTCTTCTGTTTCTTCTATAACTTTCTTTGCAGCTGAAAAGTCTTTACTTACCAGATAAGTTTGACTTAGATTATTAAGTGAATTAACTGCTAATCGTTTAGGGTCATCTTTTAATCTCTTTAAAACAGGAATGGCTTTATTAAAAAACTTAACCGCATTATGTATGTCATCATTCTTAGCGAAAGATAAGCCTAGGTTATTATGCATAATAGCTAAGTTTCCATCATTTTGAGCTAAATATTTTTCTGCTCTTTCGACTAAAGACAACCATTTAGTATGTAACTCTTTAGGCTCTTTTAACCAATTGTATGAATTAATTAGAGCCAATTCTAACAGCAAAAGAGGTTGGTAGATGCTATACCTATCTTTTTCTTTAACAGAGTTTAAAATGGACTCTGCATATTTTAAATACCTAAAAGATTTTTCAGGTTCAACCAATGCATTTTCATCAATACGACGCAATAACCAATTTATATGGAACATATTTCCTATAAATGGGCTTATGTGCTCTTTTTCATTATAAATAATAATTTCTTGAACGAGCTTGTGCAGTTTAATTTTTCTTCCATCTCTTTCAATCCAACCTTTACTATGCAGTGAGTTAGTCCAATTAGTGTAGGTTTTTAAATTTTCTTCATAATACACCATGCCTCCAATCATAGCAAGATCATCAATATCAACAAATTCCGACGGAAGCAATGCTAAAAATGAAAGATATAGCCGTTCATTTACCTCTAACCCATTTAGATTAAATTTATCTTTCAGATAGGATAATAAAGTAATTGGTGCACTTTCTTCTAAAATGTCTAACTCAATTTCTAAGTTAGCATCATCGAGTTCTTGATTTAACAATGATTTGAGAAGAGATTCAAGTGTAACATCGTAGCTATTTTCGATCGTTTTCGCACAAAGTTTTATTACAAGTGGATTGTAATTAACAAATTGCAAGAATTTTTCTAACTGTTCTTTTTTGCTATCTTCACTACAATTATCATTGAAAATTTTCTTAGCGATATTGTTGTCGATTTGAGGTAGCTTGTAGTTGTTCAGTCCTGATATTATTTGTCTTGTAGAAATTAAAATTTTCCAATTTCTTAATGAAACTACTTTCTGAAGTGTTCGTTTTTCTTTTTCATAATTATCAATAACTATTAAGTTTTTACCTTGTAGCTTACAGAGTTCATTTAGCACCCTATCTATTGTTATTGGAGCATCTAATTTGATTTTTAAGTTTTCTAGTAAAAGCTTGTTGAGCAATATAGAATCATCCAAGTTAAATGATGCATCTATCCAAATCAAGTGGTCAAAATCATCGTAATACTTGTTAATATAACTTTGTATTAAAAATGTTTTACCAAAGCCACCTACTCCGTTAATTGAAACGTGGTTCTTTTTTGCCAACTTTTCTTGTAAAACTTCTATCATTTCAGAAAGTCCATGACCAAAATCAGCTGTCATACTTGGAATTAGTGTTAATTCTTTTGGAGGATTAAACGCACTACTAATCTTATGTTCGACATTCTGAACCCTATTTTCTAATCCAAACTGATTTTCTTCTATTAAGTCCAACCTCCCCTCAATTTCATCAAACTTTATATTGAAGATATTTATCAACCTATTATCAATTTGAGAATTGAGCCTTTCTTCTGTTTCATTTAAGATTTCATTAATCTTTTCATTTTTCAAAACACGTTTTTCTTTCAATGGTAATTGAGAGCAGCGAAACACCTCACTTAATAAAACACTCTTGATTAGATATGGAGGTTTTGAACCAAATTTACTGTTTAATAATAGATTGTCGATATCTTCAGTAACCTTATCAACTGCAGCTGTGGGATCAAGGTCTAGAAACTCCCATTTTATTGATCTTACAAAATCATTAATTTTTGAACTATCAATTTCTCCTTTAACTAAATCAGCTGTTTCCTTAATTTCTTTCCTTTCTTCTTCAGTAATACTATTATGGCTAAGTCTTTTATTCTTTTTAGACTTAACTATTTCAATTAATGTTTTTTGAATTGATTGTTTTACCTTATTAAATAACTCAACTTCGTTTAAGTCAGGATTCGCTATCCAAGCTTTTAACAGCTTCTCATTTTGGGCTAAAGATGTATTAGTAGTAAAAAAGAAACTCGGAAGGTTTCTAACACTATTTTCCAAGTAAAGCATATAAAAATGAAACAGAGATTTTTTGACCTCAGGTGAGGTCAACCTAAAGTTTTTAGAATAGCATTTAACTTGTGTAAAGATTAATTCGCTTCCAACTTCTTTTATGTCATCATCTACCTCACAATAGGTTGCAGTAACCTTTCCATCTACAAAGTTTGCAATCCATTTTTTTAAAGTCAGTAAGTATTGGTAATAAAACCCTCTATTAACAGCTTCTGCATCTGTATTAGATTTAAACAATTCTATGTTTACCTTTCTATTCAAGTCTTTATAATAATTATATTTGAGGTGCATTCGACACTCTTTTCAACTTCTCTAACTCTCCAATAGAAAGATTAGATAACAGAACTGTCGCCATTTCAACTCCTTCACTTATGATTCAAAGATAAAGTCTGTAATTAGTATTACAAACATTTAACTCGAATTAATTCAATTTGATTCGGATAACTTATTTACAATGGACATTCCATTTATCAAACGGTAGTTTTTGAGCACAATCGAGTCTAAAAAAGAGTTTAAATCTGAATTCTAACATGAATGTTTTATTCCCTATTTTGGAGAAGATCGAATAAAATAACACCTATCAGCCAAACTTGAAAAAAGTAGCCTATTTTTTTAGGAAAAAGAAAAGGTACAATTGAGCATCCATTAACCCTAAAACTTAGAAAAGCTCCGTTCCAGTATCATGACGAAAAAAAGACTCGATCAAATAGATTGTTTTTGAACTATACAATTATAAAAAAAAGGAAACCATTAATTAAAGGTTTCCTTTTTTAAGTCGGGACGAGTGGATTCGAACCACCGCTCTCGCGCCCCCCAGACGCGCACTTTAACCGGACTAAGCTACGTCCCGAGAAGCGGACAAATTTAAATAGCATAAATGTAAAATTCTAACAAATTCGATATTATTTAAATTGATAAATTTGGACTCTTTTAAATTTCAAATTATACAATAGCAATAGAAATGTCAGATACAAATTCAAATAACGGAACAGAGCACGTAACATGTTTAATAATAGGTTCAGGACCTGCGGGATATACAGCAGCTATATATGCAGCTCGTGCAGATATGAAACCAGTGATGTATCAAGGGTTACAACCAGGAGGTCAATTAACAATTACAACAGAAGTTGAGAATTTTCCAGGATATCCTGATGGTGCAAACGGTCCAGAGATGATGATCGATTTCGAAAAGCAAGCAAAAAGATTCGGTACAGACGTTCGATTTGGTATGGCAACTGAAGTTGATTTTACTGGCCCAATTCACAAAGTTACTATTGATGGTAACAAAACAATCACTGCAGATTCTGTTATTATATCAACAGGAGCTTCTGCAAAATGGTTAGGTTTAGAATCAGAGCAGCGTTTAAATGGCTTTGGTGTTAGCGCTTGTGCTGTTTGTGATGGATTCTTCTACAAAGGTCAAGAAGTGGCCATAGTTGGTGGTGGAGATACTGCTGCAGAAGAAGCTTCCTACTTAGCGAAACTTTGTTCAAAGGTTACTATGTTGGTAAGAAAAGATGAGTTAAAAGCCTCGAAAGCAATGCAACATCGGGTTTTAAACACCCCAAACATTGAAGTATTATTCAACCATGAAACCAAAGAAATATTGGGTGACAATGGAGTTGACGGTGTAAGAGTTTATGACAATATAAAAGGAGAAGAAAAGACTATTCCAGTTACAGGTTTCTTTGTGGCCATCGGTCATAAACCAAACACAGATATTTTCAAAGGTTGGTTAGATATGGACAATGTGGGTTACCTAAAAGTAACACCTGGTACTTCTAAAACCAATATTGAAGGAGTTTTTGCTTCAGGTGATGCGGCGGACAAAATTTACAGACAAGCAGTAACAGCAGCAGGAACAGGCTGTATGGCTGCACTTGATGCAGAAAGATATTTAGCTGAAAAAGGAATTCATTAAATCCATACAACCATTTTGATATTAAAAACGTCTAAAGTGAGGAATCGTAGTTATGATTCCTTATTTTTTTAATATTTTTATGGCCTTAAGAAATCACATATCTAGATTTACTATGAAAAAATTACTATCTATTATTGCTTTAGTATTCGGAATTTCAACTGTTTCGACTGCACAAGTTCCAGACTTAACCGTTTCTGAACTTATTTCTCCTTCAGATGGTTGCGCTCTATTAATTAATGAGCAAGTTACAATCAAGGTTCGAAATGTTGGTGCAGCAAATGTTACTGGAAACATTACTTTTGGATACTCAGTAGATGGGGGAACTCCTGTTACTGAATTTATCCCTGGGGCAAGTATATTAGCAGGAGCCTCACTAAATTATACCTTTACTGCTACAGTTGATTTATCTACTGTTAAAAGTTATACGTTTAAGCTATGGGCTAAAGTTGCTGGAGATGTTGCTGTAAATAATGATACTCTTAAAAATCAAACCGTAACAAATCTTGTTTTACCTTTTCCATATCTACAAGATTTTAGCTCTAGTGCGGTGAACCAAAACACAAATGCGGGTCCTGGGTTTTCGATTACTCCAAATGGAAACAACATATACAGCTGGTATTTTAAGTCTAACTCTTTTTCAACTACATCAGGTCCAAGTGCAGACCATTCGCCAACAACAGACAATAAATTTCTTCAAATAAATGGCCCTCAGGGCAATGTAAACAATTTTGCAGATTATGAAACTCCATGTGTTAACTTATTAAGTAACCAAACTCCTGTACTAAGCTTTTGGTATCACATGTATGGCTCACATATGGGTAAACTTTATATCTACGCAAAGAGTACTCAATTTCCTAATTATGTCCTGATTGACTCTATTATTGGTCAACAACAAACCGGAAGAACCCAGCCTTGGAGAAGAAAAGTAATTGGTTTAACACAATTTGCTGGCCAATATGCAAATATCAGATTCAGAGCATTCAAGACTTCTGCAGGAGCTAATGACAATATGGCCATTGATGATTTTGAGATATTAGACGCATTTCCAGGCCAAGGAGCATTAACAAAAATCGTATCTCCAACACCTGGAAATTGCAACTATACTAGCTGTGATCAAGTACGATTTAGTTTTAAGAATGTAGGTAAAGATACCCTTTACTCAGTGGTGGCAGAATACAAAGTAGATGCTAACCCAGCTGTTCAACAAACATTCCCTTTAACACTAGCTCCTTTTAAGTCAACTATTCTAACATTCTCTCAGTGTGCTGACCTATCAACTACTGGAGTATATTCAATCAATGGTAAGGTGATTTTATCTACCGACATTGATACAACTGATAATATCTCAAATCTTTCAATAAATCACCTTGTTCCAATCACCATTCCTTATGTAGAAACATTTGAGACTTTTAATGCTGGGAACAACTCTTCAGGAAATCATATTAAAGGTTGGAAAGCATCTACAGGAAATAATTCATTTAGCTGGACAATAAAAAATGGAACATCGGGTACAGGTGCTGCTACAGGAGCGACAGGTCCAAGATTTGATCATACTTTAGGAAATAATTCTGGTAAATATTTTCATACTGATGGAAGCAAAGGTTTTCAGGGTGAAGAAGCCATATTAGAGTCTACTTGTATTGATTTTACAAATATAGTAGCACCAAGACTTAAGTACTGGTACCACCGATTTGGATTTGATATGGGAGATTTATTCATTTATGCATCTACAGATGGTCCTTGGGAAGCAGTAGATAGTATTAAAGGAGAGACTCAGTCAAGTATCAATGATGTTTGGAAAGTTAGAACAGTTAATCTTGACATACTAAAAGGGAAGCAGGCTCGAATTCGATTTGTTGGTAGGAAAGGTGCCGGATTTGCTACTAATATGGCGATTGATGATTTATTCCTTTATGACCTAACAGATATTGATGTAGGCCCAATTAGAATGTCTAAGCCTGACACCAATAGATATACTTGCTACAACAACGACCAACCCATTGAAGTAACCATTCAGAATTATGGATCACAACCATTGGATTTTACGATAGATTCATTAGAGTTAAAAGTTTTCGTTACAAAAAATGGTACGCCATGGGATACTGCTAAATATGTTTTAAAAACAAACACCTTTAATGCAGGTGGAACACCATTATTAACTGATAATAGCTCCACTATCTCATTTACTGGATTTAAAATGGCTGAAATTGGAGCTGATTATGGTTTTGTGGTTGTAACTGATATGTTATCCAATAGAGATACTGTGCCAGGCACAGATACTTTAAGACCATCAAATATAATTACTCGAAGAAAAGCAGGAGTAGCGTTCGCAAGTTCATTAACGATTTGTCAAGGAACTGGAGTCGCATTGTCTGACACTTCTTTCTTTGGTGCAATTAAATGGCAAAGATTGAATGGTTCAACTTGGAGCAACGAGTTTGGTTTATCCAGTTCAACGCCTGTTCATGTCGTTTTTCCAAATCAGCCAGTCAATCAATATCGTGCGAAAATCTGTGATTCTACCTATTCAAATGTATTAACTGTAAATGTGACACAGGTTCCTTTGCCAACTGCTAACAATGATACGCTATGTGGCCCTGGTAGTGTCCAACTAACGGCATCTGCACCTGCAGGAGTCACACGAGTATTCTGGTATAACGACCCAACTACAACAGGTGTATTGACTTTTGGAAATAGCTATACACGTTCACTAACAAAAACTGACACGTTCTACATCGCATCTCAGAAAGACAGTTGTTTCTCAGCGCGTGTCCCAATTATTGGTGTAATTGCGGCGTTCCCTGAGCCAGGATATGAAAGATTAGATACTGTTATTTGTTCTGATACCACCTACTATATAAACGGTGGAGCAAATGTCGGCCTGAATGCCACTTACAAATGGTCAAGTAATGATCCAAATGCTGATGGAAAAGTGATTCAAACGGTGGGAGTAGATCCTAAAAAATTGGCTTTATATACCAAGTACTTCTATACTGTTGAATTGAATTCAACAGCAAATTGTAAAACAGTTGCAGATACAGTGTGGGTGACTATTACTGACTCCTGCAAAGTGGGATTAAAAGAGAATAGCAGTATCGGTAGCTTATCGGTATTCCCGAATCCTACAAATGGAAATATTACACTGCAAATAGAAACTGACCAAGCAAATCAAGCGAGTTTACAAATTATCTCTATGAGAGGTGAATTGATATTCGAAGAGCCTTCATTTAATACATTGGGCTACAACAAATCGTTTGACTTGAGTGGATATGCTAAAGGAATTTATTACATGAAAGTGATTTCAGACAAAGGAAGTATTGTGAAGAAGGTCGTCCTTCAATAACAATAGAACAAAAAAAGAAAAGGTCCAATTCGAAACTTCGAATTGGACCTTTTCTTTTTAATATACTTTCCTCGTTACTTATTTACCTTTATATCTTTCAAAATTAACTGTAGGCTCTTCTTGCCTCTCCATTCATTTTCATCGATCACATAAGTGACACTAAAAGTATTTTCCAAAATTGATTCTGCAAAATGAGCCATTTTGAATCCAATAGCATCAATTTTAGTAGTTCCACCTTTTGTTCTCAATGTTAATTTCAAATGATTCTCTCCCACCACTCGATATGGCGCTGCCAATTCTATATTATCCGATTGAAATACAGGACGCATATTCATTGGTCCAAATGGAGCAAACTGTTTTAATATACTATAGAACTTATCGTCTATCTGATCTAGATCCAAGCTTGCATCAATATCAATTACAGGAGTTAATTGATCTTCTGTAATGGTTGAGCTTACATACTTTTCGAAGGCATTTATAAAGTCGTCTAACTTGTTCAACTTCATAGTTAATCCTGCCGCATACATATGCCCACCAAATTGCTCCAGATGTTCACTACATGCATCAATGGCATTATACACATCAAAACCCACCACTGAACGAGCTGACCCCGTAGCCTTCCCATTTGACTCAGTCAAAACAATCGTTGGTTTATAATATGATTCAATTACTCTTGAGGCCACAATGCCTATTACTCCTTTGTGCCAACTCGGATTGAATAAAACAGTGCTCTTTCTTTTAAGCATTTCAGGGTCTGAACTAATGTATTCTAGTGCTTCCTCTGTAATCCCTTTATCCAATTCTTTTCGCTCTGTATTGTTATTATTAATTCCTGTACAACATTGTTCGGCTTCTTCTTCTGAAGTAGTAATTAATAATTCCACTGCTCTTAATCCAGATTCAATTCTTCCTGCAGCATTAATTCTTGGAGCAATTGTAAAAACGACATCAGTTATGGTCAATTCATTCTTTCGCAATTGTGCAGATTTGATCATGGCGGAAATACCGGGACGAGGATGAGCATTGATCCATTTCAATCCATAGTAGGCCAAAATTCGATTCTCTCCTGTCATGTGAACAATATCAGCAGCAATACTCACTGCTAACAAATCCAATAACGGATGCAATTCCTTGAAATCGATTCCACGATTAATGGCAAATGCTTGCATCAATTTAAAACCTACTCCACACCCGCTTAACTCTTTATACGGATACTTACAATCTACCCGTTTTGGATCTAAAACTGCTATAGCTTTTGGAAGATTATCTCCAGGCCGGTGATGATCACAGATAATAAAATCCACTCCTTTCTTTGTAGCATAATCTACTTTATCGATTGCCTTTATTCCACAATCCAATGCGATTATTAATGAAAAGTCATTGTCTGAAGCGTAATCTATTCCTTGAAAAGAGACCCCATACCCTTCTTTATAACGATCAGGGATGTAATAGGAAATATTCGAATAGTATTTCGATAAGAAAGAGTAAACCAAGGAAACTGCTGTAGTTCCATCTACATCGTAATCGCCATAAACCAATATATTCTGCTCTTTTAAAATGGCCGATTCAATTCGTTCAACAGCCTTATCCATGTCCTTCATTAAAAAAGGGTCATGAATATCGTCTAAAGATGGTCTGAAAAAATGTTTGGCCGCATCAAAAGAATCTACTCCTCTCTGTATTAAAACTTCAGTCAGTGTTTTATCTAAATTATTCAGTTGATGGCTCAGAGCATTTACCTGCTCCTTATCAACTGCTTCATGTAAGTTCCATCTCATCTCATTCATACCTCAAAAATAAGGAACTATAAAGAATATCTATCGACTATTCAGCAATCGAATCTGGTAAGATTTCTAGTTCAGATTCATTTGGTGGAGTAAAAATACATTCGATCAAAACATTCCCTATGCCTTGACGAACGATATCAATCTCCTTCGCAGCTGCTTTAGACAAGTCAATCATTCTGTGTTTCGAATAAGGTCCTCGGTCGTTAATTCGCACGATAACTGATTTATAATTGGATAAATTAGTCACTTTAACCAATGTTCCAAATTCAAAGGAACGATGGGCAGCTGTGAGCAACTCATTACTAAAAACTTCACCATTAGCAGTCTTCTTCCCTTCAAAACTTTTGGCATAAAACGAAGCCTTTCCTTTCGCTGAACACGCATCATTTGAAACTTGAGCAAATCCAGTTCTGAAAACTAAAAAAATCATAAATACTAATAAAATCCTATTCACCATCATAATCAAAGGAATCGTTATGTCTAATTTAGCACCATTATGAAGTTAGACATAACTGCAATTAAAAACAAGGTGTCCTTATATATGGAAGATGGTAAGAAAATGTTTTTGACGTCTTCTTTCCAAACACACAGTATTCCATTATTGCATATCATTAGCCAGATTGATAATAGTATCCCCATTTATTATTTAAATACGGGGTTTCTATTTCCTGAAACAATCTCATTCAAAGATGAATTGCAAGAATTATTAGATATGCCAATGATTGGATTGGTTTCTGGAGTTACAAAAATCAATCAGATGGATTCCGAAGGAAAATTGCTTTATTCTTCTGATCCAGATTATTGTTGTTTTTTAAATAAAACTAAACCCATGGAGCCTATTTTAGCAAGTCATGACATTTGGATCAATGGAATACGAGCCGATCAAAGTGCTGTTCGGAAAAACATGAAAGAAGAGCAACCTTCTAAATTTGGCTGCACACGATATCATCCCATGTTGAATTGGAGTGCCAAAATGATTCATACGTATCGCAAAGAATACAACCTCCCTGCTCATCCACTTGAAAAAGATGGTTATTTAAGTATTGGATGTGCCCCTTGCACCAGAAAATATATAGATGCAGCCAACGAAAGAAATGGTCGTTGGTATGGACTCAATAAAACAGAATGTGGATTACACACTGATTTAGCAACAAAATGAGAGCATTAATTACAGGAGGAGCAGGATATATTGGAACAGAGCTGACATATGCTCTGAATCAGAACCCATCAGTGACAGAGATTGTAATATATGACAATCTATCACGACCGAATCGAAATCTATTTATTGGATTTCAACCACTTTCAGGAAAAGTAAAATTTATCCATGGAGATTTATTGGATTCAAGAAGGCTCAAAAAAGCATTGATAGATATTGATATCGTTTTTCATTTAGCTGCAAAAGTAAGCACTCCTTTCTCCGACCAACGTTCGCATGAATTTGAACAAGTAAATAATTGGGGAACAGCTGAATTGGTTTATGCCTTAGAAGAAAGCTCAGTTAAGAAACTGATTTACTTGAGCAGTGTTTCCGTCTATGGATCTTCGGAAGAAATGGTCACTAATGATACCGCCCCTAATCCACAGACATTTTATGGCATCACTAAGCTAAGAGGAGAAGCGCATGTCAAACGATTGTCAAATATAATAGAAACTAAAATTTTGAGATGTGGCAATGTTTATGGCTATAGCAAAAGCATGCGTTTTGATGCGGTAATCAATAAGTTTATGTTTGATGCCAACTTTAGTACAAAAATCTCTATTCATGGTGATGGAATGCAATACCGTTCATTCATTCACATCGATAAGGTCATTGAAGTTTTGTCTAGCTTAATTCAAAAATCTAGCATACAAGGAAATAACAACCTAACCGAACACAATTTAAGTGTCGTAGAAATCGTAGATGTATTAAAAGAACTCTACCCTGAACTAGAGATGGTATTTGTAAATCAACATTTAAAATTAAAAGAAATAAGGGTAACCCCTGATGAACAAATCAATCAGCTGATTACCCTTAATAAATCATTTAAAGAAGAATTGATCGACTTCAGATCTTGCTTTACTTTTTAGAGGTATAGGCTCTAACAAAATCCGCCAATTGTCTTACATTTTCTTCTGGTGTTCCAGGCAAAATACCATGACCCAAGTTAAAAATATGACCATTTCTTCCGCTAATGCTATCCAATATTGCTTTTGTTCTTTGCTCAATCAATGACCATTCGCCAAACAAAAGTGTAGGATCAAGATTTCCTTGTACTGCAACACTGTGGTCTAAATCTGCCCAAGCAGCATTGATGTCCGTTTTCCAATCAATGCCAATCACATCTGGACCAGTTTTTCTGAAATCTTGCAATAAATGAGACGTATTGGTTCCAAATAAAATTAATGGAACATTGGTTTTAGATTTTAACGTCTGCATCATTTTTTCCATGTGTGGAAATACAAACTCCCTGTAATCCTGAACAGATAAAATCCCTACCCAACTGTCAAAAATTTGCAAAGCCGCAGCACCACTTTCTTGTTGATACAATAGATAATCTGTCATTGCAACAGTTAATTTATCCATTAATAAATGCCACGTAGCTGTTTGGTTATACATGAAAGCTTTCAACTTTGCATAACTTTTAGAAGGACCACCTTCAATCATGTAACTAGCCAATGTAAATGGTGCACCTACAAATCCCAAACATGGAATATTTAATCCCTTCTTCAAAATACCCAACGCATCACCAGTATACTTCAAATCAGTACCTGGATCAATCGTTTTTAATCGTTCTACATCTGCTTTAGAAGCAATCGGATTGTGGATAATAGGACCTACACCAGGTTTATATTCGAAACTAATTCCCATTGGCTCCAAAGGAATCATAATATCAGAGAAGACAATTGCTGCATCCAATGCGAACTGGTTCACAGGAGAGAAAGTCACTTCTGCACAAACCTCAGGAATTTTACAGATGTCTATTATGCTGTATTTCTTTTTTATCTCGCGGTATTCTGCTTGATATCTTCCCGCTTGACGCATAAACCAAACCGGAGTATGACTTACTTCTTCTTTCCTACAAGCTCTTAAAAATGTATCGTTAAATGTTGTCATTTATGTTTTATATTGATTGAATAGAGATTCTAAGTGCCTCCTTAATTTTTCTTAAATCTTCCTCGCTTAATGTGCCCGGTAAAAACCAAGCCTCAAACTGTGATGGTGGAATATACATTCCATTCTCTGCCATTGCCCAAAAGAATTTAGCAAACTTTTTAGTGTCTGAAGTCTGAGCGGTCTTAAAATCAATCACTTTTTCTTTGGTAAAAAAGGGATTAATCATCGCACCAAATCGGTTGACTTGA
Source organism: Acidiluteibacter sp. (assembly GCF_055129545.1). NCBI lineage: Bacteria > Pseudomonadati > Bacteroidota > Flavobacteriia > Flavobacteriales > Cryomorphaceae > Acidiluteibacter > Acidiluteibacter sp. The sequence continues at coordinate 34,008 of NZ_JBSRUB010000006.1, read as the reverse complement.
ACGTCTACTCCAAATTCTTTTCCTGCATCTAAAATACATTCCTCTATTTCTGCAGCTTCTTTCTCGAATTTCTCATAAGGATTTAACTTCTTCAATTCTTTTAAAGTTGCAATTCCGCATGCCATAGCTATTGGACTTCCAGACAATGTTCCCGCTTGATAAACTGGCCCCAATGGCGCCACCATGTTCATAATTTCGTTTCTTGCTCCGTATGCTCCTACTGGCATACCACCACCAATTACTTTACCCAAGCAAGTAATGTCGGCAACAATATTAAAGTGGTCTTGTGCTCCACCAAATTTCTTTCTAAATCCAGTCATTACCTCATCAATGACCAATAGAATCCCATTCGCTTTAGTCAACTCACGTAATTCTGTCATGAATTTCTGTTCAGGTACAATTACTCCCATATTTCCAGCCACTGGCTCAATAAATATAGCGGCAATCTCATTCGGAAACTGATGAATCAATTGCTTCACGCTATCGATATCGTTATACAAAGCGACTAACGTATCCTTCACTGCAGCTTCAGGCACACCTTGACTTCCAGGCAATCCCAATGTCACTAAACCAGAACCTGCTGCTACCAACAATGAATCTGAATGACCATGATAGCATCCGGCAAACTTTACAATCTTATTTCTACCTGTAAATGCTCGTGCTAATCTGATCGCACTAAAAACAGCTTCTGTTCCTGAATTTACAAACCGAACTTTATCTATTGATGGAAAAATTTCGGCCACCATTTCAGACAATATAATTTCATCTTCAGTGGTTGCACCAAAGGTAAACCCTCTGTCTACTGCAGCTTTCACTGCATTTTTTACTTCAACATTCCCATGACCTAAAATCATTGGTCCATAAGAACCTACTAAATCTATGTATTCGTTTCCGTCTACATCATAGATCTTGGTCCCTTTTGCATTTTTTATAAATAATGGATTCCCTCCAACTGAGTTAAATGCTCTTACTGGGCTATTTACTGCTCCAACTAAATGCTTTTGTCCTCTTTCGAAAAGTTGTTTGGATTTATCTAATTGCATAATTCTATTTCTTTAAAGGTGGCAAATTTATTCAATTCACCACGAATTAACCTCTATTTAATACTCTTGCTGCCTCCTTTGCATGATAAGTAATGATGATATCAGCTCCTGCTCGTTTTATCGAGATCAACTTTTCCATCATTACACGCTCTTCATCAATCCAGCCATTTTTGCCGGCTGCTTTCACCATGGCGTATTCTCCACTTACATTATAAGCAGCGATAGGCACATCAAAATTATTCTTCAAATCCCTGATGATATCCAAATAAGATAAAGCTGGTTTCACCATTATAATGTCCGCACCTTCTTCAATGTCAATTGCCGCTTCTCGTATTGCTTCACTTCTATTTGCAGGATCCATCTGATACGTTCTTCTATCGCCAAATGATGGTGCAGAATCAGCTGCATCTCTGAACGGACCATAAAAAGCAGATGCATACTTTACGGAATATCCCATGATAGGGATTTGTGTGTAGCCATTTTCATCCAATTCTTTTCTCAATGAAGCCACAGTTCCATCCATCATTCCTGATGGCGCCACCATATCCACTCCTGCTTTGGCATGCGCAATTACTTGCTTGTTCAAATTCAATAATGTTGGATCATTGTCTACATCATTGTTATGAATAATTCCACAATGGCCATGATCCGTATATTCACAAAAACATATGTCTGAAATTACATACAGTTGCGGATAGTTCTTTTTTATGAATCGAATAGCTTGAGGAATGATGCCATTTTCATTCATGGCTTCAGAACCTATTTCATCTTTCTCCAATGGAATGGCAAACAAAACAACCGATTGAATTCCTAATTCTACTACCTCGTCTAACTCTTCTGAAATTCGATCTAGTGAGTATCGATAAATACCAGGCATCGACTTGATTTCATTCTTAAGTCCAGGCTTTTCCTCAATAAATAAAGGATAGATAAAATCGTTTACTGAAAGTGTCGTTTCTCTAACTAGATTCCTAATCGCAGGATTATTGCGCAATCTTCTTGTTCTAAACATAACTTATATCTTTTTTAATGCTGCTATTAGTCCATCCTCAGTATAAGGATTTGCCATAATTGTCGCACTAGTTTTATATTTCTCCAAAACTTCATTGGTCGATGGTCCAATGACAGCCAATTTTTCATCACCCAATTCAAGCTCATATCGCTCTAAATGTTCATAGAAATTGGTTACGGCCGATCCACTAAAAAAAGTAATCCAATCTAATCGTTCTTTCAATACGGTTTCAATTTCTCCTTTTGAATAAATTGGAGAATAATTCTCGTAAATCGGTAAAGTAATCACTTCTTGACACTGATCTTTAAGCAATTCCACATACTCATTATTGGCTTTTGAAGACTGAGGAATTAAAATTCGCTCGTCACCAAAAGTGGGCAACTGCTTGGCTAGCATCTTCGCAGTGTATTCTATCGGAACAAAATTACTTCTATATCCAATTTTTTCTAGGGCGGCTTTAGTGGTTTCTCCCACTGTTGCGATTCTTAAATCAGTTAGAAAGTGAACTTTGATGTTGTATTTTTCAATGGCTTCAAAAAAATAATTGACCGTATTCACACTTGTGAAAACAATCCAATTGATATTTTCTAACTCCTTTAGTTGTTGTTCTATTCTACTTTGATCTTCGATTGCACGAATGGCAATCATAGGTAACAATATACTCTCAGCACCTAAAGATTCGATTTGCTTACAAAAGGACTTGGTCTGATGGCTTGCTCTAGTTACGAGTATTTTATTATTTTGAAGATGACTCATTGATTGCCACTTTAGTTTTCTCTTCCAGTTCAGCTTTCAATCGAACTGCTAAGTCACGAGCAATCTGGATGTAATTGGCTGCAGCGCCTTTTTCTTCCCCTAAAACAACAAGGCTACCGTCATCTGTTGCAAACATTCCTTCAATGGAAATTTCATCTCCATTTACTTGGGCATAAGCAGCGATAGGATAATTACATCCACCACCCAATGCAATTAAAAACTCACGTTCAGCAAATGTGGCCATTTGAGTCGGTGCATGATTAAACTTCTTAATCAAATCCATAACGAAACCACTTTCGTCACGTACTTCAATAGCCAAAGCTCCTTGAGCCACTGCTGGCAATACGTCTGCTGCACTAAATATATCATCTGCTTTATCAATCATTCCCAAACGATTGATTCCGGCGTAAGCTAAAATAATGGCGTCATAATCACCCTCCATCATTTTTTTAATCCTTGTATCTAAGTTTCCTTGAATAAATTTAGTCTCAATATCCGGACGCAATTTCTTCAATTGAATTTGTCTTCTTAAACTTCCAGTTCCAATGATTGCTCCTTCTTTTAGATCTTCGAACTTTTCTCCATTCTTGGAAATAAGGATGTCTCGAACATCTGCTCGATCTGAAATCGCAGCTAATTTAAGTCCACTTACATGTTCTATCGGTAAATCTTTGAAGCTATGAACTGCCACATCTACTGTTCCGGCCACCAAAGCCCGTTGTATAGCAGTGGTAAAAGCACCCATTACTTCTATATCTCCATCATCACCATTGGTTCGTATCACTTTAGTAACGAACTCATAGTCTGGCTGAAATTTCTTTAACTGCTCAATTACTTGATGCGTTTGAGTCAATGCCAATTTACTACCTCTAGTACCAACGATTACTCGTCTTTTAGGAACAGTCAATTCTACATCCTCTAATCCAAAAACTCGTTTTACAGTATTTATTGGATTATCCAATTCGTGCATATTGTGAGACAACTCATGAATCACTTCCATTGGCTTTTTAGAGATTTTACGCACCATACGGTGAGAAAACTTCTCCAATATCTCTATTTGAGCAGGAGTTAAATCACCCATCTTAGGCAACAACCAGCTCAACTCTTCTTCTTTTACTTCCTGTAATTGATGCCAATAAGCTTCCAAAACAGGCGATGCCTTTCTATTGTAGTACCAGCTGGTAAATTTCTGAACTTCTTCTTCTACAATCTCTGTTGCTTTTGGAATCTCATCATGACGCTTCAATAAACTTTCGAAGGTCATTTTCTTAATATCATCCAAATCGTATAAGGTAACTCCATCAATCGCTTTTAAGCCAGAATTAAAGTTACGTGGCAATCCAAAATCGATCAATAATTTAGGCTCACTAGCTTTAAATGCAAATTGAGATCGGGTACACTTACTATCTGTTAGCGCTGCCTCGCTCAGCAAATTCACTTCGCCTTGGGTTCCACCAATGATAATATCAACCTGACCAACATATCGGTGCAAATATTTGATATCAATAGCTTCACCATTCCATTCTTTAGCCATTTCAGTTGCTCGCTCAAGGTTGTGGCTCGCAATAAATAGCTTCTTTATTTTCGTACGATCCAAAATAGTCGCCACTAAATTGGCCATATTCCCAGTTCCTACTACTAATAGAGAACTGTCTTCTAACTTATATCCGTGGTGCTCTATCAATTCAAAACCTACAGTGGCTAATGAAGCTGAATGACGACCTATATTTGTTTCTAAACGTGTTCTTTTCCCGGTGTGCACTGCATGACGAATCATCTCGTCCAACATTGGACCGATGGTTTTCATCTTTCGTGCTAATGCTAAAGCCGATCTAATTTGACCAACAATTTGATGTTCTCCGATTGCTTGAGACTCTAATCCTGCAGCAGTAGAAAATAAATTTTTAATGGCTATTTCGGTATCTGGCAATACAGATAGGTATTGAGAAAAGTTTCCGAATCGCTTCAAGTAATTTTCTAATCCATAATAATTATCTCCGAAAGCGTACAAGGAAAGGCGGTTGCAGGTAGCGATGATGAATACTTCAGAATAAATTTGTCGTAAATCTTCCAGCACTTGCATGATTTGTTCATCATTCAATGCCATTTGCTCCCTAACTTCAATAGGTGCAAATCGGTGACTTAACTCTACTCCGACAATTTTATCCATCTGCAATTAACCTCTAAAATAGTGGGTGCAAATTTAGCCATAAGTTAACAGATATAAAAAGGAATAGTAAAAATAGAATGAATCTAAATTTTGAAAACTTTTTCCCCAGTTTCAGGTTTAATTTTTCAGTATCAAAAGCATTGGATTTTTTACTAATTGTTGATAAAAAAAGAGGTCAAATTGCTGAACATTTAGAACCGCAAGAGTCCAATATAAAAAGTCGAATGTTAATAAAAGAAAACCGACTTGCAACTTTTGAGCGATATGACTTACTAAATTGCAATAGAAAATTTTGTAACCCGCCAGAAGTTACTCAAACATAAATAACTCATTCAATATGAAAGAAATTGCCAAAAAAGAAGCAGTAGGCTTCGACTCTACAACAGCCATGAACAACCCAGAAAACAATACTAAAATGCAGACCTATTCTTATGAAGAAGCGGTAGCCGGAGCCATCGAATATTTCAAGAATGATGAGCTAGCAGCAAATGTTTGGGTGAATAAATATGCATTGAAAGATTCAGCTGGAAATATCTATGAATCTTCTCCAGATCATATGCACCGAAGACTAGCAAGTGAGATTGCTCGAGTGGAGTCAAAATATAGCAATTCTTATACTTTTGATGATATCTATGCTGTATTAAAAGACTTTAAATACATCGTACCACAAGGTGGCCCAATGACTGGAATTGGAAACAATCACCAAATTGCATCATTATCGAACTGTTTTGTTATTGGCAACAAAGGAGTAGCAGATTCTTATGGTGGAGTAATGAAAATTGATGAGGAACAAGTACAATTAATGAAACGTCGTGGTGGTGTGGGTCACGATCTTTCTCACATCCGTCCTAAAGGAAGTCCTGTTATGAACAGCGCACTAACTTCTACTGGGATTGTTCCTTTTATGGAACGTTATTCTAATTCTACTAGAGAAGTTGCTCAAGATGGCAGAAGAGGTGCGTTGATGCTTTCAGTTTCTGTGAAACACCCAGATGCAGAAGGTTTTATTGATGCAAAAATGGATGGAACTAAAGTAACTGGAGCGAATGTTTCAGTGAAAATTGATGATGAATTCATGAAAGCCGTTAAAGGCAATACTTCATACGAACAACAATATCCTATTGACTCAAAAAACCCAGTATTTAAAAAAGATACTGATGCTAAAAAATTATGGGATAAAATCATTCACAACGCATGGAAATCTGCTGAGCCAGGTATTTTATTCTGGGATACAGTAATCAACGAATCTATTCCTGACTGTTATGCAGACTTAGGTTTCAAAACTGTTTCAACTAACCCTTGTGGTGAAATTCCATTGTGTCCATACGATAGCTGTCGTTTGTTAGCGATTAACTTATACAGCTACGTTCAAAATCCATTCACTGCTGAAGCTAAATTTGATATGCCTTTGTTTAAAAAGCATACTGAAATGGCGCAACGCATCATGGATGATATCGTAGACTTAGAAATTGAAAAAATCGACGCCATCATCAAGAAAATTGAAGATGATCCGGAAACAATAGAAGTAAAAAATACGGAATTGAATCTTTGGAGAAAGATCAAACAAAAGTGTATCGAAGGAAGAAGAACTGGTGTTGGTATCACTGCAGAAGGTGATATGCTAGCTGCTTTGAACATGAGATATGGTACTGACGAAGCATTAAACTTCTCTGTGAAAGTTCACAAAAACTTGGCGCTTTCTGCTTACCGTTCTTCAGTAGATATGGCAAAAGATAGAGGTGCTTTCCCTATTTACGATTCTATTCGTGAAGAAAAAAACCCAATGATCAATCGTTTGAAAGATGCAGATCCTGCATTGTATGCTGACATGGTAAAATACGGACGTAGAAACGTTGCTTTGTTGACGATTGCTCCAACAGGAACGACTTCTATCATGACACAAACGACTTCAGGTATTGAGCCAGTATTTATGGTTTCTTATAAAAGAAGAAAGAAAGTAAATCCAAATGATAAAAACAGCAGAGTTGACTTTGTAGACGAAGTAGGCGACGCATGGGAAGAGTACAATGTATTCCACCACAATTTCAAAACTTGGTTGGAAATTAATGGTTACGACTTGGCAGAAGTAGCTGTAATGTCTCAAGAAGAATTGAATCCGATTATCGAAAAAAGCCCTTACTACAAAGCAACTGCTAACGATGTAGACTGGGTAAATAAAGTAAAAATGCAAGGCGCTATCCAAAAATGGGTAGATCACTCGATTAGTGTAACTGTAAATGTTCCTAATGATTGTAACGAAGACATGGTAAGTAAGATTTACTTAACAGGATGGGAAAGTGGTTGTAAAGGAATTACTGTTTACAGAGACGGATCAAGAAGTGGAGTATTAATTTCTAATGACGATAATAAAAAAGAAGACGAAGCCATTTCTTTTACTGAAACACAAGCGCCAAAACGTCCAAAATCATTGGAAGCTGAAATCGTTAAATTCAACAACAACGCTGAGAAGTGGATTGCGATTGTTGGATTGTACGAAGGTCGTCCTTATGAAATTTTTACAGGACGTGCAGAAGATTCATTCTCTATACTTTCTCAGGTAGAAAAAGGATGGGTTATCAGAAACAGAACTGAAGATGGTAGAGCTAGATATGACTTCCAATACGAGGACAAAGATGGCTACAAGACAACTATCGAAGGTTTATCAAGAACGTTCAATCAAGAATACTGGAACTATGCGAAATTAATTTCTGGCGTATTGCGTCACGGAATGCCAATCGCATTTGTAGTAGACATGGTGTCTAACCTGCACTTGAGCGAAGAAAACTTGAATACTTGGAAAAATGGTGTGGTAAGAGCACTTAAAAAATATGTTGCCGATGGCACTAAGGTATCTGGTCAGACTTGTCCTGGCTGTAACGAGGAAGAAGGTCTTGTTTTTAAGGAAGGCTGTATTACTTGTGAAAGCTGTGGATACAGTAAATGCGGATAATTTTTTTCTATTGTACCGGTTGACTGCTAAATGTGTATTCATTTATTAGATTGATCGGTATTACCCAATCTCACTTTTAAAGGTGAATTGGTATTACTACTTTTTAAGGAGCCTTCCCGATCGACTACTCGGGGAGGCTTTTTTTTGGGAGATGCCTTCTAGAATAGTATTCACTAAAAAAATAACCTCAGCTATTTCACAGTTTTAGGATTAGCATACAATTCTCTATAAAGTTCAGTGTATGCTGTATCTTTTTCCCAAATTCTAAAATTCAATAAATATGCACCTGTATCTTTTGCATAAAAAGTTTTGTAATATTTCCTTTTCACTTCAGTTACGACATCAAAAGTACTATCATCGAGTGTAAACCAACCATTATTCAAAAAACCTACTTTCTCAATATCATCTAAATTTCCAAGCACTTCAAATTCGACCCTAAACTCTTCTCCCTGAATCACCGTATCTTTTTCGGGCTTAAAGTTTACTTTTCTATAAAAATCAATTAACACACTATCTTTAGAATAGCTTTTATAATAAACAGTTGTATCATTGCGGCTAGTTGCTTTCATTTTAAGTGACCCATTGTCGTAATAAAAAATCGCCTCTCCATTTTTTAAATCCATATAGTATTCTACAATTGATATAACGTTGCCATTTTTTGTATAATGTGTACAAACTCCATTCATTAAATTTCCTTTAAAACTAGCAATAGCTTCTATATTCCCACTTGGGAAATAACTTTTTCCTATTCCTTCAGCTTTCCCATTTACAAAGTAAAACTCCGATTTAATTGTTCCATCTTGATAATATTCGAGAGATTCTCCATCTTTCAGACCATCTTCATTCAGATAATACTCTTGTTTTAATTCTCCAGTTGGGTAAAACTCCTTTTCACTAAATTGGCAAGCAACTAATGTTAGCAATACGATGTAAATTATCTTTTTCATTTTATTTGACTTAATTCTTTCTCATTCGAAGGGAGCTTGTAACACTACGGTAATTCGAAAGCTAATTTAGATAACTTTCTAAACAAAACAATCTGCATCTGACTCGCAACACATCCTAGAAATAGTTCAAAATGTCACCCCTACGGGGCTTGCTTCTATATCTATTGATATATTTTCTATTAAAATTTCACTCCTACGGAGCTAAAGAGCTCAAACCAAATTTCAATCCAACAGGGCGGCGCATCATTAGCATTGATATAAGTGGCCCTGTAGGGGACAAATCTTAGTAAAAACATTGTATCGATCTGATTATAGCCCCATCGGGGTGACATTTTAAAACAACAAGCGATTTTCTATTTCCACAGACTAATTCTATTCTCTTTCCATTTTCCCAAAAAGTTTAATCATCTTTGTGGTATGCGATTTTTAAAATTCTCTTTCGGACTCATTTTAATTGCCAGCTTGGGCTTAAGCGGTTGCAAAAGCACCAATGGATTGCACAAACGCATGAAAAACAAATCCAAGAAAAAATGCGATTGCCCAGGTTGGACGCTAGAAAAGCCAGTCCACAATTTCTGGGTTTAGTCTACACATCCTCCACCTGCAAGTCATCTAGTTTTTGCAAATACGTCACTTCTACGGTAACGTAACCAAACTCTTCTACCGTTTTTCCTTCTATCAAATAACAGCCTTTTCCTCTAAATGGGTAACGAGCTGCCACTGGTGGAAAATGAACCGTATCTATCCAATCGCCATTGGCATCAACGAAAGTTCCAAACTGCATCGTTTTCCGGCTCGACGTCCGTGTATTTTTTATGGTGACCAAATAACCCACCATACGTACTTTCTTTCCAACGATACCATTCAACTGATTCACGAAAGTCAGCCCATCCGGCATCTTCTTCACCAATTCAAAAGGAGAGCACAATGGAAATCCTAAAATTAATCGCTGATCGAGAACTTCTAACAACGGATTTTGATCCAATCTCGGTAATTGAAATTCCTTTACAGTGGGTCCAAACAAATCCCGTTTTGGTTGAGACTTTTTAGCCGTTCCCAATAACTGATGAACTTCCCACAATAATGCTTGTCGTGTTTTGCCAGAAAAACGAAACGCACCAATCCGAATCAAAATGCGCAACTGCTCCACCGAAATACTCAAGCGAGTAACGAAATCTTTTAAATCGAGGTAATCTCCATTTTCATTTCGTTCACTCACCATTCGATTGGCTACTCGCTCTTCAAAATCCGTCATGTGAATGAATCCCATGTAAATGTCTTTCTCTTTATGCAGCGTAGTCAAATAATCACTTTGATTGACACATGGACCATGAATAATCGCTCCTTGTCGGCGAGCTTCCTGAAAATAAGCTTCTCGCGAATAAAATCCACCGAAATTATTGATTACTCCTACAATAAACTCATGTGGAAAATACGCCTTCAAATACAAACTCTGGTAACTCTCCACCGCATAAGACGCCGAATGTCCTTTAGAAAAAGCATAACCAGCGAAACTTTCTATCTGTAACCACACCTCATTAATGGTAGTTGATGGATATCCTTTGGTGGCACAATTGGTATAAAACTGATCTTTTACTTTTTGAAACTCTTCTCGTGAACGAAACTTTCCAGACATTCCTCGTCGAAGCATATCGGCTTCTCCTAGTGTTAACCCAGCAAATTGATGCGCTACTTTTATCACATCTTCTTGATATACCATTACGCCAAAGGTTTCTTTCATCAACTCTTCCAAAATAGGATGCGTCGGTTTTTCCCGCGGCATATTATTGAATCGCAGAATGTATTCCCGCATCATCCCCGACTTCGCTACTCCAGGCCGAATGATAGAACTCGCCGCGACCAACCCCAAATAATGATCGACTCTCAACTTTCGGAGCAACATCCGCATGGCAGGCGACTCCACATAAAAGCAGCCCATCGTTTGCCCTTCTCTCAAAAGCGCCTTTACTTTTTCATCTTCTTTAAAACGCTTCACATCATGAATGTCCAACGCAATTCCATGTCGCTGTTCCACCATTTCTGCAGCATCTCGAATGTGTCCAAGCCCACGCTGACTCAGTACATCGAATTTGTACAAACCTGCATCTTCAGCCTCCAACATAGAGTAATGCGTAATCGGAAAACCTTTGGGCGGCAATGAAGTCGCTGAAAAATAATGAATCGGTCGTTCTGCAATTAAGATTCCTCCTGCATGCACACTTAAATGAGATGGAAATCCATGCAAGTAGGCCGCATAGCGATAAATGAGCCGCTGAATATCGTCTAACTTTGTAGAAGTTGACGGTTCTTCTGCAAAACGATCTATCTCATTCTTAGGCAGCCCAAACACTTTCCCCAATTCTCGAATAACTGCTCGTTGCTGAAAAGTAGAATAGGTCGCTACCAACGCCGTGTGCTCCAATCCATATTTATCAAACAAATATCGCGTCACATCATTTCTATCTTTCCACGAAAAATCAATGTCAAAGTCAGGTGGATTTTCTCGGAAAGGATTAATGAATCGTTCGAAATACAAATCCAATTCAATGGGATCCACATCGGTAATCAATAAACAATACGCCACAATACTATTTGCTCCACTCCCACGCCCAACATAGAAATAACCTTTTTCTCGAGCATAACGAAGCATGTCCCAATTGATCAAAAAATAAGTCGCAAAACGCTGCTCTTGAATTACCTTTAACTCCTTTTCTACTCTTTCAAACACTATAGCAGAAGGAGTTGGATAACGCAACTTCAAATTGTCATAGCACAGCTTTCGGAGCAGCGCCACATCTTCGTCTGCCGAGTTTCCAAACAGTTGCTTATTTTCATGAATGGTATTGCTCTTATTTGTTCCTTTATAATTGAAATGAATACTACAGCTATCTAATACCTTTTGGGTATTCTCAATAATTTTTGGAAATCCATCGAATGTTTTAATTAAGTCCTCTTTTGATAGAAAAATTTGCTCCAAACTTCCTTCTTCAGATTTCGGCAATTGACTCAACAACTTATTATTATCAATGGCTCTCAATAATCGATGCGTATTAAAATCGCGCTTATTCTGAAACGTCGCTGTTTGCAGAATCACCATCTTATCCTGTCGATTTTTCCACTTGGAAAAAGGTAAACGGGTTAACTCAGACACTTTTACTCCAATCCATTCATGATCTGCCAATTCCCAATCGTAGTCTGCAACAGCAAATGGGTAAATAATCATCACGTCCTTCATTTCTGGAGCTCGACAACTAAATGCTTTTTGCAAATGAAGGTGCTGACTCAGGAATCGATTCAATGTTAAGAAGCCTTCATTGTTCTGTGCTAATCCCACAAACTGTTGTCCTACTCCATTTCTAAAATCAATTCCTACACTGGGTTTTAGTCCAGCTTTATTTGCCAATCGAACCACATCCAAACAGGCAGAAGTATTGTTAATATCCGTTATCACCACTTGTTGATAACCCAAAACAGCAGAAAGCTCCACTAATTGTTTAGGCGCAAGCGTACCGTATTTGAAACTGAAATAAGTGTGGTTGTTTAGAAGCATTCTCTACCCTTTAAAACTTGGTACATCATACTGCTTTATTCCCAGCGCCACGGCCCGAGTCAGCGAACCGTCTCCAAAACGTTTTTTCATCCGATCAATGGCTTGATACAGATTAATCTGCTCCGATGTGTCTGAAAATAAATTAATCTGATACCCTCCATTTACTAAATGACTAAAGCGCACTCCAACCAGCCGAAGCAACACTCGTCGTTGATACAATTTCAAAAACAACTCCTTTACTATTGCAATCAACTCATCGTCATTAGCGGTATAAGGAATGGCCTTTTGTGTGGTTTGTGTATCAAAATCGGAATAGCGCACCTTTACAGTTACGCAAGCAGTCAACTTTTCCTTGGTTCGTAATTTGTAGGCTAATTTTTCTGTCATGGCGATGAGTGTGCTGTTCAGCAACGCCATATCCGTTGTATCAGTTGTGAATGTTCGTTCAGCAGAAATTGATTTTTTCTCCGAATAAGGAATCACCGGAGAGTGGTCAATCCCCTGAGCTTTCATCCATATAGAATGACCACTTTTTCCCAATACATTTTCCAATAACTCCACCGGCATTTGCTGTAAAGTGAGTACTCGTTCCACGCCCATATTTCTCAATAAATGATATGTTTTAGCGCCTACTTGAGGGATTTTATTCACCGTAAGTGGCGATAGAAAACCTTTTTCAGTTCCCCTAAAAACTTGTAGCTGTCCGTTCGGTTTGGATTCATTAGTAGCCACTTTGGAAACCGTCTTATTGATGGAAAAACCAAAGGAAATCGGCAATCCAGTTTCTCGAATAATTCGCTGTCGCAATTCTGTGGCCAATTGATAAGCTCCAAAAAATCGATCCATTCCAGTGAGGTCCACATAAAACTCATCAATGGATGACTTTTCATACATCGGAACCGCTTCTGCCACAACCTCTGTCACCATTTTAGAATAATAACTGTACCGCTCTGAATCCCCTCCCAATATAATAGCGTGAGGACACAGCCGCCTCGCCATTTTCATCGGCATGGCCGAATGAATTCCATATTTTCGGGCCTCATAACTACATGAAGCCACTACCCCTCTATTTCCACTTCCGCCAATTAACAATGGTTTCCCCTTGAGTTCGGAATTTTGCAACACCTCCACCGATACAAAAAAGGAATCCAAATCTAGGTGCACAATATTTCGATCTACTTCTCTTGCGTGCATTTTTATTTGTTGATTTAATTATTTTTACTATTTTTGACAATATTAACGTCAATATTTCGTCAATAATTTAGTCAAAATAATTTATCAACTCCTAATTTTTAACACATGTATTTTGGTTCAAATATTAAATTACTCAGAAAGAGAAGAAAACGATCACAAGAAGACATCGCACAAGCGGTAGACATCAAAAGATCATCATTAAGTGGCTATGAATTAGGAACATCAGAGCCTAACTTCGAGACTCTCTTGGCTTTTTCAGAATACTTTAAAATCAGCACTGACAAGCTATTGAAGCTCGATCTGAACCGCGTTTCAGAGATGTACATGAGTCAACTAGAAAAAGGATTTGACATTGACATTACTGGAAGTAAATTGCGAGTATTAGCGACAACAGTAAATAGCGAGAATGAAGAAAATATTGAGTTGGTTCCTGTAAAAGCAAAAGCTGGATACACCACAGGATTTTCAGATCCCGATTTTATCAAAGTTCTACCTACTTTTCAGTTGCCATTTTTAACGAAAAATAGAAAATACCGCACCTTTCAAATCAGTGGAGATTCCATGCCGCCAGTTTCTGATAAATCTTGGGTAACTGGAGAGTTTTTACAAAACTGGGAATTGATCAAAAATGGTTATCCATATATTGTGGTAACACAAGATGATGGAGTGGTTTTTAAAGTGGTATACAACCAAGTTCACAAAAACCAAACGCTGCTACTTTGTTCCACCAACCCAGAATACAAGCCGTATGAAATTCATGTGAATGAGATTGTTGAAATGTGGAAATTTGTGAATTACATTAGTTCAGAAATGCCAGAACCCAACCTCAGTAGAGACCATTTAGGCAATAGTGTATTGGAATTACAAAAGGAATTGATAGAAATTAAAAACACCCTGAGAGAAAAGCAGTAAAAAATAGTTGTTAAAAAATAATAATTCGGTAATTTAGAGCCGTTAAGGCAACTTAACGCGCACTAAAAACGTCTACACGGACATAACGTACGATATTATGAAACAACTATTTACACTTTGCTTATCCGCATTGATAAGCCTTTCATCACTATATGCACAATCATCACACGAGCACTACAACGGTCCAAGCAACTGCATTTCATCAAATATTCCGATGGATGTATTGCAACCCGATGGCAAAACGGTAACCGTAGTTTTAAAGGGAAATATGAATCATCACTGGACAGAAACAGCAGATGGTTATACAGTGGTGTCGGTAAATAATGCCCTTCAATATGCAACAAAAGTGGGCAACGATTTAGTCGGTACAGGAATATTGGCACACAACCCACAAGATAGATTGGCTAGCGAGATGGCTATTGTCAATGCAATTTCAAAATCATTACAGCCAGTCATTCAGAATATTAAGAATGGTCCATTAAACTACACACCATCATCCAACAAAACATTTCCTTCCACAGGAACAATCAATGTTTTAGCAATACTAATCGAATATCCAGACTTACCAAGCACCTATCCAAAAGCGGATTTAGATAGTTTATTAATTAGTCCAAACCACAGAAACGGTGATGGAAGCTTTAAAAGCTATTATGCTCAATCCTCATTTGGCCAACTCACCATCAATGTAGACGTTATGGGATGGTACATGGCACAAAATGGGCATAAATACTATTCCGATAGTGCCGGAGATCCGAGAGCAGCAAAATTGGCTAGAGAAGCAGTAGATGCAGCAGAACTAGGAGGAGCAAATTTTGCCAACTACGACAATAATAACGATGGTAGTGTAGATGGAATTTTAGTGGTTCATTCAGGTCCTGGAGCTGAAGCGACTGCACTGAATAGAGATCGATATGTTTGGTCACACAGATGGGTATTGAATGGAGGAAGTAGTGTGCCAGGCGGCGGATCCGTAACTTATGATGGAAAAACCATCAATGATTACATGATTAATCCAGAGACGAGAGGATCTTTAGCCGTACCAAGATTAGTCGGAATTGGTGTTTTTGCGCACGAATTTGGTCACAATTTAGGCTTGCCAGATTTATACGATACAGATCCAAGTAATGGTGATTCTGAAGGAATTGGCAACTGGGGATTAATGGCAGGTGGAACTTGGTTGGGCGGAGAGCACCGACCAGGTGGTTTTTGCGCTTGGGCCAAAGAAGAGTTAGGTTGGATTACGCCAACAGTTCTAGCGAGCAATGCAACTGGAAGTTTCAGTATTAACCCGGCAAGCACTACTCAAAATGACATTTATAAAATCACCACATCAAATCCTTCTGAATACTTTTTATTAGAGAATAGACAAAAAGTAGGACGTGATTTAGAATTACCTGGCCATGGATTAGCCATTTGGCACATCAACACCAGTAGAACTAGCAATCGAGACGAGACTAACAAACTTGTAGATCTTGAAGAAGCAGATGGACTAAACGGGTTGGACAATGAAACCAATAGAGGTGATGGCGGTGACTTACACCCAGGAACTTCTAACAATACGAACTTTAATGACTCATCAAACCCCAACTCTAAACTACAGAATAACACTAGCACAGGATTAATTGTTAGAAATATAGCTGAATCAGGAACTACAGTAACCTTTGACTTAGGAGCTGCTGCCGCTGCAGCTACTTGCACAGGATTAACAACATTTACAACACCAACAGGATCTTTTGATGACGGAAGTGGATTTTTAGCCAACTATGACGACAATCAAGATTGCTCATGGTTGATACAACCAACAGGTGCGACATCGATTACATTAAGTTTTTTACCAGGATTCTTTGACACTCAATCTCCGGGAGATTCTGTAACTATTTATGATGGCGCTTCAGCTGCTGCACCAAGAGTAGCCTCATACAGTGGAAACACAACCCCACCAAACTTTACATCAACTGGTGGTAGTCTCTTTATTACGTTTAAAACGGATGGAGCAACAAATGCAGGAGGATGGCATGCCAACTATACCACAACATCTAATCTTCCTTCTTGTAGCGGACTAACCACCTTGACCGCACTTAACGCCTCTTTTGATGATGGAAGTGGCGCAAATAATTACACCAATAATTTAGCTTGTGAATGGTTAATACAACCTGCAGGAGCAACAGCAATTACGGCAAATTTTCAAGGGCAATTTGCAACACAAGCCAACTCGGACAGAATAGTCATAAGAAATGGGGCGACAGCAACTTCTCCAATAATTGGAACCTACAGTGGAACAACCAGACCTCCAAATTCAATTGTAGCCAATTCAGGGAATATGTTTGTGCAATTTATAACGGATGGAAGTGTAGTAGATCAAGGATGGACTTTAAATTACAGTACAACAGTAGGACCTCCAAAATCATGCAACGGCACCACAAACCTTACTGGAAATATAGGAAGCTTTACTGATGGGAGTGCACAATTTAGCAACTATAGCGACAACGTCGACTGCTCATGGTTAATTCAGCCAACCAATGGTCAAAATATTCAATTAACTTTCAACCGTTTTAATACACAAACAGGGTTTGATGAAGTAAAAGTTTACGATGGGCCAACTACGGCATCTCCATTATTAAGAACTATTTCAGGCTTTTCAACCAGCATTCCAGCTATTAATAGTACAGGAAATACCCTTTTAGTGAAATTTACAACTAACAATAATATAACAAGACAAGGATGGGCAGCCGATTACATCACCGTAACCCCACCTGCTACTTGTGGTGGTCAGAGCACATTAACTGCTCCATCAGGTACACTTTCAGACGGCAGCACAAGTGGAAATTATTCAGACAATTTAAATTGCTCTTGGTTAATCCAACCAATTGGAGCAACTTCAATTACTGCAACATTTACGCTTTTAGCCACACAAGCTACGAATGATGTTGTTAAAATTTATGACGGGACAACGAGCGCGGGTACGTTATTAGGAACGTATAGCGGATCAACAATACCTGCTGCGGTAACTGGAACCTCAGGTAGCCTTTACGTTGAATTTACTACCGATGCAAGTATCAATGATAATGGATGGACCATTAATTATACCTCAGTAGGTTCGACAGCTTTTTGTGGTGGTACTACTAATCTAACGGCTAATTCAGGTTCATTCTCTGATGGTAGCGGAAGCAGTTCATACAATAACAATACGGACTGCTCTTGGCTGATTCAGCCCACAAACGGCTTGAATGTAAGGTTAAACTTCACTAGCTTTAAAATACAGAACACTTTAGATTTTGTTAGAGTATATAATGGTCCCACAACTGCATCTCCTATTATAGGCACATACACAGGAAGCGGTATTCCACCCTCTATAACCAGCACAGGAAATTCAATGTTGGTAAAGTTCACGTCAAATGGTTCAGGTACAGATGATGGATGGGACGCTACTTACAATACAGTTAGTTCAACAAGCACTTGCAGTGGTTTAACTAATTTAACAGCTAACTTTGGCACCTTTACAGATGGTAGTGCCACAACAGCCAACTATTCAGACAATTTAAATTGTTCTTGGCTAATTCAACCGTCGACAGGAGCAAATACGATTACAGTTAATTTTAACCGATTAAACACACAGTTTAATGCGGATGTTGTAACCCTTTATGATGGCCCTAACAATAGCTCTCCAATATTAGGTACATACAGTGGGTTTGCAACTCCACCAAGTGTTACCTCTACTGGTGGTAGCGTATTCGTAGAGTTTAATACTGATGCTAATTTTAATCTACAAGGTTGGGAAATTAGCTATACTTCTACCACAGGTGGAGGAGCTACATTTTGTAATGGTACCACGAATTTAACAACCAACACAGGCACATTCTCAGATGGTAGTGGAACTCAAAACTACGGCGACAATTCTAATTGTCAGTGGTTAATCCAACCTGCCAATGGCCAACCAATAGAGTTAACCTTCAGCAATTTTGCAACAGAGCAAGGATGGGACGTAGTGAGAGTTTACAATGGAATAACTACCGGAGCAACTCTGTTAGGAGCATTTTCTGGAAGTACAAATCCGGGAGTTATTACAAGTTCAGGCGGAGCTATGTTAGTTACATTCATTTCTGATATTTCTGTAAATGATGCAGGATGGGATGCTTCTTACCGCACAATAGGGGGTGGGTTCTGTAATGGAACTCAAACATTGACCGCTAACTCAGGAACTTTTACAGACGGAAGTGGAAATCAAAATTATGGAGACAATGCAGATTGTAATTGGTTGATTCAACCTACATCTGGAGCACAACCGATTACTTTAAACTTCACAGCATTTGCAACAGAAACAACAAATGACTTTGTTGAAGTATTTGACGGTAGCACTTCTGCAGCGCCTTCCTTAGGTGTTTTCTCAGGTAATAGTATACCTCCGTCAGTGACAAGTACAGGT
This sequence comes from Acidiluteibacter sp., assembly GCF_055129545.1. Classification (NCBI taxonomy): domain Bacteria; kingdom Pseudomonadati; phylum Bacteroidota; class Flavobacteriia; order Flavobacteriales; family Cryomorphaceae; genus Acidiluteibacter; species Acidiluteibacter sp. The sequence continues at coordinate 15,051 of NZ_JBSRUB010000006.1, read as the reverse complement.
GGAAGTATGTTGGTTCACTTTTCATCAGACAATAACACCATTTCAGGTACAGGATGGAATGCTAACTATACTACTCCAACACCTAGCGGTATCGTAATGAATCCTGACACGGTATTCTTGACAGCAAATGCAGGAGCAAATGGAACATTTAATATTGTAACATCAAACTCTTGGACCATCACAGATAACGCAGCTTGGTTAGTAGTTGCTAATGTAAATGGGAGTGGAAATCAAACGTCAAATGTATTAGCGCTCAGCGCAAACACTGGTACGACTAGGCTCGGAAAAGTACTTTGTACTGCACCCAATGGAGATTACGATTCACTAATCGTAGTGCAAGCTGGCGGAACCTCTTCTACATTGTCTGTTAGCCCTAGAAATATGACATTGAATGCTCCGGCAAACAGCAATGCTACGGCAACTGTAACTTCTAACACAGCATGGATAGCCACCCCATCAGCCGGATGGTTATCAGTTTCACAAAACTTTGGAGTAGGAAACACTACAGTTACAATTGAAGCGAACACTGCAAACACTGGAGCTGCTAGAAACGAATTCGTAGTATTTAATGATGTTTCAAGTACATTATTTGATACCGTTTTTGTAACTCAAAATGCTGTAGGCCCTTATATTGATTTTCAACCTGGACCTATTTCATTGGCATTTACGAATGGAAGTACCAACAATGTATTATTATCAAGTAATGTAAATTGGACTATAACCAATTCGGCTTCTTGGTTGAGCGTATCTCCATTATCGGGAAGCAATATATCTTCGTTAACACTAACTTCCTTATCCGCTAACACAACTGGAGCGCCCAGAAGCACATGGATTTATGCCACAGATGGAACCATTAAAGATTCTGTAGAGATTATACAACTTGATGGCTTTTCTCCTAACTTATCTTTGTCTAAAAGTATCATAACTCTAGCTCCTCCTAATGGAAGTAATGACTTCTTTGATGTATCATCTAACGTAAATTGGAGTTTTAGTGGCGTACCAACGTGGTTGACAATGAACCCTACGACGGGATCAAATAATGCAACGATATCTGTAACTGCGAATTCTGTAAACAATACAGGAGTGACCAGAACTGCTACCGTAACAGCAAGCTCAACGACACCAGGTGTTACTCCACAAGATATTGTGATCAATCAAATAGACGGCAGTTCCCCTTATTTGAGTGCATCAGTTGATACAATCTTATTAGCTCAATTGCAAGGAAGCACCAATGCTTTTGATGTATTGGCCAATGTAAGTTGGACGATTCAAGAAAATCTGACATGGTTATTGATGGGTCCTAAAACTGGAACAAACGATGCTCGAATTACAATTCAAGCAGGAAGTGCAAACCTATCTACTGCTGCCCGTTCAGGTAACTTAACAATTAGTTCAGCAGGATTGCCAAGTAAAATAGTTCACGTAGTTCAATTGGGTACATTATCTACTTTAGATGTTAGTAAAACGGTAGTGCGCTTAGCAGGAGATTCAGCAAGTATGAATACTTTCAGCGTTCTTGGAAATAGTACAAATTGGTCCATCACAGGAACTTCTAATTGGCTACAGATCACCCCTAGCAAAGGGTCTTATACTGCTCAAATTACTTTAAAAGCATTATCTGCTAATCAAGGAGCCCCAAGATCTGACACACTATATGTTACTGCAGCTGGTTCTTTAACTAAAACTGTGATTGTAACACAAGATAGTTTGCAAACTATTGGCATCATGGAAAGCAGTATTGCGGAAGGAATGAAAGTTTATCCTAACCCAACAATGGGTTTAGTTAATATTGAAGTTGATCGCAACATGAACATCAATGATTACAATGTAAGAGTAACTAACATTATGGGAGCAAGTATAAATGCAAACCTTCAATCATTGTCTTCTAGTAAAATCAGCCTTAATCTATCCGGAATGGTCAGTGGAATTTATTTCGTAATTATCGAAAATGGAAAAGATAGAGTTGTGAAACGAGTATCCCTAATAGAATCGTTTTAAAACAAAAAAATTATATAACCACTAAAGCGTCCAACTTTCAATGAGAGTTGGGCGCTTTTTTTGAAACAATATGGCACAAAAAAGCCCTCAATCATTTTCTGATAGAGGGCTTCCTTATATTATTACTATTCGAACTACTTTCCGTCATTTCTAAAAGAAGGGATTCCTGTGATGTCCATTCCGGTAATCAATAAATGAATGTCATGAGTTCCTTCATAGGTGACAACAGACTCCAAATTCATCATGTGACGCATAATAGAATACTCACCTGTAATTCCCATTCCACCATGAATTTGACGGGCTTCACGAGCGATTTTCAAGGCCATATCCACATTGTTTCTTTTTGCCATTGATATTTGAGCAGTTGTCGCTTTACCTTGATCTCTTAACACTCCTAATCTCCATGTCAACAATTGAGCTTTAGTGATTTCAGTAATCATTTCTGCTAATTTCTTTTGAACCAATTGAAAAGAAGCAATTGGACGATCGAATTGAATTCTTTCTTTGGAATAACGCAAAGCTGAATCATAACAATCCATTGCTGCACCAATCGCACCCCAAGCAATTCCATAACGAGCAGAGTCTAAACAACTCAATGGAGCACCTAATCCAGATCGACCTGGCAATAAATTCTCCTTAGGAATCTTAACATTATCAAAAACCAATTCTCCAGTAATGGAAGCTCTCAACGACCATTTTCCTTTAGTTTCCGGAGCAGTAAACCCTTCCATTCCTTTTTCTACCAATAACCCGTGAATTCTACCTTCTTCACTCTTCGCCCAAACTACTGCAACATCAGCTATTGGTGAATTGGTAATCCACATTTTAGCTCCATTCAACAAATAATGATCTCCGTTGTCTTTGAAATTAGTAATCATTGCACTTGGATTAGAGCCATGATCCGGTTCAGTTAGTCCAAAACAACCAATCATTTCACCCTTCGCTAATTTAGGTAGGAACTTCATTTTTTGCTCTTCCGAACCATATTTCCAAATTGGATACATCACTAACGAACTTTGAACTGAAGCAGCCGAACGGATTCCAGAATCCACACGTTCTAGTTCTTGCATAATTAATCCATAAGTAATTTGATCTAATCCTGCTCCACCATATTGCTCAGGGATGTAAGGCCCGAAAGCGCCAATTTCTGCTAAACCAGGAATCAATTGTTTTGGATATTCTGATCGTTGAGCAAAATCTTCGATGATTGGACTAATGTGAGTTTTAGCATATTCACGAACAGTATCTCGTATTAATTTTTGCTCGTCGGTATAAAGCTCATCTAATTGATAATAATCTGGAGCTTGAAATCTATCTGTAGACATATTTTAAATTTTGAATAGTATGACAAAATTAACCAATCTAAGTTGAAAGAGTTTACTTTAAACTATGAATAAAAATACTTTCGATGATATCCATTCAATTTATCGGCTTAATTTTGTGTAAAATTTGATTTGATGATTCCACAGCAATTGATAGACACAAATAATGTCGCTGTACCATTTATTATCCAACAGCCGATAATTGATAGTGCAATCAATACTGTAGTCAAAAAAGACAGTGTAAAGAAAACGCCAAAGAAAGTTGTAAAAAAAACAACTATTCAAGCCATAAAGCCAATTGAAGTAGATACGACCTCTACATCTGGGATAGATAGTACAACCTCCGCTCTGTTAATTGATAGCTCATTTACCACCTCTTTCGATAAATATAAAACATACGATTTAGATTCATTAAATACATTAATGAATTTCACCACAAACATCACAGAATATCAATTGTACAAGGTTGGAAAAAAATATGAGCAACCAGCTTATCTTGATTTTCAATTATACGTTATACTTTTTGCTATTTCATTAATTGGTTTCACACGAGCATTTAACCGAAAGCGGTTCAATGAATACCTCAATTCGTTCTTTAGTAGAAATGGATCCATCCAAATCTCCAGAAATGAAAAAGTTTACACTCATCGAGCTAACTTATTCTTATTGTTGGCTTATGTAAGTGTCAGCTCACTTTTAATTCTTCAAATCATAGATTTAGTTGGAATTAAATACCAATGGAATACATTTCAATTTTTTATCTTAATTGGATTGGGAGTAGTTTCGATATATGGAATAAAGATTCTCATTCATAAAATGTTGTCATTAATCCTAGGATTTAAACAAGCGGCAGACGAGTTTATATTCAATATTGTACTTTATAATCTAGGAAGTCTCTTTTTGTTACTCCCTTGCGTTCTGATTTCATCGTTTGGACCTACACAGTATCAAGCTCCTGCATTGAGTGTTGCTTCCATTATTGTTGTCCTTTCGATATTGTTTCGACTCATTCGAGGGGTACAAGTGGGAATCTCTAACCAAGTAAATTTCGTTTATTTATTTTTGTATCTTTGCACCCTTGAAATTTTACCGTTAATAATTGTTTCCAAAATGCTATTTTTTTAGCTAAAATTTTAATTAACAATACCTTATTAACTCAAAACCCTAATCCCCTTGAAAGTAAAAACTATTTTAGTTTCTCAACCAAAGCCGGATACTGACAAGTCTCCTTATTTTGATTTATCAGAAAAATGCAAGGTAAAGATAGATTTCAGACCGTTTATTCATGTTGAAGGTATCGCATCTAAAGATTTTAGACAAGATAAAATCAACATCTTAGACCACACTGCTATCATTTTAACGAGCAGAAATGCAGTCGACCACTTTTTTAGAATTTGCGAAGAATTAAGAGTTACAGTTCCTGACACTATGAAATACTTCTGTATTTCTGAGTCAACTGCTTATTATTTGCAAAAATATGTAGTCTACCGAAAGAGAAAGATCTTTCATGGAAGACAGACATTTTCTGACTTAATGGAGTTGATTAAGAAACACAAGAGCGAAAAATATTTGTTGCCTTGTTCTGACATTTTGAAAGCAGACATTCCAGAACTATTGGATAAGAACAACATTAATTATACCTCCGCAACTCTTTACCAAACGGTATGCAGTGACTTGTCTGACTTAGCTGATGTAAACTACGATGTGTTAGTCTTCTTTAGTCCAGCAGGAATCAAGTCTTTGTTTCAAAACTTTCCAGAGTTTAAGCAAAATGACACTCGAATTGCAGTTTTTGGATCTACAACTGCAAAAGCTGCAGAAAATGCTGGATTGAAAATCAATATTGCAGCACCGCAGCCTGAAGCACCATCTATGACAATGGCATTGGAACAATACATTAAAAAGTCAAATAAGAAATAATTTTATTTCATGTAATAATAAAAAGAGGCTGGTCATAGACTTGCCTCTTTTTTTGTTTCTTTACACATTATGTCATCACTTAAATTCCAGAAGAAAGAGAGGCTCTCGAGCAGAACGGAAATTGATACCCTTTTCAAGTCGGGACAATCATTTCTAGAATTTCCTTTTAAGGTAATTCACAAAAGTGAGCCAATACCAGAAAACAGTTCAAGCGAAGTTGGAGTTTTAGTGACAGTACCCAAACGAATTTACAAAAAAGCGGTAGATCGAAATGTATTGCGAAGGCGAACAAAAGAAGCATATAGACTTCATAAGTCATCAATATACAAGGCAATAGAAACCAAAGAAATTAAAGTGAAAATTGCATTGATCTATATTGGCCCAAAGCCATTGCCATATAATGAAATCTCCTCTAAAATAATCCTAATTTTAAACCGTTTGATAACGATATATGAATAGATTATTCAGTAAAATTTTCATCGTTCTTATCCGTGTTTACCAATACACCATCTCTCCCATGTTGGGGGCCAATTGCAGATACAGCCCAACTTGCTCAGAATACAGTGTAGAGGCTTTCAAAACACACGGTGTATTTAAAGGTCTTTATTTATCGTCCAAACGAATAATCAGTTGCAACCCTTGGGGCGGTCATGGATATGATCCAGTTCCAAAAAAGTTTAAATTCTAACACATGAAAAAGATTAAAATAGCCATCATTACGGGCGCAGTTGCCATTTCAGGCTTTCTATCATTTGGTTTTGTAGACAATTATTTCGAACTGTCTAAGAACTTAGATATTTTCGCCACACTTTACAAAGAAGTCAACACTTATTATGTAGACGAAACGAAACCAGGCGAATTGATGAAAACTGGAATCGATGCCATGTTAAAATCATTGGATCCCTATACCAACTTTATCCCAGAATCTCAAATTGAGGATTTTAAATTCATGACTACTGGCCAATATGGTGGAATTGGGGCTTTGATTCACAAAGATGGTGACCATGTAGTTATTTCTGAACCATACGAGGGTTTTCCTGCATACAATGCGAACCTAAAAGCAGGTGATATTCTAATAGAAGTAGACGGGAAAAAAGTAAGCGGGAAATCCACTAGCGAAATTAGCGATGCATTAAAAGGACAGCCAAATACTGTTGTTAAATTATTAATTGAACGTCCTGGCACAAAAGGTAATTTAAACATTGATTTGACCAGAAAAGAAATTAAAATTGATGATGTTCCTTATGCAGGGATGCTTAATGATCAAGTAGGTTACATCAGATTAACGAGTTTTACACAAACGGCCTCTAAGCAAGTAATAGATGCTTTGAATAAGCTAAAAAAAGAAAACAATGCCCAATCCATTGTTTTTGACTTAAGAGGAAATGGTGGTGGATTGCTAAATGAATCAATCAACATCGTGAATGCTTTTGTTCCCAAAGGGACAATGGTGGTTCAGACCAAAGGAAAAATTAGTGAATGGGACGCCACCTATAGAACTTTAAATGCTCCTATAGATACAGAAATCCCCGTTGTAGTATTAGTAGACGACCATTCAGCATCTGCATCAGAAATCGTATCAGGAGCATTACAAGATTTAGATCGAGCCGTTATTGTAGGAGACCGAACTTTTGGAAAGGGATTGGTTCAGCAAACCAGAAGATTAAGTTATAATGCACAATTAAAAGTAACTGTAGCTAAATACTATATTCCGAGTGGACGTTGTATTCAGAAAATCGACTATGCTCATAGAGACAAAGATGGAGATGCCCCAATTATGGCTGATTCTTTAATCGTTCCTTTTAAAACATTGGTCAATAAAAGAACAGTGTATGATGGCAAAGGAATCAATCCTGACATCAAAATAGAAGAACGCGATGCGAGTAATATTACAGCAGTATTGGTTACCAAGTATCACATTTTTGATTACGCTACTCAATATAAATTGACTCACGAAAGCATTGCTCCCGCCGAGCAGTTTCATTTATCGGATCAAGAATACAATAAATTTGTAGCTTACTTAAGCGATAAAAATGTTACCTATGAAACTGAGACAGAGAAACAGTTGAAGAAATTAAAAGAAATTGCTACAAAAGAGAAGTATTTTCAATTGGCGGATGACGAATATAAAAGCTTGGAGGAAAAATTAGTTTTGGACAAAAGTGGTGATTTAATGAAATTCCAAGAAGAAATAAAAGAAATACTTGAAAACGAAATTATTTCTAGGTATTATTTCCAAAAAGGAAGGATTCAAGCTTCACTAAATAATGATCCAACCGTTTCTAAAGCAATAGAGATACTTGGAAACAAAGAAGTCTACACTGGAATATTAAAAGGGACTTACACAAAAAATTAATTCGCAAATTTCGTGTTGGAAACAGGTCTTTTTAGATGGAAATATTGGAATCATCAGCTGCTTTATTTCTTTGGAATAATGGTGTTGATGGCTGGATTACCTTGGTCAAACTTTTTAATGAGTTTGGGACAGTTCATCTTATTAGGCAATTGGATTTTAGAGTTTAATTTTAAGGTCAAACTTCAAAAATTAGCAGCAAATAGGTTGGTTCATATCATCCTCATCCTATATGCCATTCACCTCATCGGACTTCTTTGGACAACTGACTTTCAGTATGCCATGAAAGATTTAAGGATTAAATTGCCCTTACTTTTTTTGCCCATAGTGTTCTCAAGTGCGATCCAATTTTCAAAAAAATCATTCAATCAGCTAATCGATCTTTTCATCTTATTTGTAACTCTAATCACCTTGGTGAGTTTTTACAAGTATCTAAAAGTGGAAAACATCGAATTGTATGACAAAAGAGACTTATCAGTATACATTAGTCACATCCGATTCAGTCTGTTGATTTGTTTGGCCTTTTTCTTCTCATTGTATAAATTCTACAAAAACAAAAAGTACAAGAAGATCGGTTACCTTATCCTAAGCTTTTGGTTAATGGGCTTCCTATTCATCTTAGAGTCATTTTCTGGTATCGTGATCATGTCTCTCATTCTACCAATTGTAGTTATTTTCTATGCATGGCGGATTAACAATCCCATCAAAAGATATATATCATTGGGATTTATTGGAGCCTTTACAATTTCCATTCTATCCATCATTATTTGGAGAGTGAGTGTCTATCAGTTTAGCCCAGTTCCCAATCAGGAAATGTTCTCTCACAGCGTTGGAGGAAACTATTTTCACAACGATACAAGACCATCAGAAAACAGGCATCAAGAGAATGGGTACTATGTCTATCGGAATATTTCATATGAAGAAATCCAACGAGAATGGAACAATAGAAGTGCTTTGAGATATCATGGAAAGGATAAACGAAACAATCCGATGCACATTACGTTGCTTCGCTTTTTAACTTCAAAAGGTGTTCTAAAGGATTCTACTGCAATAGCGCAGTTAAGTGATGAAGAAGTAAATGCAATTGAAAATGGAGTGGCTAATATCAACTACTTGAAGCATCCGCACATTTCTCGGATTGACAAGATCATTTGGGAATTTGACACTTATTCAAAAGGCCTTGGAACCAATGGACATTCAGTGGCATCAAGGATTGTTTACTGGAAGCAATCCATTAAACTAATCGAAGAAAATTTCTGGATTGGAGTGGGCACTGGAGACATTGAAAAATCATTTCAGAAAAACTATGAAGAAAGTGATTATGCATTGAATAAATCATTCCAATTGAGATCTCACAATCAATACCTTTCTTTTTGGGCGACATTCGGATTGATCGGAATAGTTTTTATTCTATTTTCATTGTTCTATCCTATCAAGATTGCTTTGAAACGAAAGGATTATTATTACCTCGTATTTATAGCTATTGCGATGCTTTCTATGATCAACGAAGACACTTTGGAAACACAGGCAGGAGTTACGTTCTTCGCCTTCTTTAATTCCTTCTTGTTGTTCTCGAGAAACTACCTGCCTAAAACGGACGAATAAACCGCTAATGTTTTCTCCGCTGTAGCTGATTTGGTATGTGTAGCCAATATTTCTCTTGCTCCTGCTATTAATTGCTGCTGAAGAGTGGAATCATCCAACAATCGATCTAGTTGAGTTGATAGACAATCAGCATCAAAAGTTGGGCACAACAACCCACTCTTTTCGTGATGAACAATTTCAGGAATTCCACCAGCAGCAGTGGCAACCACAGGAACTCCTTGCGCAAAAGCATCCAAAATGGAGGTGCCTAAACCTTCAGTCTTTGAAGTGATGAAAAAGATATCTAAATCACCTAAAACTTCAGGAACATCATCTCGAAAACCTATAAATGAAATATTGGTCAATTCTTTATCTCTTGCGTAGCTTTTAATATCTTCCTCCAATGGGCCATTTCCTATGGCTACAAAATGGCAGTCTTGACGTTTCTGATTGAGCTTAACTGCGGCATCAATAAAAGTGAAATAATCTTTGTGATCAGCCAAAGCTGATGTATTTCCAATTAAGAATTTATCGGAGATGCCAATTAACTTTTTCAATTTTCCAGGTACATGAGTCCCTTCAAATCGAGTCAAATCAATCCCAGAATGTACCGTCACTAATTTGGATTGATCAGTTATGTCTTTTGCAGTAATTTCTTTGATTTTATCTGAAACACAAACTATCTTAGCCACTTTTTGATGGTTGTATTTATAAAATGAGCTTTTGCTTTTACCAACAGAAAAATCAACTCTTCGGCTGACAATAATTGGCGTTTTGTTTTTCCAGAGTGCGGCTGCTATTATCGCATAAGTGTGCCCATGAGCATCATGCGTATGAATCAAATCAACTTCTATCTTCTTACAAATACTCTTGATTCTTTTGGCAAAAAATGGATCCACCCCACTCCGCTTCACCTGACTAACAAACTGATGACCTCTTTCTCTGCAATAGGCTTCCATCTTGGAACCCTTCACACACAAAATAATCTGCTCAACTCCTCTTTGATCGAGCTCTTCATACAAATAGGCCAATTGCTGTTCACCACCTCTCCAACTTTTTGCAGTAGAGATGTGCAATATTTTCATCGGATCTTTGGTGATTTTAAATTGGCTTTTCATGGTTCAGTTGATTCAATTTAAAATACTTTAAATATACAGCATAAGCCGAAAGTCTGGCAATCGAAAATCCGGCTTTACCATCTAAAAAACCCTTGTGAATCCAATAGATTTTAATGAATCGAGCAATGGGCTTGTACCACATTTTAGAAGAAGCACCTGAAGTTCCTTTCTGAAACATCATATTGGCCGAAATAGATGAAAATTTATCAATTTGTTTGCGATGTTCATCCACCGTGTAATAAGAGTAATGCAAGATGTCTCCTTCTAGTTTTCCTGTCTTTACGCCATTATTGACAATGAATCTGTCGTGTGGATTTTGACCTCCCCAGTCTCCTGATTGCTTCGTAAACAAACGCGTTTTTGTATCCGGATACCAACTAGAATGATGCACCCAAGTGCCACAGTAATTGGTCAACCGATTCATGGCATAGGCTTCATACTGCCAACTGTCTTTTGCTTTTTGAATGGATGCAGTTAATTCAGGAGTTAAGGCCTCATCGGCGTCTAAGGAGAGGACATAATCAAAGCTTGCCATTGACTTTGCCCAGTTTTTTTGCTCAATGTGTCCATCAAATTTATGCTCTACAAATCGCGCTCCTTTTGCTGTGGCAATTTCTTTCGTACGATCAGTAGAAAAAGAATCCACCACCAATACCTCATCAGCGATAGACAAAACAGAATCGATGCATCGACCGATGTTTCGTTCCTCGTTGAATGTAATGATGACTACTGAAAGTTGAATGGCCATGGAGAATAATTTACAGCAAAATAACAATTAATGCATGAAAGTAGAATCTTATCGGCCCAAATAAGTTGGTAAAAAAGGTTATTTATCGCTGTTGTCCGACAAAAAATAAAAGAATATTGAGTTAAAATAGATATTAAAACATATCTAACTTGTAATCAATACGCAAATCATTAAAAATAAAAAATTCATTTAATGTTAAATAGAGGCTTCCTATTTTAGATTTTTCATTTTTTTGTCTGCTTCGACTACGCTCAGCATAAACTAAAAAACGAAACCGAAGGTTCACGAACACCCGAAAGTAAACAAGTCGTGAGCTAAACAAAAAAAGCTCGTCCTTTGAATTTTTATTTCCTCCAAATTTTATAAATCCTAAGTTCAGCCGGGTGATCTCCAATCACAGATTGGAGCTTCCCGGTTTCTATAAGAATTTATTTCATTTTCCAAAAACAAAAATTCAAGGGACAACATCAAAATTAGCATTCGTTTTCAATTCAAAATTTTTAATCGGACAAAAAAGGTTATTTACTAACTTCGTAGCATGGGAAAATTGTATTTGGTGCCAACGCCTATCGGTAATTTGGAAGACATGACTTACCGCAGTGTAAGAATTCTGAACGAGGTAGACGCGATTTTGTGCGAAGACACTCGAACTTCTTCGCGTTTATTGCAGCACTATGGCATTCAAAAAAGATTGATTTCTCATCACCAACACAATGAGCACAAGGCAGTAGAAAAAGTAATCGAGCATTTGCAAAATGGAGAAACCATTGCATTGATCACTGATGCAGGAACTCCTGGCATTTCTGATCCGGGTTTTTTATTGACAAGAGCTTGCGCTGAAGCAGACATCGAAGTGGAGACACTTCCAGGAGCGACCGCTTTTGTTCCTGCTTTAGTAAACTCTGGATTGCCTTGCGATAAATTTTGCTTCGAAGGATTTTTACCGCACAAAAAAGGCCGTCACACCCGATTGACTCAGCTTGCTGAAGAGGAAAGAACGATTGTATTTTATGAGTCGACTCATCGAATAGTAAAATCTTTATCGCAAATGGCTGAATATTTTGGTGCAGAACGAAAAGCGTCTGTCTCTAGAGAATTAACCAAAATGCACGAAGAAACGGTCCGAGGAACATTGACGGAATTGGCGCAATACTACACCGATCACATAAGTAAAGGTGAGTTTGTAGTGGTGGTTGGTGGGAAGGAATAGGTTGGGTTTTTACTTTTCAATCTGCATTTCAATTATTTATATTCTTATATTTAGTTTCGTTAATAAAACAAACGTCTCTTAAAAGTTAAATTAAGAGGCAATTGATTATACTCCTACGATAGCGAACTCAGAATCTGAAAGAGATTACAGCCTTTAACCACCCAGATTAAAAGGCATTTATTTACTGAAAATATAAGTAGAAAACGAAGCTACCACACTTAAATACATCAACGCATTTTGAAAAATCTAACTTATCTTCTTATAATGCTGGGATTTACAATTCTGACCAGTTGCGAGAAAGAAAACAATTCTTCTGTAGAAGGTTATTTTTATAAGGATTGTAGCCAAACATCTATAGAATCTGTCTCCCTTAACGTTTATGGCATTACTATTCGATCATTTCAAAACGTAAAAAAAGATTTCTTAGGTGAAGTAACAATTGATAATCGTGGATTTTTTAGACTTGAAGTTGGTAAGGATAAAAATTATAATGGATATGATTTTCACAAAGGCAATAGACTGTTTTTTGGTACTAGCTATGAAACTGAGAAAAAATTCATTGCTTATGACAACGCAGTGGTCAACCAGAAGGTAATACTTATAGTTGATCGTCCTTTTACTGATCAAGACACCTTATTTTTGGGCGGTGCTTTAAACGACACAATTCTAATTGTAACAGGCCCATTCACAAACCTCCAAACCTTTCCAATCTCTATCTTACCTAATATTGGCACTTCCTCAGCTCAAAAATATGAAAGCTTTAGATGGGCCTCTTCTGGTGGGGTGTAGGATTAGAAGAATTTGATGAGGTCCCACACAACCCCACTTACAGAGTTCCTCCAAACCTAATCAGAGGGCCATTCCAAAAATTGTGAGGTCAAGGTGGTGATGTAATGGTAGATTTGAGAAATAGGTAAAATTTGCCACATTAGACCTAACAGGTTTTGACACCCGGAGGTCGGCGGATCGTGTCCGCCTCTCGCTACATTACAAAAGCCCTGTCATTCGGGGTTTTTGTGTGTTTTGTAATTTCTCCAACTCTAACTTTTACAGTTAAAAACACCAAATTCAGGGGGTGGTTTGGAACGCTTCCATTTTAACTTCAATACAGATTTTTAATTTACGATTTCTCAACAATCTTTTCTCCTCTCTTCAAGTTCGTATAATGATAAGTTTTTTTGACTCAGAAACTATGGTATTTGGGAAGTATATTATAGAAACGTATTTTTAGGATTCGTTGACGGAAAATCAATAAAAGAGAATGAAATACAATTAAAGTTGATCAAAAAATAGTGTAACTCATGTATCTTTAACTTTGTGACGCATGTAGCTTAACGAACATCAGCAAAAAACAAATATGGCAATAACTGATACAATAGAACAAGTAGTCCATCTGACGAAGGATGAAAAATTATCTATCGAAAAGTATTTTACAGTTAAATCTTTACCCAAAGGAGAATTATGGATTAAAGAAGGTCAATATTGTAAACATATAGCTTTTATCAATAAAGGGATTTTACGGATATTCTATAATGACCAAGACGGGAATGAAATCAGTTGTTTCTTTATGCCTGAAAACAACTTCATTTCTTCCTATACCAGTTTTTTAACCCGAACTCCAACTAAAGAAAATATTGAAGCCGTTGAGGATGTTGAATTACTGGTGATTAATAGAGAAGACTTGGAAAAGTTATCTAAAGAGGTTCCAAAAGTTCAAATCTGGAGAAGAGTTGTTGCTGAAAACCTATTTATTCTATTGGAAAGACGAATCTCAATGCTTCAATCCAAAACTGGTCAAGAACGGTATGAAAACATGATTAAAGAAAATGGTGATATCATTCTAAAAGTGCCATTACAATACACGGCTAGTTTTCTTGGAGTTACCCCTCAACACCTTAGTAGATTAAGAAAAAATAGTGTAAAGTGATTTCTTAACATTTGTTCAGGGGCTAGACATTTATCCCCCCCATCTTTGTAGTGTAATTAAATGATAGCAATCACAATTAAAAATAGAAAAAATGAAAAATCAGATTCATACTGTACTTGGAGCAAATGGGGCAATTGGCAAAGCAGTAATAAAGGAACTAGAAATTCGACAACTTCATATAAGAAAAGTTAGTACAAAACCTATCTGGGTTCAAGCAGATTTACTTTCTAAATATGATGCTGAAAAAGCCATTTCAGGCAGCAGTTATGTATATCTCTGTATCGGTCTTCCATACAACGCTGCGGTTTGGGAAACTCAATGGCCTCAGATCATGCAAAATGTGATAGACGCTTGTGAAAAGGCTCAAGCTAAGCTGATCTTTCTAGACAATGTCTATATGTATGCTTCACCTCTGTCAATCCCTTTTGATGAAAAATCACCACAACGCCCTTCCTCAAGAAAAGGAAAAGCCCGCAAACAAACTTCTGAAATAATGATAAAAGCCTTAAGAGATGGTAGGGTTAAAGGACTCATTGGACGCTCTGCTGATTTTTACGGAGAAGGTGCAGTAAACAGTCCCTTTTATATTTCTTTTTTGGAGCGAATGTTACAAAATAAAGGTCCGCAGACCCTGGTGTCAGCTGAGATAGAACATACCTATGCTAATGTTCTTGATAATGGACGAGCTCTAGTGGAATTAGCTTTAAATGGTGATTGCTATGGTGAGGTATGGCACTTACCGGTAGGAGAACCAATAACGACAAATGGAATGCTTGCAATATTTAATGAAAAATTGCTGCCCAATTTTTCATTAAATATTGCAAGCATTCCATTTGTCGTTATTGGTTCTCCTACCGGTAAGTGCCATACC
>NZ_JBSRUB010000005.1:0-64262 GCF_055129545.1 Acidiluteibacter sp. | reverse complement strand
TTCAGCAGGCCGATGGGGTTGCCGCCGTCGAGCACGAGCAGGGTCTCGGGATGCTGGCCGCCAGCCCCCCGGTCGCCTCACACGATTGAACCACACTACAACTGGAGAGACCATTACATCGCATCTGAAGACGAGCGATCCCCTTTTTATGAGCGTGAATACAGCGAATTTGAATTCATTGATGCTGTTTACGACCATTACATTCATCCCCAATGGGACAACATTGAATCGCCTACCTTATACATTAAAATTCTTTTTACCGATTACGATGAAGGCTATACCATCATTGAAATGATAGGCGAATGGAATGATCTTCTGTACAACGACATCATGTTTTTAAAACGCAACATTATAGATGTGTTGGTGGATGAAGGAGTGAATCGTTTTATCATGATTGGAGAAAATGTCTTGAATTTTCATACCTCCGATGACTCCTATTACGAAGAATGGTTTGAGGATATAGAAGAAGGTTGGATTGCATTCATCAACTTCCATGAGCACGTATTGCAAGATTTTGCAGATGCCAACATTGATTATTACATCACAAGTGGTGGTGAACTAAACGACCTCAACTGGAGAACTTATTTACCTGCTCAACTGATTGAGAAAGTAGATAAAATGGTAATGAAGCGGATTGGGTGAACAAGGCTCTACTTGATTTGAATTTTAAAATCATCTATAAGCTTATCGTCTCTATCCAACACTTTTACTAAAAAATCTCCAACTGGTAAGATTAGTGCATATTTTTCATTTCCAATTACATGAACAATGAATTGATCTACAGGAACTGCTTTTTCCTCTTCACCAACCATAAACGCTTGCACCAAATAACCTTTCTTCAACTTTTTATTGTCTATCAAATAAGGTTTAAATCCTGTCTGGTTAAATAAATAACTCGGTCTTCCATTTTTGGAAATTATGCGTGAACCAAACACCTCTACATCGTAATATCCTTGTCGTTTATCAGTCACCCAAGAAGCTCCATTTGAAGTGAGCACAAAAGGTTGATCAGTATTAGGCAATTCTACTGCAGCCTGATAGAAGCTGCTTTCATACTCTTGCGCACTTCTTTCTATATAATCAGTTTGATTAATGGTAAAAGGATCTATTCCGGTGAGGTGATTAAAATATTCAGCCATTTTTATCCAATCTCTATTGGTTTTTTCTTGTAAATGAGCATATCCACAATGAACAAGCACCTTAGCGTTCGGATCTTCTTCCAATATTTTCTTAATGTGCATGGCCTGATACAACTCTCTCAAGTTGTTGCAATAATTGGGCTTTTCGCTGTCATAATCGCATTCCGGTGTGTCATCATACCCTACTATTTTATAATTTAAATCAATAGCGGTTCGGATTAGATTTCCAAAAGCCGGCTCATTGGTGTAAAAACCACTTGAAGTACCTTTTATTGGATAACCTCGATCAGTGAGTAAACTGTCTAAAGGATTCACCCCTTCTGAAGCGTAATATGTAAACCCTTTTGAACGAAGTTCAATTAAAAGTTCCTTTATAAACACCCGATGCTGTGGCATATAATGTGCTTCGTTTATCATGACAACACGATGCTCGGCTACATTTTTTAGAATATAATCAAGCGCATTTTCTGCAGCGTACTCTTCTAAAGAGATTTGGTTGGTGTCACTTCCTGGTTTTCTGGGACGAGCAAACACTTTCTCAAAGTAATTCGCAGCTAAGGAGTCTTCACTCACAAAGGAATAGTATGTACTTAACAATTGATAATAAGTACTCTTATCGCTTCCACTTTCATAAAACGCTGCGTTATCAGTCAGCTTATTTATGGCAGAATTATATCCGTTACTTTCGAATGCTTTAGAAGCAACAAAGTAAGGCGACTCTTGAGAAAAAACAGTTGAACTAAATACTAGAAAAAGACTATTGAATACTATTCTATATTTCATAACTAAAACTTAAAAAGCAAATGGAACATTCTAGTCCAATGAACTTTAATTTCTAATCATCAAGAATAAGGAAAAATATTGAGATGGAGTGACTAAGCGCTTCTTTACTCGTAAGCTAATAGTAAAAAGTTATAATGAAACGGATTGGGTGATTCTAACAATCACATGCCTTACCCACTTGCTCAATCGACATCAAGTTGACCAAACTATCGCGCTCGCACATTTCTAATTTATAATGCAATTGTGCTTCGGCAATGGTGATGTCATAAATCGGGCAAGGTTTCTTTTGCGTTTCACTCTTTTTGAAATCCACATCAGCGCCTTTGATTAGAATTTTAGAAATGCTGTCTCGCTCCAAGCCAAGGCAAGCAATTTGACATTCTGCCTTATCTGATGCTTTAAATTCAGCTTGTTTAATGGTAATCAAAACCCTTCCTTGAGGCGTCCATGAGGTTAAGTCCCTTGAACCAAAAATAACATACACTACTAAGGTTCCTAATGTTAAACCAATCGCAAAAAACTTAAATCTTTTCCAAAAATTCATGGGGCGAAATTAGGAATAAAACAGGGTGCAGGCTTTAGAATGGTGGGGATTATTTGAGAGGACTCGAAGTCGGCTTAAATTTGGTTCTCGAACAAAGATGTCTGCGGTAATGGGATTATTTTTTCAGTTTGGTTTTCAAATCCATACTTCCATGAAGAATTCTGCTTATTTCAATTAAATTTTCATCAATTATTTCATAGAATACAATATGTTTTCCTGTCCGGAATCCAAGAAGATTAGCTGATACTCCATTGTAACTTTTTCCTTCACTTGGATTATCTGCAATATCTTGAAAAACTCTAACTAAACTGTCATAATATTTATCCGCTTGATTTAAAGACCACTTTTTGAAAGTGTAGCTCCAAATATTATTCAAATCTATAACTGCTGATTTACTGAGCTTGTATTTAAGCATCAATATTGTGCTTTGCTTTTAAATCTTTAAGGTTTTGAACAGGGTCAAAATCTTCAGCGATTCCACTATCCTTTCCTTCTTGTATTGCTGCTCTTAAAGCCATTAGTTTACTATCTTCATCTTCTAAAAGCCTCAGCCCTGCACGAACAACTTCACTCACGTTTTTATAACGACCGACAGCAATTTGACTTGAAATAAACTGGTCAAAATAATTACCGAGTGATATGGATGTATTTTTACTCATCTTATTTTATTTTTACCAAATATACCAATAATTGGTAAGTTTCTAAATTGCCTATCACACCCAAATTAACTAAATATCTGAAAACTGCCGCTTCATCAATCTAATTGACAGAAATGTAGATTTGATTATGAGCAATCGAAGTTAACGGAAGGAAGACGTCTGCGCTAGCGAGTAGCCATAGTTAGGCACTCATTATCTTACTTTAATTTTTTCAATTAGGTCTCCGTATTTGTTTCCTATCAATTTCAATAACTCATTAACTGTTCGAATGGAGTTTTTCAACCCAACATCCATGACAATTGAGTAATAAACTTCGTTTTTAGTTAAGTTAGATATAAACTCAATCTCTTTTCCTTTTTTGTTTTGATTCCATGTTCTCTTGAATTCTTTTAAGGAATCATTTATCGAGTCGATTGTTTTACTAGAAGGTTCGCTTTTGAAAAATACTTCTAACTCAATATCGGGAATAAGTAAATAATAATATTCAGCATTAAACCCGAATCCGTTTTTTTCTGCTTTACTTTTCTTGTAAGGAGAAATATGAGCTTCAACTTTATCAATTGGAAAGTCATTCTCCCAGCTAAAATCAATCGATTCCGAACTTACTTCACTTTTGTGTGCAAGTTCCATGGTAATTTGTTTGGTTTTCCAACTGATTGTGGTAGGCAAAGACCATGAGGTCGGAGTAATAAATTCAATAGTAGCTATTACTCTATCCTCCATAAATTTAATATTCATGGGTTTCATGCCGACGATTAACTGAAAATTATGTTTCTGGAATTGTTTAATTCCTGATGTCTCTCCTTTACTCCATAATTGTTCACTTAGTTCTTTTTTAAAAGAGGGGTGAAGTTCACCACCAAATTCATCAAAAAAAATCGTCCAATCATTTACCATTTAAGTTTCTTTTTTATGTTTCTGAACTTAAGGACATAACACACTCGATGCGTCATATCCATATCCTAATTCTAGCCCAAATTAACTAAATAATCAGAAGCTACCCCTTCATCAATCTAATTGACAGAAATATAGATTTGATTGCACTCAATTGAAGTTAAGGGAGGAAAAGTTCTCATGACTTTGGTTTATTGAAGAAGATGACTGGTATAACGAGGAAACTATATTAACAAGGCAATAAAAAAAGTCTATCTACTAGATTGCTTCAAATTTTTTATAAAATTTACTCCATAGAGTTCTTTTAATTTGTTAACTATTTTATAGTCTATGTCACTAGGATAATAAGGTGGAGGAATAGGTTCTGTTTTTATAAAAAACTTATTGTGATCTTCTCCGCTTGAATATTTAGACCGAACAACCATTTGCTTTATCTCTTCTTGTTGTTTTTGAATCTGATAATTGAAAATCAGATGAGTATTAGGCTCAAACACATCAGATACTATATTGTAATCAATATTATAATCTTTATAATTTAGGTCTTGATAATATGCACTCTTTGTAATATAACTAATCATTTTTTTCTTATTTTCAATAGAAAGTTTCAATCCTGAAAAAAAGTAAACTGTATCAAAAAGAATACTTCCTTGACTACTATTTTGGTGCAGACGACTTACTTTCATCTCATAAATATAAATTATTGAATCTATTGTACTGACTGAATCTATCAATTTACAAATTCCGGAAACTGCTTCTTTTGAATTTAGAGCATATCTAACAGACTTATTGCTAACACTTTTCAAAGAGTCGATATATTCAATATTATTAGTAACCATAATTTGATTCTTAAATTCATTAATTATCAAACTATAAAGCGAACCACCAGCAATAGAAGCCAGTATCGAATCCCAACCTACAGTTACACCAATAGAATTATAGTCCGTCACCTCTACAATAGGCTCTTGACTCATGAAAAGATAAGACTTAAGTAATTCCTTTTCCTTAATGATTTTATTAATGGAGTCAACTAACCATTCGCTTAAATATCCTTGATAGAGACCTGGTGTTACCGCATTTTGATTTCTAGTAATAAGACCATAATTAAAATCCAATCGTTTTTGATGAAAACTAATAAACCCATTTTTATATAATTCCAACTCAAAATAATTATTGGATATTGTAATTATTTTGAACTTCAACTTAGGATCATTATTTCTCAAGAATTTTTGGCTGTAGTAAGTGGCCGATTTATCCGACAAATAACAAATTGGTTGAGAATAGAATGAACAACCATAAATGGGATTTTTATTCTTAGAGTGAATAGGTAGATATTTAATCCTTAAAGAATCTTCATTAATAAAGTACTCTAAATTTAATACTGTATCTGTATTATTCAATACCATCAAAAAGGTACTATCGGTGAGTTTAGATTTAGTTGTTTCTCCGAATTTAAGCCCGTTTATTAAATATCGATGGTGATCAATAAAAAGAGAGTCATTGGTAATTTTCAATTTGTTACCTAAAACTGTCATCCACTCTTTATTCAATAGCATATCTTTAGATGACTGTGCTATACAAAAATGCAAACTTAACACACCAAATACCAACAAGAAAAAGACTCTATTCGTCATCTAATTTAATTTAGTTGTGCTCTGATTCCATTAAAAATCAACCTACAAAAGCTGAAAGCTCCGGGAAAATTCTGCTTCAGTGCTAAAGTTAACCAATCAACTGCGATTAAACTCATTTACCAAGGATGGTAATGCTTTTATCCAATCCTTTTCTCTCATAAGAAGTACTTTTTCAGTTAGGGGTTTATTCTTGGCAATCATTGGTAGAAAATAATCCTCAAACTGCTTTCTATTCGCTATCCCATAAAAGGTTTTTCCATTATCATTACTAATCACATAGGATTGATTTAAAAATCCAATTGGTATTGAATTCGGACCATAATTATGTTTCACCTTTCTAATATGGTTATACAAATTAATTTCTCCTACTTGATATACTTCTAGTAGATCTTGATTGTATGTAGCCCAGCTATCTACAGTAAAGTTATGACCTACAATAAAGCTGTCTCTTTTTATTACTAAGCTTTGTAAATTGTGAAGGTCTACTCTTCCCACTTTTTTGCCATTTAAATAATGTTTAATTATCGAACTTCCTATAAGGTTTGTCTTATAGCTAATTTTAAACTCCCCGACTACCTTCTCTCCACTTTTTGTCCAATAGTGCCCACTACCTCCCTCACTTAACCTTCCTTGTGCACCAGCATAAAAGAAGCCACTTAGAAGCAATATCAACGTCAGAATAATTTTCATAAATTCTATTTTGGAAATAATTTATAAAATAAATGATTTTTTATCTTTCGTGATACATGAAAAAAGAAATCAGCTAGCTAATCTTGAGAAAAATAGAATTCATTTTAGCCCGATTTCTCGGGATCAATTCAGCCAACTAATCTCGAGTACGAGATTCGGGCTTCATTAATACGCTGCCATTAATAAATCCAAATCCTTGTAAGGCAATTTGAACGTATCTGCCAAGTACTTATTCGTCAAAATTCCTTTGTATAAATAAATGCCGTTTCGAACCGAATAAATATTTCGCATGGTGTTCTCTACGCCACCTTGTTCGCCCATGTCCATAATAACAGGCGTAAACACATTGCTCAAGGCATAAGAAGCCGTTCGAGCAACTCTAGAAGCTATGTTAGGCACACAATAATGCACCACTCCATGTTTCGTAAAAGTAGGATTGGAGTGAGTGGTTACTTCTGAGGTTTCTATACATCCGCCTTGATCGATACTCACATCAACGATGATGGAACCTTCCTTCATCTTCTCCACCATTTCTTCCGTCACTACAATCGGTGCTCTACCCATTTCTGAGCGCAATGCACCAATCACCACATCTGCCGTTTTCAATGCGGCTTTCAATTCTTGTGGTTGAATGTTGGAAGTATATAATCGTTGGCCTACATCATTTTGTAGTCGTCGTAACTTAAAGATGTTGTTGCTGAATACTTTTACAGAAGCACCTAATCCCAATGCGGCTCTAGTGGCAAATTCGGCTACCGTTCCTGCACCTATAATCACCACTTCTGTTGGTTTTACTCCTGTAATTCCGCCCATCATCAAGCCTTGTCCTTTGTTGACATTGCTCAAATATTCGGCGGCTATTAAAATGGACGTATTTCCTGCAATCTCACTCATGGCGCGTATCACTGGAAATATTCCTTCTCGGTCTTTAATGTAATCGTAAGCAATGGCCGTTACTTTTTTGGCCATCATCTTTTCTAGAAAATTCTTGGGTTGCACTGGCAATTGAATCGCTGAAATCAATGTTTGCCCGTGCTGCATGTATTCAATTTCTGCATGCGACAAAGGCTCTACTTTCAGAATAATATCTGCTTTATATACTTCCTGTGCCGACATGGCTATTTGTGCTCCTGCCTCGCTAAAATCATTGTCACTAAAGTTGGCTTTTTCTCCTGCCTTGGATTCTATCACCACTTGATGCCCATTATTTACCAAGGTACAAACATCATTCGGCACCAACGGAATTCGTTTTTCTTGCAAGGAGGTTTCCTTTGGTATTCCAATGAATAAGTGACACTTTTTTCGTTTCACTTCTAGCATTTCCTCTTGTGGTAGATAACCTGCTGCTGACTTCGCCAGCGATTGTAATAAATCTTTAGACATCCCTATTGTATCGTATAAGTTCGCGCTTCTTCTTTTTGTTCAATCCTGACTGTTACGTATGATTCAGGCAATAGGTTAGAAATTTTCTCTGGCCATTCTACCAAGCAATAATTACCGCTGTAAAAATAGTCTTCCACTCCCATGTCCATCGCCTCTACTTCATCATCAACTCTATAAAAGTCAAAATGATAAACCGACTCTTTCAATAATGGCGAATAATATTCATTCACCAAAGAAAAAGTAGGGCTACTTGTCAAATCTTCAACTTTAAGCAATTTACAAATTATCTTGATTAAAGTCGTTTTTCCGGCCCCCATTTCTCCGTAAAAAAGAACAATTCGTTTATCTTCTGCATGTTCAATTATCTGTTTTGCAATGGGTGCTAAGTCGGTCAATTTAGAAGCGGTTAATCTCATAGTTTTGATGAAAGTGTCACAATAGGAACCAGCATTTCTTCTAAAGAGATTCCTCCATGCTGAAAGGTATCTTTATAGTATTGAACATAATGGTTGTAATTGTTTGGGTATGCAAAAAACAAATCATTTTTTGCAAAAATATAAGATTGACTCATATTGACACGTGGTAAGAAAGCATCTTTCGGCTCTTTTATCAACATAACATCTCCTTTGTCAAAACTCAAATTCTTTCCTTGCTTATACCGCAGATTGGTATTTACATTTTTATCTCCAATCACTTTCGAAGGATATTTTACCTTTATAGATCCGTGATCGGTCGTTAAAATCACTTTCGCTTTCTTACTCGCCAATACTTTGATGGCTTCCATAAAGGACGAATGCTCAAACCAACTCAATGTCAATGAACGATAAGCTGCTTCGTCTTCCGCCAATTCTTTGATCACATTGGTGTCTGTTCTTGCATGTGAAAGCATGTCGATAAAATTGTACACGATGGTATTGAATTTATTCTTCATCATGTTTGGAATTTCATCCACTACTTTTCGACCAAAACTTTGGTTCAACACTTTGTAATAATTGTAACGGATATCTTTACCACCCAATCGCTTTAGATTCAAGCCCAACAATTCTTCTTCGTGCAGATTTTTCCCACCTTCTTCTTCATCGTTCAGCCACAATTTTGGATACATTTTTTCAATTTCTGATGGCATTAAACCAGCAAACAATGAATTACGGGCATATTGTGTGGTTGTTGGCAAAATACTCAAATAAGTATCTTCCTCCTCTATCCAGAAATATTCTCTAATCTTTGGCTTCAAAATCTCCCACTGATCGTATCGTAAATTGTCCACCACAATTAAAAAAGTAGGCACCTCATCGTTGATGTGAGGAAACACTTTTTCCTTTATAACACCCGGCGACATCAATGGCCCTTTTTCTCTTCCGTGCAACCAATCTTCATAATTGTCTTCAATAAATCGTGAAAACAATTGTCTGGCTTCATCCTTTTGAGTTTGTAGAATTTCATTCAAACCAGTCTCTTCGATTCGATCCAATTCTAGTTCCCAGTAAACTAACTTTTTATAGACATCTTGCCATTCATCGAACGTCATGTTTTTATGCATGCTCATTCCGATGTTTCTAAACTCTTGCTGGTAGTTAATCGTCGTTTTCTCACTCACCAATCTAGACGTATCTAAATTCTTTTTAATGGTCAATAAGATTTGCTTTGGATTTACTGGCTTAATCAAATAATCAGAAATCTTCGAACCAATGGCTTCCTCCATGATGAATTCTTCTTCACTTTTGGTGATCATCACCACCGGAAGCGAAGAATGTGTGCTTTTTATTCTGTTCAGTACTTCCAAACCAGAAATTCCAGGCATGTTTTCATCTAAAAAAACTAAATCATATCTGTTTTCATCCACCATTTCAAGTGCATCTGCCCCTGAAGTTGTCGTGCTAACATCATATCCCTTCTCCTCTAAAAAAATTATGTGTGGTTTGAGTAAATGAATTTCATCATCTGCCCAAAGAATTTTTATCTTCGCCATTAATTATTAGTTTTAAATTTCAACTCTCAATATAAGTTCTACAACGCAAGAATATTGTCGAGTATGATTTTAATTTTTCATAAAATTAGTTAAAGGAAAATCCTTGGAAACAACTCAGCCGAATAAAAAGAAAATATTTAATGATCCCATCTATGGATTTATCTCCATTCCTTACGATCTCATTTATGATTTAATAGAACACCCTTACTTTCAAAGATTAAGAAGAATCAACCAACTGGGTTTAACTCATTTGGTTTATCCAGGAGCGCTACACACTCGTTTTCATCATGCTATGGGTGCCATGCATTTGATGCAACGTGCCATAGAAGTCATTCGCTCGAAAGATCACGTAATCACTGCAGAAGAAGCCAAAGGTGTCACTATTGCAATTCTTTTACACGACATTGGCCACGGTCCATTTTCGCATGCTTTGGAGTATTGCATTGTAAAAAATGTGACTCATGAAACCATTTCTGCTTTATTGATGGATCGATTAAACGATCATTTCAATGGGGAATTGGATTTAGCCATTCAAATTTTCAAAAATCAATACCACAAGAAATTCCTACATCAATTGGTTTCTTCTCAATTGGACATGGATCGATTGGATTATTTAAAAAGAGACAGTTTTTACACCGGAGTTTCTGAAGGTGTTATTTCTGCTGATCGAATCATTTCCATGCTGAATGTAAAAGACGATGCCTTGTGTGTGGAAGCAAAAGGAATCTATTCGATAGAAAAATTCATTATCGCAAGAAGACTAATGTATTGGCAAGTGTATTTGCACAAAACAGTTTTATCTGCTGAGCAATTATTGGTTCACATTTTAAAACGTGCGAAAGAATTGGCTAGCAACAAAGTGGAATTGTTCTCCACTCCTACTTTTCGTCGATTCTTATACAATGATTTCGATACGGAATCATTCGCGAAAGACAAATCAGTTTTGAATGATTTTGCCGCCTTGGACGATTTTGACATTACGGCCTCTATTAAAGCTTGGCAGCAGCATGAAGATGCCATTTTGTCCATGTTATGTAAAAGTATGTTGAACCGAAATTTGTATAAAATTGAGTTGTCCAATGACCCAATTTCGGCTGAGCGATTCGATACTATGAAAAAGAAGGTGATGGATGAATTGAATATTACTGAGCACGAAAGTGACTATTTAGTTTTTTCAGGAACCATCGCAAACAATGCCTACAACCCTAAAAATGATAAAATTAACCTACTCTACAAAGACGGAACCATTTTGGACATTGCGGCAGCGGCTGATCAGTTAAATATTTCGATGCTATCCAAATCTGTCACAAAATATTACACTTGTTTTCCTAAACAAAACATGGTTAATAACTTCAAAAAACAGGAAGGATAAGAACGTGTAAATAATTACTATTTTTGAAACATGGAATTTTCTGCGCATCAAATTGCCCAAATGTTAGGCGGAACAGTAGAAGGAAACCCCGAAGCAACTGTTAATACGCTCTCTAAAATCGAGGAAGGAACTAAGAATTCCCTATCCTTTTTAGCAAATCCAAAATATACACATCACATCTATCAAACAGATGCTACAATTGTTATTGTCAACACTACTTTTGTTGCTGAAGAGCCGCTAAAAGAAGGTTGCACTCTGATTCGTGTAGAAGATGCGTATGGAAGTTTTGGAAAATTGTTGGAAGCTTACAATCAAATCAAAAACAATAAGGTAGGAATCGAGAAGCAAACGGCCATCTCAGAATCTGCTCAATTGGGAGAGAATTTATACATTGGTGCTTTTACGTCTATCGGTGACAATGCTAGAATTGGAAACAACGTAAAAATTTATCCTGGATGTTACATTGGTGACAACGTAACCGTTGGAGACAATACCATAATTTTTGCTGATGTAAAAGTTTACACCGATTGTGTGATTGGAGCTGAATGCTTGATTCACGCGGGCGTTGTAATTGGTGCAGATGGATTTGGATTTGTTCCGAATGCAGAAAACCAATACAATAAAGTGCCACAAATCGGCAATGTGATCATTGAAGACCATGTGGAGATTGGCGCCAATACTTGCATCGATCGAGCAACTTTGGGCTCTACCATTATTCGAAAAGGAGTAAAGTTGGACAACCTCGTTCAGATTGCTCACAATGTAGAAGTTGGAGAAAATACAGTTATTGCAGCTCAAACAGGCGTTGCAGGATCTACCAAAATTGGAAAAGATTGTATGATTGGTGGACAAGTTGGTTTCGCAGGTCATTTACTAATTGCCGACAAAGTTAAAATAGCAGCCCAATCAGGTATTGGAAGTAATATTAAAGAGGGAGAAATTGTGCAAGGTTCTCCTGCCTTCCCTATTGGAGATTATAAACGTTCATACGTAATGTTTAGAAATCTACCACAAATGAGCACAGATTTAAGAGA
Organism: Acidiluteibacter sp.; assembly: GCF_055129545.1. Classification (NCBI taxonomy): domain Bacteria; kingdom Pseudomonadati; phylum Bacteroidota; class Flavobacteriia; order Flavobacteriales; family Cryomorphaceae; genus Acidiluteibacter; species Acidiluteibacter sp. The sequence continues at coordinate 52,164 of NZ_JBSRUB010000005.1, read as the reverse complement.
TTTAAAATCGGAGATTTCCGAAATGAAAAAATAGAATTTTCGCCACTATGAGTGACAAGCAAAAGACAATTAAAAATGAAGTAAGCGTATCTGGAATAGGCTTACATACAGGAGAAAAAGTAACCCTAACGTTCAAACCAGCTCCTGACAATCATGGTTATAAATTCCAACGAATTGATCTGGAAGGGAAACCAACAATTGATGCAAATGTAGACCTAGTCGTGGATACTTCTAGAGGAACTACATTGGAGCAAAACGGAGCTAGAGTGTATACTACAGAGCATGCATTAGCTGCTGTTTATGGTTTGGGAATTGACAATATCCTAATTGAGTTGGATGGCAAAGAAATTCCGATCATGGATGGAAGTTCTCGCTTTTTTGTGGAAGCTTTGAAGAAAGCGGGTACGGTAGAGCAAACTGAAGAAAAGAATTATTACGTTGTCACTGAAAACTTGGCTTTTGAAGATGTTGAGAAGGGCACGGAGATGTTGATGGTTCCACAAGATGAATTCCGATTAACTGTAATGGTTGATTACAATTCTAAAATACTAGGTACGCAGCATGCTCACATGTATCACATCGGTGAATTTGAAAAAGAGATTTCTACTTGCCGCACATTTGTTTTCTTAAGAGAACTAGAGGTATTGGCAAAACATGGTTTAATAAAAGGTGGAGATTTAGACAATGCGATTGTATTGGTCGATCAAATATTACCTCAAGAAAAAATTGATGAAATCGCTGACTTACTTGGAAAACCAAAAATGGAAATCAAGGAAGCAGGCGTTTTAAATAATTTAGAATTGCATTTCCAAAACGAACCAGCACGACACAAATTATTGGACATGGTGGGTGATTTGGCTTTGGTTGGTCGTCCAATTAAAGGACATGTTTTGGCTGCAAGACCTGGTCATAAAGGAAATACCGATTTTGCTAAATTGATTAAGAAAAGAATCAAAGAGGAAATCAAAAAACCACCTTTATACGATCAGAACAAACCACCAGTATTTAACATCGAAGAGATTCAGAAAATGTTACCTCATCGATATCCTTTTTTATTGGTCGATAAAATAATAGAGCTTTCAGACACCCATGTAGTGGGAGTTAAAAATGTCACCATGAATGAAGATTACTTCCAAGGTCACTTTCCTGGAAGCCCTGTAATGCCTGGCGTACTTCAAATAGAGGCGATGGCACAAACGGGTGGAATTTTAGTGTTAAATTCGGTTCCAGATCCTGAGAATTACTTGACGTATTTTATGAAAATCGACAATGTAAAATTCAAGAATAAAGTTGTGCCAGGTGATACATTAATTTTCAAATTGGAGTTACTTTCACCAATAAGAAGAGGTATTTGCCACATGAAAGGAACAACTTATGTAGGTGATAAAATTGCCACAGAAGGTGAAATGTTGGCACAAATTGTAAAAGTAAAATAGTAGATGAGCCAAAATTATATACATCCTGATGCTAAAATTGGGAAAGACGTAATCGTTGAACCTTTTTCCTATATCGCTGGCGATGTAGAAATTGGAGATGGAACTTGGATTGGACCCAATGTCACCATCATGGATGGAGCTAGAATTGGCAAAAATTGTAAAATATTTCCTGGCGCTGTTATTTCTGCGATTCCACAAGACTTAAAATTTGATGGTGAAATAACCACTGCCGAAATTGGTGACAATACAACCATCAGAGAGTGTGTTACAATCAACAGAGGAACTGTTGATCGAAACAAAACTACGGTTGGAAACAACTGTTTGTTGATGGCTTATGTTCACCTTGGCCACGACGTTTCTGTTGGAAACAATTGCATTTTGGCGAATTCTGCAAACATAGCTGGTCACGTCACCATTGAAGATTTTGTAATCTTGGAAGGAATTGTTGCAGTTCAGCAGTTTATTTCAATCGGAGCACACAGCTTTATAGCCGGTGGATCATTGGTTCGTAAAAATGTTCCTCCATTTGTGAAGGCAGCGAGAGAACCATTGAGTTACGTTGGTGTGAATTCAGTAGGTTTGAGAAGAAGAGGATTCTCCAATGAATCTATTCTACAAATTGAAGACATTTACAGAACACTTTATGTGAAGGGAAAAAATGTATCCACATCACTTGATATCATTTCTCTAGAAGCACCTGAATCTCAAGAAAAAACATTAATTCTAGAATTTATTCGGAATTCTGAAAAAGGCATTATTCGAGGACCGCTGTCTCTTTAATTCATGGAAATTACACTCAATAATTTAGGTAGACGCTTCAATAAAGAGTGGATTTTTAAAGGTATTACTGCGAAAATTGATTCACAACACCCTACCGTGATTTTTGGGTACAATGGTTCAGGAAAAAGCACATTATTGAAACTAATTTCTTCGAGTGAAATTCCTTCAGAAGGATCCATTACTTATAAAAAGAATAATTCAGCCATTCCACCTGAAGAGATTTATAGCGAACTCGGAATCGCCACTCCTTATATGGATTTGCCCGAAGAGTTTACCTTAAGAGAATTGCTTCAATTTAATTTAAAATTCAAGCCCTTTATTGAGGGTCTAAAAGTAGAAGATATCGCTGAGATTGCCTACTTGAGCGAATCCATGCACAAGCAAGTTAAAGTATTTTCATCTGGAATGAAGCAGCGTTTAAAATTGGCGTTGGCTTTCTACACCGAAAATTCGATTTTACTGCTTGATGAACCTACTTCTAATTTAGATCAAAAAGGAATAGACTGGTATCAGGATGAATTAAAAAAGGTAAGTTTCAAAAAAACAATTGTAATTTGTTCCAATGCGAAGGTTGAAGAACACTTTATATGCAATCAAGAAATAGACATTAATCAATATAAATAGAATATAATTTAATTCTCAGATTGCGTAAATTTGGGAAAAATATCAAACAAATAGAATATGGCCAATACATCAGATTTTAGAAACGGACTTTGTATCAAATTTAATCATGACTTATACTCAATCGTAGAATTTCAGCATGTAAAACCCGGAAAAGGAGCTGCTTTCGTTCGTACGAAATTAAAAAGTTTAACTTCAGGAAAAGTGATAGACAACACTTTTAATGCAGGAGTAAAAGTAGAAACGGTAAGAATAGAAAGAAGAAAATACCAATTTTTATTTAAAGATGATAGCGGTTATCACTTCATGGATTCTGAGACCTTTGAGCAAACTTTTTTACCTGAATCATTGATTACAGCGCCAAAATTCTTAAAAGAAGGAAATGATGTAGAAGTAATCTTTCATGCGGAAGAAGAAAAGGCTTTAGAGTGTGAAGTTCCTGCATTTGTTGAATTAGAAATTACTTATTCTGAGCCAGGGATTAAAGGAGATACAGCGACTAACTCAACTAAAAAGGCAACTGTTGAAACCGGTGCAGAAGTAAATGTTCCTTTGTTTATCAATGAAGGCGATAGAATTAAAATTGATACACGTAGTGGAAGCTACGTAGAACGTGTAAAATCATAAGATATTGAAACTAGAACGACCATCTACCTTGCAAACTATTGCAGGTTTACTCGACGCTTCCTATAAAGGTGAAGCTAATTTAGAAGTATTAGGAATCAATGAGATTCACCGCGTAGAGGTTGGTGATATCGTTTTTGTAGATCATCCAAAATATTACGATAAGGCATTAAATTCCAATGCCACTATTGTAATTATCAATAAAGATGTTCCTTTTCCTGCGGGAAAAGGAATCATCATTACTGAAGACCCTTTTAAGAGTTTCAATTTTCTGACTAACTTTTTCAAGCCATTTTCATTCAATTCGGAACAAGTTGCAGACACTGCCGCAATTGGTAACAATTGCCGAATTCACAGCACAGTAGTCATTGGAGATCGAGTGAAGATTGGAAACAATTGCATCATCCATCCCAATGTGACCATTTATGACGATTGCGAAATTGGAAACAATGTGATCATTCATGCGAATACTGTAATTGGTGGACATGCTTTTTATTATAAAAGAAGAGCAGATCACTTCGAGCGCTTAAATAGTTGTGGAACTGTTGTAATTGAGAATGATGTAGAAATCGGAGCTTCTTGTACGATCGATAGAGGTGTTACGGCAATTACTCAAATTGGTGCAGGCACTAAAATAGACAATATGGTACAGATCGGGCACGACACAATTGTAGGGAAAATGTGTCTTTTTGCTGCTCATGTTGGTATTGCAGGCTGCGTAATTATTGAAGACAATGTCACCCTTTGGGGACAAGTTGGGATCGTATCTGGAATCACTTTGAAAAAAGGAACGGTTGTTTTGGGTCAGTCAGGAATTTCAAAAGACACCAAAGAGAATACTGTTTATCTGGGTTCTCCTGCGGATGAAAGTAGATCGAAAATGAAAGAGATGGCAGCATTGAGAAGAATACCTACAATGATTGAGCAACTGAAGGAGAGCAAGTAAATGAAGAAAGAAGTCAAGCCGAATAGAGCCAGTGAGAAGCTTCAGCTCTCAAAAATAAAGCTTGACTCTTTATTGAAAGTCACCATTGGTATCAATGAAAACTTATCGACTAACGAGTTACTATCCTTATTTTTATCAATTCTTTACAATGATTTAAGAATCGGGAAGATTTGTTTGTTCGTCAAAAGAGAACAATGGGAATTAAAACTAAATCAAGGAGTTTCTGAAAGTACACTTAAAATCGACTGGGAGAAAGTAGAAAAAGAAATTCAAGAAATACACGTGGTCAGTAGTTCTGATCTTGAGTTTTTACACCCTTTTGATGTAATCATTCCAATAAGACATAAAAGTAAACCCCTCGCCTACTTATTGCTGGGTGATTTTGATGGCGAAAAGTTAGAAGTTAGCCCGATCATTAGACACTTGCATTACATTCAAACTTTGAGCAACATTATTGTTGTTGCTTTTGAAAATAAAAGATTGTATCAAAACAGCATCAAGAATGCTGCCTTTCAAAAAGAATTGGAAGTGGCTCGTGATATGCAACGTCTGCTCATCCCAAACAACTTACCAAGCAACGAATTCTATCAGTTTAACTCTCTTTATCTTCCCTTTGAGGAAGTAGGCGGCGATTACTTTGATGTAATACCACTAGAAGAAGATCGCATTGCATTTTGCATTGCCGATGTTTCGGGCAAGGGAGTTTCTGCAGCATTATTAATGGCCAATTTTCAAGCTAATTTAAGAGCGTTGATTAACGTTGCAGGTTCTTTAGAGGAACTAATCGTTAAACTGAATCAGAAAGTAATTGAAAGTGGCGGAAGGGAGAAATTCATCACCTTCTTTATAGGTATCTATAATCCCAAAACGAGGAAATTGTATACTGTAAATGCAGGTCACAATCCACCCCTTCTTTTTCAAAACAATGAAGTAGTGGAACTAAAAAAAGGTTGCACCATTTTAGGCATGTTTGATGAATTACCAGAAATATTAGTGGAACAATATCAATTAGAGGTCAATTCAAAGATTCTGTGCTACACAGATGGGATTACAGAGATTACGAATGATAAAAATGAAGAATTCGGTATTGACCCTTTGCGGAATGTTTTGGTCGAAAACAAAGTAAAAAACATCGCTGATGAGTTGAAAAAATCGGCTGATTTATTTAGAGGAAATCGTCCGCTGCCTGATGACATCACCTTACTTGCCGCTATATTCCAGTAAATTCTTTTTGTGGTAAACATCAATCGCCACCAAAATGGCAATAAATCCCCAAAAAGGAACAGCCATTTTATCGGTATCCAAGAAGTTATTTAAAAACCCATGTACAACATAGGTCGTCAAACCTAAAAGAATGGCTAGAACCAAAGATTTCGCCTCCCCCTTTGGCAAACAATGGTACAATTTTGAGCCTCTATAAAAAACAACAATTATGATGATCACATAGGTCAGACTTCCAAATAGACCCATTTCGGCTAAAGGTCCAATGTATTCACTGTGTGCATTCCCTACATCTCCTGAGTTTGTTGAGATAATGGTTAAATCCTCAGCCGACTGAAATGGGGCATATTGAAATTGATAGGTTCCTGGGCCAAATCCAAAAATCGGTCGTTCTTCAAACATTCGAATTGCAGATTTCCATCGATTAATTCGCTCTAAATTCGATGCATCGGTGGTAATATTAGAAATCGATTGAATGTGTTCTGTAATATTAGTTCCTGTGGAATCCTGATTATTTCGCTCTAGGTTTTTTATTATTTGTGTCCAGAATAAGGTAAAAAACAACCCTAGAAAGAGTGCGATTGACATGATCGCACTAAAACGAATCTTGAGCTTGTAAACAAAATAGAGAACCAAAGCCACCACCACACTAATCCAAGCAGCACGACCATAAGACAAAATTAGTCCTGTGGTAAATATTAATATCAGCACAAAACTTGTGATTTGAAATCGTTTAAAGCGAGGGTTAAATGCCAAGTAAAACAATATTGGGTATACCAATGCTAAAACAGCACCATATACCGTGTGATCCTTTAAAAATGGCTGCATCACCCAATGTCCAGATCGCTCGCTGAAGCCATTTAAACTATGATGAATAGATGTATAAACAACTACTGCACCCATTGGAATCACAAACAACCAAAAGAATCGATTAATATTTTTATAATTGACGAATAGTTGTGTCGCAACAAAGTAAAAACTAACGATAAACCATAATCTCGAAACTAAGTATTTCAAAGACACGATAGGCATCTCAGAAGTTAAAGTGGTGATGAATATCCAAAAAAGGTAAAACAGTATAGAGAGGGTAATCGGATGCTGAATAATTCGATAATCAAATTTTCGTTCGTATAATAACCTCAACAAGAAAATGATCATTACCCCAAACATCAATGGTTCTGTGGGTAAAAACATCCCAACACCACCAATCGAAAATTCTTCAATACTCAGTGATAAAGGGGTTGTTAGTACAATAAACAACATTAACTTATCCAAAGCCAAGAAAGCCATCAAACCTAGCGCAAGAGCAAATGGAACTAAAGAAAACCAGTAGTTTTCCATAGCGATTAGCACACCATTTGTCATGATAAAGAGAAAACTCAAAATCAGAACAGCGTTATGTTTGACGTAGTCGGTCATTAATCCTTTAAATTGATTCTACTCACAATTAGAATAGTCGCTGTAAAGATCACAGCCCCAATCATAGACAAGGCCACAATAAGCCATCTAACAGGATATGCTTTCTTATCCGGAACTTCAGGAGTGACCAATACATTTGAATAAGTTACTTCTTTTACCAAATCAATTTTCAACTTTTCAAAATCAGTAAGTAATTCAGCGTATTGTTCATTTAAAAATTCGATTCGACCATTTATGTTTTGAATATAGGCACCATGCTGTGCTACATTCTTGAATAGTGTTTCAGTCTCGTCAAAACTATTCCCTCGAGAACCAGATGACAATGCTTTTAAATATCCTTCGGTTACTCTTTCAGATTGACCAGCATACTCCATTATACTGTATTCTTTTCCGTATTTATTTACAATCCCGAGCAAACTATCTATTTGTCCTGAAAGGTTTGTTAACACCACTTTTTTATACTGATATATTTCTTGCACTTTACTACGGTTTACACTTGTAACCAATTGATTCAATTGCTTTATAATCTCCAAAACCATATCTCTAGCTCGTTCAGGGCTTGTGGAAAGTACAGTAATTTTAATCGATTCGAATTTCGTTTCGCTTGCTCCTACATGCTCTCCGTATGACAACATCATCCATGTTCCAGCATTGATGTCGGCAGTGTCAATTTTATACTCATTATATAAATCAAATTTTCTTACCAATGAGTCTCTTATAATATTTGATTCCAAGTATTGTTGCAATTGTTCTAATGCAGTTTCATCAGAATACTCCCAAACATTGGAAGGATAAATCACTGCAGATGATTCATACTTTGGTGTGATAAATGCCGAACTTGAAAAAACACCAGCTAATATGGCAGCAACAATTGCAACTCCTGCAAGGAGTTTCAAATTTTTAGCACCAAACTCTAGCAAGTTCTTACTTCCTTTCATATAATCTTCTTGATTGTCTTGCGTGTTCATCGGATTAATTTAAATCGAAAAGTGTAATGAGTATTAAAGTGAACAAGAATGTTCCAATTGTAGAGACAAGTACAATTAACCATTTTACAGGGTAAGCTGGTTTTTCAGACTTGTAGGCTTTATTTACAATAAACTTATGCTCCACATTTTGAGTAGCATCTACTTTTGCTTCTTGATATTTGGTTTTTAAGAAATTGAGTTGTTTCAACTTGAATTCTAGATCCAAGGTCATTGTTAAGTATTCTCCACCATACTTAGCCAAAGTATCCAACTGATTCTGCATTTGTTTCATTGCAGATTGGTTGTTCTTTTGCAAAGCAATGGCATGTTGCTCACTCAACACCTCAACCTGGGTAAAATAATCCTGAATCCCCTTCGCTCTCAATTCATCCATCCGCTGATACATTTGATTCAATTCGTACTGAAAGCTATTGTACTCTTCTTCAACAATTTTAAGTGCCTGGTTGGCCACTTGGTGCTGCATCATATTAATAGCAGTATCCAATAAAGAAGAAATATCGTTGGCTATACTCGCAGCAATCTCTGGATTACGATCCAATACACTTATTTCAACTGACATAAATGGAGTCCGTTTAAATGTAATATTTGATTCATACTCATTGTATAGTTCAGTCATTTTGTATTTCTGAACTTGGTCGATTTCATAGTGGGTCAACAAATCATATTTCTCTATAATTCTGTTTCTGATTTCATCAGAATTCAAAATCTGAAGCATTTGTTCAGCTTGCTCTTCTTCACCAAACTCCAATAAACTTTTATCGTCGAATCCTCTTTCTGCGATAAGAGTTTTGGAAATATTAGTAGTGGCAGCAGGAAATAAAATCACACTTGACTCATATTTTTCCTCTATTAAAAAAGAAACCATAATAGAGATAAGAAATGCTAATGCACTAACCGTAATCAATAGTTTCTTCCATTTAATGATCAATGGAACCATTGTCGTAGGCTTTAATTCGTAGGGATTTTCTGATTTCATTCAAAAAAATTTCAAAGGTTCAAAAGTAGTAAATTGATCAGACTAATTGCCTGCTTTATTTTTAAGTATCTGCAACATTGCTTGTGGTTCAATTAACTTTAAAGATAAAGCCAAAGTTCCTCCAATTGCAATGGTTAAAATAGATTGCAACATCCAATCTAAGGTTCTAATTGATATAAAATAACTTATAACAAAAAATAAGATTAAAAAGAAACCCATTCTAATCACGTAATTCAAATGAGTTTTCCATTCTAAGATTCGTTTAACAACAATAATTTGCGCCACTATGACGAATATTTGGGTAATAAGGGTTGCAACGGCTGCCCCATAAGATGCATATTTTGGTATTAAAATATAGTTCAATATCAAATTAATGAGCAACCCAACAATTGCAATTCCATTCAATGCCTTTAGACTACCATTGGCAGTTAAAAATGTACCGAAGATATAGGTTGAAGCAATAGCGACAAAATTCAACATCAATACTTGAAGCACTTTGGCAGATTCAATCGTATTTTCAACGTATAACAATTCCATAATTTCCGTGGCATAGAAAAAACAGACTCCAAATAAAGTAATTGCTGGGATGAATATTAAATTAAATGACAATTTGATCAGTTCACTTGGCGACTCTTTCGTTGAAATCATTTTAGAAAACATCGGTAGCAATAAACCAGCAAACAAATAACCAAAACTAGCGGAAGCCTCCAGTAAACGATATGCTTGAGCATAAATACCCGCTTGTTCCCTGCCGTTGGGCAACAATCGTTCAATCATCACAGAATCTACTCTATAATAAAAAGCCATCAACAAAACGAGTAATGCAAAGGGCATACTTTGTTTAAAAATGACCCTTAAAAGGGGAATATTAAGCGCTAGTTTAAAAGTATTTATGCGATTTCCGAGAATTAGTATCGCAACTATACAACTTAAAACATATGCGAAAGTTTGTGACCAAACAAAGTGATTAATAGTAAATTTAAAATCACTAATTCCCCATAACATTGTTCCGCATACCGCAATCATGGTAATTCGGTCCAACACCGACAAAAAACTATCCCACTTAAATAGTTGCAGCCCTGCGATATTTGATCTTAAGTACAATAAAAAGGATACCAAAAACTGGTTCAAACACAATACCAATAACAGAACTAACTCTTTTCCTTGATAGTCGAAAAGAAAGGCAAATACCAAAGTTGCGATCAAATAAGCAACTCCAAGAAGGAGTTTTAACATAACAATGGACGAAAAGTAACGTCCTAGCATGTGATTGTGCTGCGCTATATTTCGGTTGTTGTAATTAGTAATTCCAACATCGAGAATGATGTTAAGTAAAATTGAGAAACCGAAAAGTGCATAATAAATACCATATTCTTCAGCACCTAACGTGTTTTGAACCGTTCGATCGATGCCAAAAATCCAAAAAGGTTTGATGAGCAGATTGAGAAAAAGTAAGAATAGGAGATTAATTAAAAACTTCCGCTGCATTTGTAATGATGGTAAATCAAATACAATAGTAAGCAAACCCATTCTTTTGGTCTCTATAAATTGATGAAAATACATCAAACAACTCTAAAAGGAATTGATATATTTGCAGGCTTTATTGAAAGCCAACCAATATGGAACTAAAAATGACAGTCGAACAGTTTTTCTCTATTTTCTTGAAAGAATTGGAGCAAAACAAAGACCTGCATTATTACTATAAATTTCTAGATAAACCTGAACGATTCGAATACAGAAAAGCATATTTCTGTCAGCGACTTCAATACATTATAGACCATATCAACGATCCAAAGCTTGACATTTTAGATTTAGGTTGTGGCTTTGGAACTACTGATATTTTTTTATCCATCAATGGGTTTTCCGTTCATGGCACTACATTGGAGCATTATTATAAATTGCTGCCAAAGAGGATGGAATATTGGTCACAATATGGTGATGTTTCTAAATTCACGTATTCCTATGAAAATCTTTTTGACCACAAATTCGAAAGCGAATCTAAAGATTTAATCATTATCCAAGACACCATGCACCATTTGGAACCTTTGGATGATGCCATCAAAATCCTAAATCAAGTATTACGACCTAACGGAAAATTGCTGATTATAGAAGAGAATGGGAATAACATCATTCAAAATGCCAAACTATTCCTGCAAAGAGGCAATAAAAAAATCATTGAAATATATGATGACACACTGAAGAAAAACATCTTGCTGGGCAATGAAAACATCAAAAGTTTAAAGGAATGGCGGAACGCTTTTAGCAAGCAAAACTTAACAATTGATGGGTCTTCAGTTCAATACATCAGGTACTATTTACCATTTAACTTTCCGGCCAATAAACCTGCAGACGCGATTGCAAAAGAGCAACAAATCTGGAAAAAGAGCCCTTTCTTAAAAGAGTATTTTTTCTTTGGAATCAATTTTATGGTGAATAAGAAGTAACTTTCTCTTTTACAAAAAAACATGAAGATAGCTGTAAATACACGTCTATTAGTTCCCAGAAAAATGGACGGTATTGGTTGGTTTACTTTTGAAACGCTAAAGCGAATCACACAGCAACACCCTGAGCACGAGTTTCATTTTATTTTTGACAGAAAAATTGATTCGCAATTTATTTTTGGGTCAAATGTAATTGCTCATGTGCTAAGTCCTCAAGCTCGACATCCCTATTTATGGATTTATTGGTTTGAGTATGCTTTAAAAAGGAAAGTGAACAAAATTGGTGCAGAATTATTGATTAGTACTGAAGGTTGGCTTCCGCCTATGAAGAACATTCCTATGTTAGGAGTAATTCATGACCTTAATTTTGAACATTTTCCTGAAAACATAATCCCTATTCAGCGAAATTATTTATTAAAATATTTTCCAAAATTTGCCAATCGAGCGACACGAATAGCGACTGTTTCTGAATTTTCTAAGCAAGATATAATAAAACAGTACCAACAGAACCCTGAAAAAATTGATGTGGTATATAATGGAGCGAACGAAAGTTTTGTTCCATTGAATGAAGATGAAAAAGCCCTTGCAAAAAGAGATTTCAGTGATGGGAAATCTTACTTTCTATTTGTTGGAACACTGCACCCAAGAAAAAATTTAGAAAACCTCTTTTTAGCATTCGAAATTTTCAAACAAAAAACAGGTGCTGATTTAAAATTATTGATTGGCGGCAATCGAAAATGGTGGCCAAATCAACTCGAAGAAACTTATCAATCGCTTACCCATAAAAAAGACATTGTATTTTTGGGACGAGTAAAAAGCAAGAAACTTCCAGCGTTAGTTGGTGCTGCCTTTTGCTTGAGCTATGTTCCCCAATTTGAAGGTTTCGGTGTGCCGATTATTGAAGCAATGCAATGTAACGTTCCGGTGATTACATCCAATACCTCATCAATGCCAGAAGTGGCCAACGGCGCTGCATTATTGGCTGATCCTTTTTCTGCTGAAGACATTGCCGATAGAATGATTCAATTATACAGTGAACCCAATTTAGAAGCTCAATTAAAAGAAAAAGGATTGAATCAGGCGAAAGAATTTTCTTGGGAAAGAACAGCTAATCTATTGTGGAAGAGCGTTGAAAAAACACTAGAACAATGGCATTAGCATTGCATTTTAATTCAAAATACATAGAAGCCGGATGTGATGAAGCCGGTAGAGGATGCCTTGCAGGACCTGTATACGCCGCAGCAGTAATTCTACCTAAAACATTCAATAACGAATTGCTCAACGACTCTAAAAAACTATCAAAAAAAAATAGAGATCAATTAAGAATTGTCATTGAAAAAGAAGCAATTGCTTGGGCTGTAGGCATTGTTACTGAAAAAGAAATAGATGAGATAAATATTCTAAACGCTTCTTTTTTGGCTATGCACCGAGCTATCGATCAACTTTCTACAAAACCTGAGTTATTATTAATTGACGGCAATAGATTCAATCCATATTTGGGAATTGTGCATCGATGCATCATCAAAGGAGATTCTAAATTTGCACCAATTGCAGCCGCTTCTATTTTGGCGAAGACACATCGAGATGAATATATGCAAGAGATTCATTTAGAGCACCCTGAATACTCTTGGGACAAAAATCAAGGTTACCCTACTATAAAACATAGAGAAGCAATTAAAAAAATTGGCTCTTGTAAATTTCATCGACAATCTTTCACCCTTTTATCGACAAAAAAAGGGCATTAACCTTATTGGAATTTAAAAAAAAGCTTCTATCTTAGCTTTTCACTTCTAGTTCAATAGATACGTTATGAAATTAAAAATACCCAAGATAATAGTATACGGCCTGATTGCTATTTCAATAAATTCTTGTACAGAGGATTATTTCGATTTCGATAAATTAAAACTTGAACCGATTGATCCTGAGTTGGCTATTCCACTTATAAATTCTTCACTTAGCCCTGCAGATTTATTTGCTACGGAAGACGATCTAGAGATTTTGAAAACCGACCAAGATGGACTCATTACCATTCTATACAATAGTGATGCATTTACCATTGATACAAAAGAGGCGTTTGAATTACAAGACCAAGAGTTCAAAGATAAAATAACCCTTAATGGTGTAGAAGTAATTGCTTTACCAATTCAAGGAACGATCACTAAAAATTACAGCACGACGTATCCATTTGACAATGGTAATGGCGCGAGGTTAGATTCAATGATCATAAAATCAGGACTTTTAAAGTGTTCACTAGTTTCTTCAATACAACATGGAGGAAATATAAAAATTACTTTTCCAACTTTTAAGGCAAATGGAACACCACTTAGTTTCAATCTTCCATTAGATTACAATGGAAATATTCCGGTTTATTCGAACAGTACTATATCATTGGATAATTTTAAGATAGAAACTGACCAAAACACGACCAATGATATCCCAGTAGATTATGAAATTACTTTAAACTATTCAGGGCAACCCATCAATTCTAGTGATAGTATAGGGATTACCATACAAACTGAAAACCTAGCGTTCGACTCGTTTTATGGATATACAGGTCAGCAGTCAGTTAACTTTCCTGAGGATACATTGCTTTTATCCGTATTTAAGAATGCAGTAAGTGGTTCCTTTTTTATAGCAGAGCCAAGACTAACCATACAAACGAACAATCAATTTGGAATTCCTTTAGATTTAACCTTCCAAAGATTTGTTGCAACAACGGTAACAAACGGCATAGTTCCACTACAATTGGTACAAAATCCCATTGCAGTGAATGCACCTACAAAACCGGGTGATTCAGCGATTACCGACATTATTTTGGACAAAAACAACAGCAACATTCCAACAGTAATATCTTCCCTCCCCAAGGATTTTATATATGATATTTCTGTGCAGACTAATCCAAATGGGGATGTACAACAGAACTTTATACAATCAACCAATCAGGCTAAAGTGAAAATTAACATGGAATTACCATTAGTTGGCTCTGTAGATAGATATGCATTAGTGGATACGTTAGATTTTAATTTTGATGACTCCGGAGATTTAGTAAGATCTGCCATTTTCAGAACAAACATTACGAACTCTTTTCCCGTTGAGGCAAATCTTCAAATCTATTTTACAACTGAAGACTATGCCGTGTTAGATTCACTGTTTGATGGCTCTAAACAAATCATTCAATCTTCAACTATTGACAATAATGGCAAAACTATCTCTCCAAACAACTTAACGATAGACACTAAGGTCGATGAGTTTGGATTGAAAAATATATTTAAGAGTAAGAAAGTTATTATAAAAGCAGAAATGTCAACTACAAATAGTGGTCAATCAATAGTAAGGTTCTATGATTATTACCGATTAGATGTAAAGTTAGGATTGAAAGCAAAATTTAACATAGAACTTGATTAATATGAGAAAATATATACTATTTGTTATAGTTTCAGTTGCTTTCATAACTCTTAAAGCACAGCAAGAGTTTACATCCTATTACATGGATGCTTTGCCTCAAACAAGTTATTTGAACCCTGCAAAGAAATTCAATGGAAAGTTTTTTATTGGCTTGCCAGCATTATCTTCCACCTACTTGATGTATAGTAACAGCTCCTTTGCATGGTCAGATGTGATCCAAAAAAATAATGATTCACTGGTTTTCAATATGTCAAACCTTGTGTCATCTCTTTCTCCAATTAACTATATGTCATTTGCTGCTCAAACAGATCTACTTTCCTTTGGTTTTCGGATTGGCGATCGTACTTCTTTGAGTTTTAATGTGAGTGAAAAGGTCAGGTTTAAATTTTTATACCCTAAAGATTTCATGCAGTTCATCGATCAGGGAAATGCAGGGTTTGATGACAATACAGCTAATTTTGATGGAATGGGCATTAATATGACCCATTTCAGAGAATATGGAGTGGCTTTTAATCAATCCTTGTTGGATGATCGGTTAGTGGTAGGAGCTAGATTCAAGTACTTATACGGCATGGAAAATATTGATTCTAAGAAATTTGAAGTAGAAGTATTTACAGACCCGACGACCTATGAAATGAGGGCTTCGGGTAGTGTTATTATTAATTCTTCCGGAATAAATGATAGTATTGAAGTTGATCAGGATTATGTATTGAATAGAAAGAATAATGGGTTTGGTATTGATCTAGGAGCCACATTTAAAGTCAATGACAAAATCGAATTAAATGCCTCTATAGTTGATTTAGGTTTTATCAATTGGAAAAATGAAGTGAAAAATTATGTAAATGATGGAAGCACTTTTGATTTTAGTGGAATTGATATTGATGATTTTATACTTAAGAAAAATGTAGACTCTTCCAACAATTCTTCGTTGGAACGTGTGCTAGATTCATTGGGAGAGGCTTTTAGCCTGGAGGAAAAATCTGATGCTTACAGGTCTAACCTAATCGCACAAATATATATCGGAGGATCCTACCAATTCTTCGAAAAAGGAAAAGCAGGAGTATTGATTCAAAATGAATATTTTAAAGGAAAGTTAAATCCTTCTTTGACACTTTCATACAATCATAAATTCAATAAATGGTTTCATGCAACAGCTTCTTATACTGTAATTAATAACAGTTATAACAATATTGGTGGTGGAATTATGGTGCATCCTGGACCTGTTCAACTTTACGTTGTTGCCGATAATATTTTAGGTGCTATTCAACCTCAGAATGCACGCCATATGCAAGTAAGAGCCGGAATAAACCTTGTGTTTGGAAAAGGTAAAATAAATGATGTTTCCCGACAGGAAAAGAAGAAATCTGAAAAATCAATAGAAGAAGAAAAATTAACTCCTCCCAAGCAACCTGCTGAAGAGTCCATTCCAAAAACAAAAGAAGCAGAGCAGCCAATTAATGAAGAACTGGAGAATACTCCTCAAACAGATTCCATTATAGAAGAGGCTATTCCTGAACCACAACAAACAACGCCATCTGAAAATGGCGACTCCATTCAAGAGGAGAGCATTACTCCAAATAATTCAGAGACAGATATTCTATTAAATGAGGCAGATTCGCCTGCGAATGATTCTTTGGCTCCATCAAATGAAGAAGTAATTGAAGAAAATAGTGGGGAAGAAATAATTGAACCATCTTCTGAAACGCAAGAGACATTGCCTTTGGAGGAAGGAGAAGCCATGCAAGAGGAAAATAGTACTCCGAATAATGCAGAGATTCCTTCAGATGAATTGGAAACACCTTCAGATGAAAACACATCTTCACCTGAGGAGATAAATGAGAAAAATGGCGAAGGTTCTGAGGAACCAACTCCTGAATAGTCAGAATAGATTTGATCAAAAAAAGAGCAGCTAAAATAAATTTAGCTGCTCTTTTTGTATGGTTTAGAACGAGACTTATTTTGTTGCTCTTGCTCTTCTTTTTGGTTTTGCCTCTTCTACTACTTCTTCAATTCCTGCAATAGCTGCATCAACTAAAACTCTTCCACAGTGCTCGCAAACGATCACTTTCTTGTGTGTTTTAATATCCAATTGTCGTTGTGGTGGAATCTGATTAAAACAACCTCCACAAGAATCTCTTTCAACTGGCACTACTGCCAAACCATTTCTAGCGTTGGTTCTAATTCTTGTATAAGCAGTCAATAATCTATCATCGATAGACTCCATTGCTTTTTCAGATTGTTTCTGTAAATCTGTTTCTTCCTTTTGAGTTTCTGAAACAATTTCATCAAGCTCACCTTTTTTATGGGTCAACTCTTTTTGACGAGACTCTAGAGTTTCTTTAGCCTCATTGTTGATTACTTTTTTGTCATCAATTTTGACTTTATACTCTTTAATTCTCTTCTCAGCCAATTGAATTTCTAAATTTTGGAATTCAATTTCTTTTGTCAAAGAATCATACTCTCTGTTATTTCTAACGTTATTTTGCTGTTCAGTATACTTTTTTATAGCATCTTTTGAAGCAGACATCGCGTTTTTCTTAGCTGAAATATCAGCTTCTAGTGTATTGATTTCGTCGTCGTACTTAGAAATTCTAGTTTGAAGACCTTCTATTTCGTCTTCTAAATCTTGAACTTCTAATGGTAATTCACCTCGAACTGTTCTAATCTTATCAATTTTAGAATCAATTTCTTGAAGGTTATAAAGTGCCTGTAGTTTTTCTTCTACTGTTTTTACGTCTTTTGAAGAAGCTTTACTCGCCATAGATTAAAGGTAATTAATTGGATTGGTAATTACTTGAGATAAATGAGTGGCAAAATTAGGTATTTTTTTATGAAGAATTTCTTTAATTAAAATTTTCGTGAATTGTTCACTTTCATAATGCCCTACATCTGCTATGATCAGTTTATTCTCAGCATCAAAAAATTCATGGTACTTAAAATCTCCTGTAATAAATACGTCAGCACCCGCTGCAATCGCATTCTTTAATAAAAAGGAACCCGAACCACCGCAAACAGCAATTCTCTTTACTGTTTCTGCAACTACTTTAGTATGTCGGACACAATCCGTATTTAATTGCTTTTTAAGCCCCTTTAAAAAGGTCATTGAATCAATAGGCAATTCTAATTCTCCTATAATTCCACTCCCAATTTCTTGATGGCTATTCTGTAACAACAAAATATCATAAGCCACTTCTTCATAAGGATGACTTGCCTTTAATGCTGAAATTAATCGAGATTCATCCGCTAAACTGAAAATCACTTCCAAACGATGTTCTTTTTCTAAATGCAACTCTCCTACTTTTCCTAATGTTGGATTGGCATTTGAATTCCCACGATAACTGCCTGTACCTTCTGAAACAAATGAGCAACTGTCATAGTTACCAATATTTCCTGCTCCCGCTGCAAAAAGTGCTGACTTCACTTTCTCAACTGATTCAATAGGTAAATAAGTGATTAACTTTTTCAAAAAACCATGTTTAGGAGCCAATATTTGAACGTTTTTGAGGTTCAATCGTTCAACAATCTTATAATTCACGCCTCCTTTTACATTATCCAAATTAGTGTGAATGGCATACAGCGCTATGTCATTTTTTATGGCTTTTAAAACTGTTCGTTCAATATAATTTTTTCCAATCAAACTTTTCATTCCCTTAAAAACAATGGGATGATGGGCAATTATTAAATTACACCCAGCCTTAATTGCTTCGTCTACTACATCCTCAGTACAATCCAAAGTAATCAAAGCTGATGTTGCCTCACGTTCATCATCGCCAACTATCAAAGTACAATTGTCGTAACTTTCTTGATAAACAGGACTGGCAAAATCTTCTAAATGAGCAATAATCTCTTTAATCTTCATAAATTATATTCTTTAAACATCTATCCAATGAAGGACCTATTAAATTATTAAATTTGTCGTAAATTAAACTCAAAAATAGCTTGATTAAATTTCTTCGACTGTTTCTTTTCCCTTTTTCGTTCATTTATGGCCTAATTACAGGGCTCAGAAATAACCTATACAACCTTAACATTCTTAAATCTAAATCATTTGAGATTCCTATCATCTCCGTTGGCAATTTAAGCACAGGTGGCACAGGAAAAACACCACACATTGAATTTCTAATTTCAAATTTATCCAATCAATACAAATTAGCTACACTAAGTCGCGGATATAAACGAAAGACCAATCAATTTATATTGGCTGATGACTCTCATACATCAGAGGACATTGGTGATGAACCCAAACAATTTCAATCTAAGTTCCCCAAGATACAGGTAGCTGTAGATTCTAATCGTGTAAACGGCGTGAAACAACTTTTAAAAGAACATCCTGATTTAGAGATGGTTTTATTAGATGATGCCTACCAGCATCGAAAAATTGGTCGTTCAATTAATATTTTACTTACTGAATATTCCAATCCATTTTTTAAGGATTACATTCTTCCAGTGGGAAATTTGAGAGAATCTAGGTCGGGATACAATCGTGCTAACATAATAATTGTTACCAAATGCCCTACTGTTCTATCTCCTCTAGATATTAGAAGGGTAAAGGCGGAGATAAACCCTAAACCCTATCAAGAAATATACTTTTCATACATTAGCTATAGCAAACCAATAGCTTTAACTGAGTCCGCCCAATCAATTGGCAAAGTTAAAATGGAAGATTATGCGATAACAATTTTAAGTGCGATAGCTAATCCTGAAGCTCTCAAATTTTACGTAAAACGATATGCCAAGGAGGTCAATAGCATTAAATTTCCGGACCATCATTATTTTAACTCTTCCGATATAAAGAAGATAAAATCTAAGTTTGATGAATTATTGCCAACGACCAAAATACTAATTACGACAGAAAAGGATGCGATGCGAATTGATAAAGAAGCTTGCAGAGATTTACCTATATTTTATATTCCAATAAAAATAAAATTCCATCTCAACCATGGAAGTGAACTAATCGATCAAATCAATACCTATGTTAAAGCAAATTCAAGACGCAGCTAACTTTATCAAACAAAAACTTTCAGACCAACCTATCATCGCTATCGTGTTAGGATCAGGACTAGGAGACTTTGAAAAAGAAATAAAAAATGCTGTAGCAATTCCATACAGCGACATCCCTCACTTTCCAAAAAGCACCGTAGAAGGCCATAAAGGTCAACTTTTAATAGGTGTAGTTGATGGCATTTCAGTAATTGCTTTGCAAGGTAGGTTCCACTATTATGAAGGATACACGTTGCAAGAAACAACGTTTCCGATCCGAGTTTTTAAAGCATTGGGAATTCATAACCTTTTGCTGTCAAATGCAAGTGGTGGATTAAATCCTGAACAACGAATAGGTGATTTGATGGTTTTAACAGATCACATTCATTTATTTCCTGACAATCCTTTGAGAGGAATCAACATTGATGAATTAGGTCCTCGTTTCCCTGACATGAGCGAACCTTATTCTTCAAAATTTGTTGATTGGTCGAAAGAAATTAATCAAAAACATAACCTTGAGCTAAAATATGGCGTCTATGCTGGTGTACAAGGGCCAACATATGAAACTAAGGCAGAATATAAGTATCTTCGGATAATTGGAGCGGACGCAGTGGGCATGTCAACAACAGCAGAAACTATTGTAGCCGTGCACAGCGGAATGAAGGTTTTTGGTGTCTCTATTGTATCAGACTTAGGTGTCGAAGGTAAAATAGTGGAGATTAGCCATGAAGAAGTTCAAGAAATTGCCAAACAAGCTGGCCCTAAAATGAATTTGTTATTTAAAGAATTAATTAAACGGATAGGAAATGAAAAGTAAACTACTTGCTCTCGGATTAATTTTAAGCACAGTCGGATTTTCGCAAATCAGCTCTAACATAACATTGGAGTCTAATTGGGAATCACCTGCATTATTGAATGACAATTCGTTCAATACCTATAATGAAATTTGGGGGCATGCCCTCAACGGAAGAGAGTATGCAATCATGGGTTCTGTATTGGGAACTCATTTTGTTGATGTTACTGATCCGAAGAATCCGGTTGAAGTAGATTTTGAGGCAGGAGCTGCTTCAGGTAGTTTTGTTATTCATCGAGATTACCATAACTATAGAAATTACCTTTATGCCGTTTGTGATGAGAGCCAGAATAGTACATTGCAAATATTTGACATGAGTTTCTTGCCAGATTCTGTGCATAAAGTATATGATTCCAACAACCTATTTACCAATTCGCACAACATATACATAGATACAGCTCTTGCGAAACTCTATGTTTGTTATGCCAGAAAACAAGGATCTTCCTTAAATGGAGAATTAGCTGTCTATAGTTTGGCTAACCCTATTTCGCCAACCTATTTGGGTCAAATCCAACACACTCCACATGATGTATTTGTTCAGAATGACACCGCATACCTCAATGACGAAGGAAGAGGTTTAATAATTTACAAGACTACCAATGTTAGCAACCCTGCTTTCTTAGGCTCCTTAGCTAGTTATCCGGATAAGGGATACAACCACAGCGGCTGGCTAGATGACAATGGCAAGAATTACTACTTTGCAGACGAGACACATGGCATGCAAATGAAAGCTACTGATGTTTCAATTATGACGAATATAAATGTGACTGATTTATTTGGGAGCACTTATTCCAATACCTCAATACCGCACAACTTAATTTCTAAAGGCGATTATATATATGTTTCTCATTATTATGATGGACTTAGAGTTTATAACACTTCAGACCCTAGTAACATAACAGAAGCGGGGTTTTACGACACCTATCTAGGTCCTAACGCGTCAGGCTTTAAAGGGGCTTGGGGAGTTTATCCATTCTTACCTTCGGGTAGAGTAATTGTTTCTGATATGCAAGAAGGGCTTTTCGTTTTTGACGTAAGTGCAATTACAGGAATTACTAATGTGAATAAATTAGGCTTGAATGATGAAGTTAGTGTTTATCCAAACCCTGTAACCGATCAGATTAAAATTCATTTTGAAGATGCGACAAATAGTAATTTTCAATACCAGTTGCTCGATATGAAAGGAAATATAATTCGTTCAGGAAGAACAAGTGCTAATCAGAATACGATTGATTTAGATGCAACAATCCAGAACGGACTCTATCTGTTGAAACTTATAAACGAAAACGAAACAACTCATTTAAAAATAGTTAAAAGCAACTAACAGCGAGTCTTTCCAGAGTCTATTTGGGTGATTTTTTTGCTAATTTTGCCCACGATGGAAAAGGAAACGATTTACGACAAATACGAGGCAGTAATTGGTCTCGAAGTACATGCTCAGTTGATGACTGAAAGCAAAATGTACTGTTCAGATTCTACAGAATTTGGGTTAGCCCCAAATACCAACATTAGTCCTATTTCATTAGGTCACCCTGGCACTTTGCCTACCTTTAATACTCGTGCTATGGAGTTCGGTGTTAAGATTGGTTTGGCTTGTGGCTGCGACATTACGTATGAAAATCAATTCGCTAGAAAGAATTATTTCTATGCTGATTTACCAAAAGGATATCAAATCACCCAAGATAAAACACCTATTTGTACAGGTGGACAAATTCTCATTAAAGACGATGCTGGAAATGAAAAGCGCATTGGACTGACAAGAATCCATATGGAAGAAGATTCAGGAAAATCGAATCATGATATGGATCCTTTTAAAACACTAATTGATTTAAATCGTGCAGGTGTTCCTTTACTAGAAATTGTGAGTGAACCTGATTTAAGAACCCCTCAAGAAGCATATAATTACCTGACTGAGGTTCGAAAGCTTGTTCGTTACTTAGAAATTTGTGATGGCAACATGGAAGAAGGAAGTATGCGATGTGATGCCAACGTTTCTGTACGTTTAAAAGGAGCTAAAGACTTTGGGCAACGAACTGAAACAAAAAACCTAAACTCTATCCGCAATGTATTCAGAGCGATCAGTTATGAAATTAAAAGACAAATAGAAGCGGTAGAAGCAGGCGAAGAAATAACCCAACAAACAATGAATTTTGATGCAGTGACAGGCAAAACGGCTGTCATGCGAAGCAAGGAAATGGCACACGATTATCGTTACTTCCCAGAACCAGATTTACAGGCTGTTTATGTGGAACAAGGATACATAGAAGATGTAAAGAAAATGCTACCTAAGCTGCCTGCTGAATTGATTCAGAAATACACTAACGAACTATCATTATCTACTTATGATGCTGAGCTTCTAACTGAAGACAAGTCGATCGCTCTGTATTATGAGGAAATAATAAAGCATACAAAAAATTACAAATCAGCTGCCAACTGGCTAATGGGAAGCATTAAATCTCATTTGAATGAACATGCTATGCTCATCAATCAATTCCCGATTGAGCCAAAAAAGATAGCAGGTTTGATTGATTTAATTGATTCAAATAAAATCAACAATTCTATTGGTGCTCAAAAGGTTTTTCCAGCGATGCTTGAAAATCCAGATAGAACAGCTGAAGAAATAGCAAAAGCGAACAATTGGATTCAGGAATCTGATAGCTCCTCTATTTCAGAATATATTTCAGCAGCAATTGCCAAATATCCTGATAAGGTTACCGCATATAAAAGTGGCAACAAAAACTTGTTGGGTCTGTTTATGGGTGAAGTCATGAAACTTTCGCAAGGAAAAGCGGATCCTAAAATGACCAGTCAAATATTAAGAGAAGAATTAGAGAAATAAAGAACTATGAAAACAATTCTTACAGGATGTATCGGAATTATGTTGTTGGCTTCATGCAATACGGAAGGACAACAAACCAATGATGTTCAAGCTAATATTAAAAACTACAATAACCCTCAAGTTATTTTAGAAAAGTTAGCAGAGGGCAAAGTAACACCTATAGATACCTCAACAGTTGATCCTGAAGGAAATTTCTCCTTTGATGGTAGCATTGATGAAAAATCGTTTTATCGACTAAATTTCAACAACCAAGGATTTGTATTTTTTGTAAGCTCGCCCGACGAAAGCGTAGAAATCAATCTGGATGCTAACAATTATAGAGATTATACGATAACAGGATCAGAAGATGCTGTTATTCTGCATGAATTCAATAATGGACTTGTTAAGTTTTACACTTTTCAAGACAGTTTAAATAAAGCATTTTCTCAGTATCAAAACCACCCAAACAAAGATTCCATCATTCAAGAATTCAGGACTGTATACTTAAATTCTGAAGTTGAAAAAGCTGCCTTTGTAAGAGGTTTTTTGGATAATCATTCTGATAGCTATGCAGCAATGGCAATTGTAGAACAGCTGGATAAAGATGAAGCAATCGATTATTATATTAAAGTAAAAGATGGCTTATCGGCAAAATACCCTCAAAATAGCACTTACATTGCTTTTGCAAACCGGATTAATGAATTGTCGAAACTTAAGGTAGGTTCTCAAATTTCTGAAATAAATTTACCTAGTCCGAATGGTAGCAACATTGCACTATCTTCTTTACGTGGAAAATATGTATTAGTTGACTTTTGGGCTTCTTGGTGCAAGCCTTGTCGAATTGAAAACCCAAACATTGTAGCAGAATACAACAAATATAAATCTCAAGGATTTACAGTATATGGTGTTTCTTTAGACCGAGAAAAACAAGCTTGGACTGATGCAATCGCATCCGACAAATTAGATTGGTCTCATGTAAGTGATTTAAGCTTTTGGAATTCTGAAGTTGTTCCTCAATTTGGAATTGAAGGCATTCCTTTTTCTATTCTAATTGATAAAGAGGGAAAAATTATAGCTAAAAATTTACGCGGGCCAGCTTTAGGACGTAAATTAGCAGAAATCTTTAACTAGTTCCTATTGACATCATCGGCTATTTTACCACCTGGCAAAAAACTTTATTTCGCCTCAGACTTTCACTTAGGAGCTCCAAATGCTGAAGAAAGCTTGAAGCGTGAAAAGCTGATTGTAAAATGGCTAGATGAAGTAAAAGTTGATGCACAGGAAATCTTTTTAGTCGGTGATTTATTCGACTTTTGGTTTGAATACAAACACAGCATCCCTAAAGGCTTCATTCGTTTACAGGGAAAGATGGCTGAAATAGTAGACAGTGGTATTCCAATCACCCTTTTTATTGGTAACCACGACATGTGGATGTTTGATTACCTGCCAAAGGAAATTGGTGTCACCCTGCATCGTGATTCTATTCGGAGAACCATTAATGGCAAAGAGTTTCTAATCGGTCATGGTGATGGATTAGGCCCAGGAGACCATGGTTATAAATTCATCAAAAAAGTATTTGCTAATCCTGTTTGCCAGTGGCTATTCGCTCGAATTCATCCCAACTTAGGAATAGGAATGGCTAATTTTTGGTCGCAGAAGAGTAGAAATGCCAATCGGGAAACAGATGAAATCTACCTCGGTGAAGAAAATGAATGGCTAGCCATTTACAGCAAAGAATACCTTCAAAAAGAACACATTGATTATTTCATTTTTGGACATCGTCATTTACCGCTTGATCTTAAAGTTGGTGAGAATAGCAGATACATCAATCTAGGTGAATGGATAAACTTCAACTCTTATGGTGTTTTTGATGGCAATCAATTTGAATTGAAATCATACGGTGAGCCAAAAAAGGCTATGCCCCAATAAAATCCAAGTAATTTTCTTGAGAAATCACCTCAAATGTAGCCGAAGTATAATTTTTCGTCCATGCTCCAGGAGCCTTTACTTTCTTCGTTGGACTCCATTTAAATTCATACCCGCTCAACGCATCTCCAGTCTCTTCTACTAAATCTATTTCTTGCTGATCATACGTTCTCCAGAAATAAATATTACTCCTTTTGTTAGTATAACTATTGAACTTAATTCGCTCAGCCATTAAGTAATTTTCCCACAATTCGCCTGTATCCATTCGGAGATTTAATGGATTAAAATTTCGAATAATTGCATTTCGAATTCCATTGTCTACAAAATACCATCGGTTTGATTTGGTAACTTCTTTTCTCAGATTACCACTGTAACCACCAACTTTATAGATGATAAATACCTTCGAAAGCAAATCTAGATAGCTCTCCACTGTATTTCTAGAAATTCCTTTTAACCCTTTAGACAATTCGTCCACACTCACTTCTTTTCCAACTTGAAAAGCCAATAAGCGCAGTAGATCTAAAATCTTATCCGACTTTTTAATGCCGTCGTAAGCCAAAATATCTTTCAGTAAATACGAATTTACGATGCCTTCTAAATAGGTTATCTTGTCATTATTATTTGACAAATGTGCCAGTTCGGGATAACCTCCAAAGATCAACCGATCTCCTAAATTTTCTTTTGTCTCTAATAAATTCTCGGACTTCCCATATTCCATCTGTGCCAATGGGAAAAGTTGAATAATATTGGATCGACCAACCAATGGCTCACCCAATGTATTGCTTAAATCAAAAACTGAAGATCCAGTCACTACCACCCGGAGACCTTCAATTTCATCTACCATCAACTTTAATTTCATACCAATATCAGGAATGTGTTGCGCTTCATCAATTGCCAACAATGTGCAATTTCCTAATAATCGTTTGTAATTCGCTACAGACCTGACCTCCAATAAATCAAGAGAGGTTTGGTCTTCTCCGTTCAATAATAAATAACTTTCTTTGGGTTGTGTCTTCAGGTAAGACCTAACTAGTTCTGTTTTTCCTACTCGTCTCGCTCCAAACAAAATAAGGACTTTGTTTGGAAGAATCTTACGAACCATTTCATCAAATACAACACGTTGAACTTTTGTTGCTGCCATACTCCATCAATTTACCTCAAAGATACGCCAATTCCGTATTCAAATGAAGGAATTAACGTTAATTCATTGAATGAACTGAAGGAATTAACGTTAATTCATTGAATAGAAATTTTAAAAAAGACAATTAATTAATTGATTTTTAGCAATAAGAGACAAAGAAAGAAGATTAATTTACGACCTACACAGGAATCCAACTGAAGCAATTAACGTTAATTCATTGAATCAACTGAAGTAATTAACGTTAATTCATTGAATAGAATGTATAAATTTAGCCTATCCAATCCGTTTAACTAGTTCGATAATTCTGTTTGAATAGCCCATTTCATTGTCGTACCAACCGACTACTTTCACTAAGTTGCCGATAACTGAAGTTAATTGAGAATCAAATACACAAGAAAAAGGACTCCCAACAATATCAATAGACACTATTGGGTCTTCCGTGTATTCTAAAATACCTTTTAAATTGGTTTCGGCAGCCTTTTTAAAAGCTGCATTGATCTCCTCAATACTTTTAGGGTCCTTAACCACACAAGTAAAATCAGTCAATGAACCATCAGGAACAGGAACCCTAATCCCTGCTCCACCTAACTGCCCATCTAACTTTGGAAATATTTTTGTTATCGCTTTAGCAGCACCAGTTGTGGTTGGCACAATAGAAACTGCAGCAGCTCTAGCTCTTCTTAAATCTTTATGTGGAGCATCGTGAAGACGCTGATCTCCTGTATAAGAATGGATCGTTGTAATGTAACCACTTTCAATTTCACACAACTCATCCAAAATCTTCACTAGCGGGGCCAATGAATTGGTCGTACAAGAAGCATTAGAAAATATAGTTTGATCAGTGATAATCTCATCATTAATTCCCAATACAACAGTCGCAACATCATCTGAACTAGCTGGCGCAGAAATAATCACCTTCTTTGCTCCTGCCTCTATGTGTTGATTGGCATCTTCTCGTTTTCTAAAAAACCCGGTAGATTCAATTACGACATCAATTTTCAATTCTTTCCATGGCAGATCTTTCGGTGATTTCTCAGAAAACAATTTAACCTTAGCACCATTGATTACAAGTCCATCTTCTACAGTCCCAATAGTTCCATTGAATCGACCATGCACTGAATCATACTTAAATAAATGGCCCAACGTTTTAACATCTGCCAAGTCATTAATTGCGACCAACTCTATGCCTTCATGTTGCTGAACAACACGAGCTGCCATTCTACCTATTCTACCAAACCCATTTATCGCTAATCGTATCATTATAGTTGCATTTTTATCAAAATTAAGCACAAAAAAAAGGTCTCAGTAACACTGAGACCTTTAATTCTTGAATAACATTCAATTAATCTTTATATGTTTTTTCGCTAGAAACAGTTAAGTTATGTCTTCCCTTAGCTCTTCTTCTAGCCAATACTTTTCTACCGTTAGCAGATGCCATTCTGCTTCTGAATCCGTGCTTGTTCTTTCTTTTTCTTCTTGATGGCTGATAAGTCCTTTTCATCTTTATGTTTTATTTTGTAGCGTCCTATATTTCGGGTCACCCCTTATTAAAGTCCGCCGAGGGTTTTTCTCAAACGGAGAGCAAAAGTATTACTTTTTTGAATAGTAATAAAACTTTATAGAAAATATTTTTGGAAAATTTCCAATTGTTTTACCATTCTATTGACTGCAAATTTATATAATACTTACTTTTGCTGCAAATATAAGTAATGGCTGGATTTAGAAGAAAGAAGCACGACCAAACAGATACTCCAAAAAAGAAAATAACAAAGCAAGATTTAAAGAAATCGCTACGTCTTTTCAAGTATGTAAGGCCATACAGAGGCACCTTCGCGATTGGATTCGTATTCCTTTTGCTTTCTAGTGTTACTTCAATGGTGTTTCCATACCTCACCGGTCAATTAGTAGACTCTGCTAATTCTGATATGTTGAAGGACATTAATAATATCGCTTTAGCACTTTTAGGCGTTTTTGCAGCAAATGCAGTCTTTTCTTATTTCAGAATTTACCTATTTGCTATCGTTACTCAGAAAACATTAGCAGACCTTAGACAAAGCACCTACAATCATTTGATCAAATTGCCGATGCATTTCTTCTCTGAACGCAGAGTTGGAGAGCTAAACAGTCGCATCGCATCTGACATTTCACTACTTCAAGAAACATTAACGACGACAATCGCTGAATTGATTCGTCAAGTAATTACGATAATCATAGGAATTGCATTATTGAGTTACATCTCAGTTAAACTGACATTATTGATGCTTTGTTTGGTTCCAGTTGTTATCGTTATAGCCATCATCTTCGGAAAACACATTAAGAAATTGTCGAAAGAAGCACAATCTAAAGTAGCTGATTCAAATACCATTGTAGAAGAAACTTTGCAAGGAATTACGACAGTAAAAGCCTTCGCCAATGAGTTTTTCGAAAACATGCGTTACAGCGAAAAGACCAATGAAATAGTAGGCATTTCCTTAAAAGGTGCAAAATGGAGAGGAGCTTTTGCTTCCTTTATTATTTTCGCTCTTTTTGGCTCTATAGTAGGTGTGATCTGGTATGGCGTCATTCTAGTCAATCAAAATGGACTGAGTGTTGGTGATTTATTCACCTTTATTTTATACTCTGTTTTTGTTGGAGCTTCCATGGGTGGTATAGCAGATCTTTATTCTCAGTTGCAAAAAGCCATCGGTGCAACTGAAAACCTGATGGAAATCTTGGATGAAACTCCAGAAGATATTTCAGATGTACAATTGACTTCCTTGAAAAGAGTAAATGGAAACGTATCTTTTGATAACGTAAGTTTCGCCTACCCTAGCCGTAAAGACATCCAGGTATTAAAATCTGTTAGCTTTTCTGCAAACAGTGGTGAGCAAATCGCTATCGTAGGACCTTCAGGAGCAGGAAAATCTACGATTACCAATCTTTTACTTCGCTTTTACAACCCAAACTCAGGAACTATTTCAATAGACGGAAAGCCAATTCAGGACTTTTCGCTGTCTGAATTGCGTTCTCAGATGTCAATTGTACCGCAAGATGTATTGTTGTTTGGTGGAACGATCAAGGAGAACATTGGCTATGGAAAAATTGGAGCTACAGACGAAGAAATTATAGATGCAGCAAAACAAGCCAATGCCCATTTATTTGTAGAAGGATTTCCTGATAAGTATGAAACCATTGTTGGTGAAAGAGGAATTCAATTGTCTGGTGGACAACGTCAGCGAATTGCCATTGCAAGAGCGATCTTGAAAAACCCTTCTATCTTGATTCTTGATGAAGCTACAAGTGCATTGGACTCTGAGTCTGAGAAACTAGTACAGGAAGCATTGGAAACATTGATGAAAGGACGAACTTCTATTGTTATTGCACACCGCTTGAGTACGATTCGAAAAGCAGATAAAATATTGGTGATGAATGAAGGTCAATTGGTAGAATCAGGAACCCACCAAGAGTTATCGAATATGGAGAACGGAATCTATCAAAACTTGTCTAATCTGCAATTAGAAGTATAAACTACTTCACTGCTTTAATCATTCGGTCATTACCATTGATGTCTTGTCGCAACTCAACTTGGCTGTAACCGATTGTTTGAAATAACTCGATGGTTCGCTGACTTAAGTATTGATTAATCTCGACATAAATAGCTCCGTCTTTTGCTAATTGCTGAAGTCCGATTTCTGCTATTTTTCGGTAAAAGATCAATGGATCCTCATCGCTGACAAACAATGCCAAATGCGGTTCATAATCCACCACATTTTGATGCATACTTTCCATTTCTTGCTGTGCGATATATGGTGGATTACTCACAATGACATCCCATTGCTGATTTTGATCAAGGGCTGTATTTAGGATATCTACTTCTTGAAAATCAACCGTTACTTGATTTAATTTAGCATTCTTTGATGCAATTTCAAGGGCTTCTTTTGAAACGTCATAAGAAGTTATACTCGTCTTAGATAAATTCTTTTTCAAAGCAATTGGAATGCAACCACTACCAGTTCCAATCTCTAAAATAGTTGGCGTTTGATTACGCCAATCATTCAAAACCCATTCCACCAACTCTTCTGTTTCCGGTCGTGGGATTAGCGTATGTTGATTGACATAGAATTTCAATCCAAAAAATTCTGTCTCTCCGACTATTTGAGCAAAAGGTTCGTGCTTTAGTAATCGCTTGACACAATGAATAATTTTCACCAATTCAGATTCTGTAAACCGATGGTCCCGCTTGAGCACCAAATCTGTTGCCGAAAAACCAAAATAATGGTCCATCATTAATCGATAAGTCACTCTGATCTCCGCATCATCCATGATTGGACAAAGCTGCTGCTTGACATAAGTTGAAACGGCTTGTATGGTATTGTCTGCGATCTTCACAATTGGAGGAGGTTTGAGCTGCTAAAAGTAAATAAAAAAACTACTTTTGACGGCATGAATGTGCATGAAAAGTATATCCTCAGATGCTTAGAAATCGCCCAAAAAGGACTTGGAAGTGTTAGCCCAAATCCAATGGTGGGATCAGTAATTGTGCACAATGACAAAATTATAGGAGAAGGTTATCATCAACAATATGGTGGCCCGCATGCTGAAGTGAACGCGGTGAATGCGGTGAAGGATAAATCGCTGCTGAAAGAATCGACTATTTATGTGAGCCTGGAACCGTGTAACCATTTCGGGAAAACACCGCCTTGCTCCCATTTGATCGTAAAACACCAGATTCCAAAAGTGGTGATTGCCAATATAGATCCTTTTGCAGCAGTCAATGGAACAGGCATCAAATATTTACAAGAAAACGGAGTTGACGTCACTTTTGGCATTTTGGAGAATGAGGCGGCTTTTATCAATCGACGGTTCTTTACTTTCCACACCAAAAAACGGCCGTATATTATTCTGAAATGGGCGCAAACTCAAGATGGATTCATGGACATTGACCGGACTGACAATCCAAACACCCCTTATTGGATTACGAATCCAGCATCGAAACGATTGAGCCATCAATGGAGAAGTAAAGAAGACGGCATTTTAGTCGGGTTCAATACAGTAAAAAATGACAATCCTAGCTTGACGACTCGTGAAGTCACAGGAAAAAATCCAACACGGATTGTGATTGACAGAAACTTAGAACTACCAACAGACAAAGCCATTTTTGATGAATCGAGTAAAACGATTGTCATCAATGAGGTAATCGAAAAAGTAGAAAAGAACATTCATTATAAGAAAGTCAATTCGACTCACTCAATCAATGAAGTACTAACTGCTTTGCATGAAGAAAACATACAAAGCGTCATTATCGAAGGCGGAAAAGCCACCTTGAATCAATTTATTGAAGCTGGCATTTGGGATGAAGCTAGAGTATTGACCGCCGCCAAAAACTTTGAAAAAGGATTGAAAGCTCCATTGTTGAATCAATCCCCGAATTCTATTGAAGCAGTTGACACTGATCAATTGGCACTTTACTATTCTACGAAGAAATGATTTATTTACTGCTCAGTATACTTTTTGCTTCTTTCATATTTGTGATTTTTAGAAGTTTCAGCAACTATTCAGTGAATACGTTTACAGCTATCGTCATTAATTATACCGTAGCGGCTATCATTGGCTTTATCGTTCCTAACGAAACCATTGAGGTCTCCCAAATCATTTCAGCCGGTTGGATCTCCAATGCACTTATTCTTGGAGGAAGCTTCATCGCTTCCTTTTATTTAATGGCCATTACTGCCCAACGATTGGGAGCTTCTGTGGCTTCTGTCGCTAATAAAATGTCGGTTATCATTCCAGTGTTTTTCGCATTTTGGTTGTACAATGATTCCATTAATGTTTACAAAATCCTTGGAATTATTCTAGCGCTTATCGGGCTTTATTTAGCGACTAAAAAGGAAAAAGTAGTAGATGTCTCTCGTCAATGGTTGCTGCCAGTATCACTATTTATATTTAGCGGCTTGCTTGACACTTATGTCAAACACACCCAATTTCTTTACCTTACTGAAGAAAGCAACTCCACCTATTTTATACCCACTCTTTTTACTGCAGCTGCTTTAGTAGGTTGGATTATTTTGATTTTTCAATTTCAAAAACTTAGAACAACCACCTTGTCAACAATCATTGGTGGAATTGTGTTGGGAGGAGTTAATTATTTAAGCATCACATTTATCTTTAAAGCACTGGCACATGACAATATGGAAAGCTCAGTCGTATTTCCGATTAACAATATGGGAGTGGTTTTATTTACGAGTCTCTTCTCCATTGCGTTTTTTAAAGAACGACTATCAAAAATGAACGTTGTCGGATTGATCGTTTGTTTTCTAGCCATTGCATTAATAGCTTGGGGGATTTAATGGATTACTTTTTAACCATATCAGCAGAAAGCGAAAGCTTGTACAAAGAGAAAGGCAGCAAGTTTATTGGCTATGCCATTCCTGTGACGGATGAAGCCCAAGTAAAAGAACACCTGGAACGATTGGCGGGAATGCATCACCAAAGCAGGCATGTTTGTTATGCTTACCGACTTGGGGCGGATCTAGAAACCTATCGAATCAATGACGATGGAGAACCTTCCGGTTCGGCGGGACAACCCATTTTTGGACAAATTCGTTCTTTTGAGTTGACCAATGTATTAGTGGCTGTGGTGCGGTATTTCGGAGGAACCAAGTTAGGCGTTGGCGGATTGATTCAAGCGTATAAGACAGCCGCTAATGATGCACTAGAGCAAGCCAAAATCATCAAAGAATACGTCCCTGTGGTTTTTACCGCTAAATTTGAATATGCCCGCATGGGTGATGTGATGGGAACGGTTGAAAAATACAATTGGAATGTGGTGGAAACGGACTTTCAATTGAGTTGTAAACTGATCTTTAGCTGTAAAATTTCAGAACAAGAACAGGTATTGCAGGCTTTTGAGCCGTTGCATGATGTGGAGCTTTTAATTGTTAATGGTTGATTGTTTCTACTGTAGGGTTGCAAACATAGCGGAGCTGTGTTTTCCGAAGGAAAATCAGAAGCTAGCAAACGAGCAACAAACTTTGGTTTAGCTAAAACTAGCATTTTTTTTATACGGTGTTACCCAACGTTTTTTATTCCACGTTTGTCAAGTTCCGCTTCTAATTCAATTCGTCTTGAATTAATACTCCTTCTTGTTTTCTTATATTGAGGACTATTTGCACTTTTTTCTAAATCAATAAGCAAAAACAGTATTTCCTGTTCGGTCAATTCATTCGGTTTTTTAGAATATAATTCGCGACCAAATTCAATTGGCTCGAATGTTTGATTTTCAAATTCGTAAATTCTCTCAATTGGTATTTCCGTTTTTACAT
Source organism: Acidiluteibacter sp. (assembly GCF_055129545.1). Taxonomy (NCBI): domain Bacteria; kingdom Pseudomonadati; phylum Bacteroidota; class Flavobacteriia; order Flavobacteriales; family Cryomorphaceae; genus Acidiluteibacter; species Acidiluteibacter sp. The sequence continues at coordinate 18,287 of NZ_JBSRUB010000005.1, read as the reverse complement.
CAGTCAGTTCATAATCGGATTTCGGCAGTTTGGTTCTGTCAATAATTTGTAAGTAATCATTTAAGATTCTTTTTTCCACAAATATTTTTCCTCCACCAGCCCAATGTCTATCACTCATATCTTTTTTAACGCTCGAAATCCAATATTCATCATTAGTTTCAATGTCAAAATAATTTCCGCCAGAACGTGCTCCTTTAAGACTCTGAAGAGCTTTTCCATCAAAGTATAATGTCTTTCCGCTTTTGGAATAGGAAACTAGTCCAATCCAAGCTGGTCCTTTGTCTGAAAATCCATTCTTTTGTTCTATGTATTTTATTTCTGATTTCATTTTTTTAATGTTGGGTAACGTTTTGCATATGGCTTGTGGCGGTTTCGAAGCACTTTCCTGCCCACCCGAGACGAACTTAGTTAATTACCGAAACCTTGAATTTAGCGTTTTATCCGCCATAAGCTATATGCGTTGTTGTGCATAGTATTTTTTAATTTTTCCATTCTAAATATTGGGTCGGACTCTCTGTTTCTTCCCAATGAATTTTCAAAGTGTCCTTAATTACCGAAACAATCTTTCCTTTTTGAATAAAGTCGTTGTAGAATATTGTCAAGCTGTCTCGATTCAATAAGTACGGCATTGCTCCATCACCGTCATAGTCCACGACATAAAATTCAGTAGGTTTAAACCAAAAGTCCGCATGAGGTCCGTCAGGGTCTAAAGTCCAAATTTTGAATAGCTCTGTGGTATCAACTGTTGGGTTGGTGATTATTGTCTTTTCAGGTCGGTCAATATTTTTATTTTCTAAATCTGTGTTGTATTCTGAAATTGTGTAAGTCTTTCTGTTTTGCTCATCAGCAAGTTGATTATAACCCTTCGAGCTGTCAGTCTTGTGTGAAACTGTATGCTCTTCCTTGGATTCGAATTCACACTTTTTAGTTTCATAATTCCATCTTCCGCCTTTATCCAAGCAACTGTCAACTTTGAAGAATTGGTCAATTTTTGGATAAGCCCAAATTCCTGCCAGAATTAAGAGAAGTCCTATGGTTAATATGATTAGTCTGTTTCGGTTCATTTATATTATGCACAACAAATGGATATGACGCACTCAATGCGTCATATCCAAATTATATTTTTTACACAACCGAAGATAAGAGAAATAGTTGAAATATAGTTACAGACCACCTATCTATTAATGAGTTAACTGTAGAAAACAGTCCCCCACTAATAAATGACCAAAAAACTATACAAATATGATTTTCATAAACCAACTCCGACAAGTCCAACCAACGCATTTCTTGTTCTTCCAAGTCATTGTTAATGGTAGACAGTTCTTTTGATAGGTTGAGCATTTTTTCAGACAGGATCAAATCCCTCTTTCTTAGCGATAGCGACCATTTCAGAAAATAAATCATTAATGTCAGCATAAGTTACCCTTAGTATATAGTCAAGATTCATTTCTTTACTAAAACTCATTTTTGAATCAATTGCATATCCAGAAGATTTATACCTTTTTGAAAATTCAACCATTTTTCTTACCCCCCCTTTTGTCTTTACAAAAGGAATATAACAATCAATAGTTGCATAAACTTTTAAACTTGATTGTGGGTCTTCATGCCAATAAAGTCCTATTTGATAACCTTGATAGATACCTGCAATTCTATTTTTATCAACTTGCTTGTATCCATTAACAAGCATTTCCCTAAATAAGTTAGAATTCTTTAGCTCATTCATTAACCTTAATTGCTTTTTGCGTCTATAAACTACAAATCCAACTAATATACCACAACATACAATTGCAAACACAACCTCCATATGATACTATTTTTAAGTATCTGCTAACTTAACAATTAGATCAGTCACTATAATTGACTTTGAAGAAATTTTATTAATCAACCCTATACCAACTCCGACAATTCCAACCAACGCATTTCTTGTTCTTCCAAGTCATTGTTAATGGTAGACAATTCTTTTGATAGGTTGGTGATCTTTTCCGCATCAGAAATACCGCTTAGCATCAATTCATTGATTTCAGCTTTCCGCTTTTCCAATTGAGCCATTGATTTTTCCAAACCGTCAAATTCTCGTTGCTCATTGAAGCTCAGCTTCTTTTTCTCCTTGGTTTTCTCAACCACTGGAGCCGCATTTTTTACTTGCTCCGCTTTCGCTAATTGAGCTGCTTCTTTGGCCTCTCGCTTTGTTTCTTCTTTGTAGTCGGTGTACTTTCCATTAAAGTCTTTGATGACTCCTTCGCCCTTAAAGACAAATAAATGATCCACAATCTTGTCCATAAAGAAACGATCGTGAGTTACCACCATCACGCAACCTTCAAATTCCATCAAGAAATCTTCCAGTACATTCAGTGTCATTATGTCCAAGTCGTTGGTTGGCTCATCCAGAATCAAGAAGTTCGGGTTGTCCATCAATACCGTCAATAGATATAATCGACGTTTTTCTCCACCACTCAACTTTGAAACATAAGTATATTGCTGCTTTGGAGGAAATAAGAATCGCTCCAAAAATTGAGAAGCCGTAATTTTTCGCCCTTTCGCCAATGGAATAATCTCTGCGATGTCTTTTACCACATCAATGATTCGTTTGTCCTCGTCAAGGGTCATCCCATCTTGCGCATAATGCCCAACCACAACAGTTTCTCCTTGTACAATTTTCCCAGCGTCAGCTTCTAGCTCACCGGTAATCAATTTTATAAAAGACGACTTCCCTACTCCATTCGGACCAACGATTCCAACTCGGTCTCCACGCTTAAAAGTATAGTTGAAATCTTCTACAATTTTCTTCTCGTCAAAACTCTTGCGCAAATGGTGAAATTCTAAAATCTTTCCACCCATTCGTTGGCCAACTACTTCTAGCTTCACTTCTTCTTTCGTGATTCTTCGTTTCGCAGATTTCTCTACTTCATAAAAAGCATCTTGCCTAGATTTAGCTTTGGTGGCGCGTGCTTGTGGCATTCTGCGCATCCAATCGAGCTCTTTCTTGTATAAGTTCTTCGCTTTCTCAATTTCGCTCATCGTAATCGATTCCCGCTCTTGCTTTTTCTCAATGTAGTACCCATAACTTCCTTTATAGGCATATAATTGTCCATTATCAATTTCGATAATTGAATCACACACCCGCTCCAAAAAGTAACGGTCGTGAGTCACCATCAACAGTGTCATATTCTCCGTAGCTAAATAATTCTCTAACCACTCAATCATTTCTAAATCTAGGTGGTTGGTAGGCTCATCGAGAATAATAAACTCAGGTTGTTCAATTAGCACTTTAGCCAAAGCCAATCGTTTTTTCTGCCCACCTGAAAGGGTATTTACTCTTTGCTCTAGGTCATACAACTGCAACGAACCTAGAATCTGCTTTAGTTTTGCTTCGTAATCCCAGGCTTGCAAACTGTCCATCTGATCCATGGCCTGCTGAAAAGTATCCGCATCAGCTCCATTCTCAACAGCGTCATTATAGAAATTAATGGCTTGCATAAAAGTGTTATCCGCCTTAAAAATCTCCTCATTAATACTATGCGTTGAATCAAAGATTTGCTCTTGACTTAAATACCCAACAGTAATATCATTTCTCCACACCACTCTTCCTTCACTAACTGGTTCCTTACCAATTAAGCAATTTAAAAAAGTCGTTTTTCCAGCTCCATTTTTTGCGATCAAGGCAATTTTTTGCCCTTTTTCTACTCCGAATGATATTTTATCAAATAATACTCTGTCGCCAAAGTTTTTACTCAATTCTTCTACAGATAGGTAATTCATTCGTTTATTGTTCTAATATCAGTTACACGGCTCATTCCATTTGCCGCAGCCGTATAATCCGGCTTAATTTCTAGTGCTTTTTTATAAATTTTCTCAGCGTTTTGAATGTCTCCTAACAATTCAAAACAGTAGCCATAATTGTAATAGGCTTCATAGTACTTAGGGTCAATTTTAATCGCTTTTTCAAAATACTTTTTTGCTTCGCTGTATAATTTCAAATGAACCAAATGAATGTACCCCATATTGTAAGGAGCTTCACGCATCTGTGGATTAATTCTCATGATTTTGGTGTAGTTATCCATTGCTTCATTCAACAAATCGTGCTCTTGCTGATACATGGCTTGAGTATACAGCGCATTTACATTTGAAGAATCAATTGACAAAATGTTATTGGTGTAATCAATCACCAATGGATCATTTTTATCGCCATAGGCGATAGCCAATTGCAAATAAGATTTAACATTTTTAGGATCTTGCTCCACAGCAGTTTGCCAAGAACTCAATGCACGCTCTTCATTGCCCTGAGCATCAAACACCAAACCTTTTAAATAGTATATATCTGCGTTGTACTGATCTTCTCTTAGTGATTTATCAGCAAATTCCAAGGCTTTATCATAGTCTTGAATGACATAATAGATTTCTCCAATCTTCAAGTAGGCATTCGCTCTTTCTTCTTTGTTTTTTGCATTTTTGTAAGCCATTTCAAAGGCATACTTCGTTGGCTCAAACTGCCCTTGAGCAGCTTGCAAATCACCCAAAACAATATACACACTGTAGTTATTTGAATCTAAACTCAATGCTCTTTTCAAATCAGCTGAAGCTGCAGCTAAGTCACTTACTTCTAGAAATAATTTAGCTCGATCTGCATAAAGGTTCGCATTATTTAGATCAGCCTTTATCGCTTGATTAGCTGCCGACATTTTGTCCTTAAAAGCTAATTCCGTTTGACTTTCTTCTGTGATTTGCTGTTCCTCAACGGCAACAGAAGTTTCATTTTTAGCAGCATCACCGCAAGAAAATAAGATAATCCCAACGGAAAAGAATAGAATGGTTCGTTTTATCATAATCAGTAAAATTAAAAATGCCCTGTTTGTAATCAAACAGGGCATAAAATTAAATATTTTAAAATCGTCAGGACTGAATTATTGACTTCGTTTTAAATTAAAACCTTCAATACTCCTTAAACTCGTCTATCTTCAATAGAATCTATTGGAAAACTAAAGAATAAGTAGATTCAAATTCAATCTATGATTAGACAGGTTGTTGCATTCTTTCTTTAATCTTTGCTTCCAACTCATCCATCAATTCAGGATTGTCTCCAATTAACATTTTAACGGCGTCACGACCTTGACCTAATTTAGTCTCTCCGTAGCTGAACCAGCTACCGCTCTTTTTAATGATATCGAAATCTACCCCTAAATCGACAATCTCACCTACTTTAGAGATACCTTCTCCATACATGATGTCGAACTCTGCCTTTCTAAATGGTGGTGCAATTTTATTCTTCACGATTTTTACTTTCACTCTGTTACCAGCGATTTCTTCACCGTTTTTAATTTGCGAACTTCTTCGAATATCAATTCTAACAGAAGAATAAAATTTCAATGCATTACCACCAGTGGTTGTTTCTGGATTACCGAACATGACCCCAATTTTCTCTCTTAATTGGTTGATGAATATACAGCAACAGCCAGTTTTATTGATGGTTCCCGTCAATTTTCTCAATGCTTGAGACATCAACCTTGCTTGTAATCCCATTCTTGAATCACCCATTTCTCCCTCGATCTCCGCTTTAGGAGTCAAAGCAGCTACAGAGTCAATAACGATTAAATCAATTGCTCCTGAACGGATTAAATTTTCAGTAATCTCCAATGCTTGTTCCCCATTATCTGGTTGAGAGATAAATAGGTTTTCTGTATCCACACCCAAATTCTCAGCATAGGTTCTATCAAAAGCGTGTTCCGCATCAATAAATGCAGCGATACCACCTTGTTTTTGAACTTCTGCAATAGCGTGAATTGCTAATGTAGTTTTACCAGACGATTCTGGTCCATAAATTTCTACTATTCTTCCTCTAGGGAAACCACCAACTCCTAACGCTAAATCTAGCGAAATTGAGCCTGATGGAATTGAATCAATGTCCTCCACAGCTTGATCTCCCATTTTCATGATTGATCCTTTGCCGTAAGTTTTCTCTAGCTTATCAATGGTTAATTGAAGTGCTTTTAACTTCTGGTCTTGTACGTCTTTTTCTGCTTTTGCCATCTTTGTATAATTATGCGATTGTGTCTAATATTTGTTGACTATGATCTTTTGTTTTTACTTTTTCTATAACGGATGAAATAATTCCTTCTTCATTAATCACAAATGTAGTACGGATAATTCCTTCGTATTCTTTTCCCATGAATTTTTTAGGTCCCCAAACTCCAAATTGATTGATTATTTCTTTGTTGGTATCCGCAATTAAATGAAAAGGCAACTCATACTTGGAAATGAATTTCTGATGTCTTATCCCATCATCGGCACTTACACCTATGATCTCAAAACCATTCTTAATCAATTCATCATAATTCTCTTTTAAATTACAAGCTTGATTCGTGCAACCTGGAGTCATGTCTTTTGGATAAAAATACATCACTAATTTTTTACCTTTAAAGTCAGACCATTTAATCGACTTTCCATTTTCATCTTTCCCTTCAAATTCAGGAACTTTACTACCTACTTTTAATTTGCTCATATATTCATCATTATTTTGACGATTATTTCGTCATTTTGAACTAAAGTAAAATACTTTTTAATTTTAAATCTCCAAAGTTTTATTGATTTTTTTTCAATTTTATTTACCAAACATTAATCCGTTATACCGATTGCGTTATCAAATGTCGTATCCATCGTTCCTCGTCTACTCGTTTGCTAACAGCTCGGCATTCCCAATTTACACCTTTTAACAATTAAGCTTTTAACCATTTATCTTATATACCTAGCATGACAATTAAAAGGTTAATTGGTGTTACTTTTGTTTTTTATCTCTCAACCATGACTAAACAAGAAAAAGTAACCTTTGTATTAGAGAAGCTAGAAGAATTATATCCGACTGTTCCAATTCCATTAGATCACCACAACTCCTACACCTTATTAGTAGCCGTATTATTGTCTGCGCAATGCACCGATGTTCGGGTGAATCAAGTTACACCTCATTTATGGCAATTGGCAGATAATCCTTATGACATGGCAAAACAAAACGTAGAAGATATTAAAGCTATCATTCGACCTTGTGGCCTTTCCCCGCAAAAATCAAAAGCCATTTCGGTACTTTCTCAAATGATCATCGACAATCACAATGGTGAAGTTCCAGATTCATTTGAAGAATTAGAAAAATTACCTGGAGTAGGACATAAAACAGCTTCAGTAGTGATGTCACAGGCTTTTGGTGTTCCTGCTTTTCCTGTAGATACGCACATTCACCGTTTAATGTATCGATGGAATTTAACCAACGGAAAAAACGTCGTTCAGACTGAAAAAGATGCGAAGCGTTTATTTCCTAAGGAATTATGGAACAAACTACACCTTCAAATCATCTTTTTTGGACGAGAATATTGTCCAGCTAGAGGGCACAAAATAGAGACCTGCCCGATTTGTTCGGTAGTTGGAAGAAAAAGTTTAGCGCATTAAAAAAGGAGAAACTTTCGCTTCTCCTCTTTTTCTTTTTAACTAATTATTCAAATTTTCTATCCAACCAAAGGATTTCGATTTTTTTACCTCAAGTGCTCTTGAGAACGATAAAATTGTTCTTATCGATTGTTGAGTGGGTTGTTTCTGTATCATTTTTTCTTTTGAAGTTTCAGCGTAATGCTCTAAACTTCTATTTTCTTCACTCAAATATGCATTTAAATCAAAAGTAGTATTGTTACCCATTCGCTTTGTTTTTTATGTTTATTTCTATCAAAACGCCAAACAATTCGAATTATTGCCAACTACCTTTTAATTTGTCAAAATAATGTTGTTTTCTTTAATCAGCTTACGCAAATTAATTAAAGCATATCTCATACGCCCCAATGCTGTATTGATGCTTACGCCAGTTTTATCGGCTATTTCTTTAAAACTCATGTCAAAATACATCCGCATCATTAACACTTCTTTTTGATCATCCGGTAAATGTTTTATCAATGCTTTCACATCAGACATCATTTGAGATTTCTCCATCCCATCAGATACATTTCCTTCATTGGAAGGGATCACTTCAAAAATATCAAAATCATCACCTCCACTCGTGGTTGGCATTTTTTTCAATCGTCTGAAATGATCGATAATTAGATTGTGAGCTATTCTACTCACCCAAGGCAAGAATTTGCCTTCTTCATTGTATTTTCCACGTTTCAATGTGCGAACAACTTTTATAAAAGTGTCCTGAAAAATATCATTGGCGATATCTTCGTCTTTAACAGTATATAAAATGTAAGAAAATACTTTTGATTGATGTCTTTTCAGTAAAGCTTCAAATGCTGCTTCACTCCCACCTAAATACTGCCTTATTAAATCTCTATCAGTTGCTTTAATTAGATTCATAAATTTAACTTTTTCAATTGGTTAGTACAGAAAGAATTGATTAAAAAAGTAAAATTTATACGATAGGCTATTTTGGTTTAAATGGTGTTTTGGTTGAACTTATAACGACAGGAATTATGCATTATTGTGTACAATGCAAAATTTCTTCGTTCTCAAAGTTAACAAAAGAAAAGTAATTTTGTTATTCTACAAATTTAAGAAATACATGTCTTCCCAAAAATTTGATCAATTAGACCCTCGAAAATTCATTTTAATCAAGGGTGCTAGAATGCATAATTTAAAAAATATTGATGTTGCCATCCCTAGAAATAAGCTAGTTGTAATCACCGGACTGTCTGGTTCTGGAAAGTCGTCTTTGGCATTTGACACTTTATATGCAGAAGGACAAAGAAGGTATGTAGAAAGCCTTTCGTCATACGCCCGACAATTTTTAGGCAAGGTAAATAAGCCGGATGTAGATTATATCAAGGGAGTTGCCCCTGCTATTGCCATCGAGCAAAAAGTAAATAGCACCAATGCGAGATCAACAGTAGGAACGGTGACCGAAATTTATGATTACCTAAAATTGCTCTATGCAAGAATTGGTAGAACCTACTCCCCCATTTCTGGAGATGAAGTAAAAAAGAATACCGTAAAAGATGTAACCGATTTGTTCGAGACATTGGAAGATGGCACAAAAGGACTCATCATCACGCCTTTATTGGTAAAAATGGGTCGAACACAAAAGGAACAAATTGATTTATTAATGCAACAAGGTTATAGCCGACTATTTATAGATGACACCATCATTAAAATAGAGGACTTAGATGAAAAGAGCATTTCAAAAAAATCAACTCTTTATTTGATTATCGATCGATTCATTACTAAAAAAGATGAAGAGACCATAAGCCGAATTGCCGACTCTACTGAAACTGCTTTTTTTGAAGGTAATGGAGATGCTTTAGTAGCGGTTCAAAAAGCTGATAAAACTTACGATTTACACAATTTCTCCAATCGTTTTGAAGCAGATGGAATGGAATTCACAGAACCAAATGTGCATTTCTTTAGTTTTAACAATCCGATAGGAGCATGTCCAAAGTGCGATGGATACGGAAAAGTAATTGGCGTAGACGAACATTTAGTGATCCCAAACCCGGCCTTATCTGTTTATGAAAACGCCATTGCACCTTGGGTAGGAGAAAAAATGTCAGAATGGAAAGATCAATTGATCTACAACGCTGAAAAGTTTGACTTTCCAATTCACAAACCAATAGACGAATTAACTCCTGCACAATATAAATTACTATGGAGAGGAAATCAGCATTTCAATGGATTGGATACCTTTTTTGAATACTTAGAAAAGAAAACATACAAGATTCAATATCGGGTGATGTTAGCCCGATACCGGGGAAAAACTACTTGCCCTGCTTGTGAAGGCAAAAGGCTGAAAGAGGCCACCGATTATGTTAAAATTGATGGCCATTCATTGAGTGATTTGGTGGTTATGCCGGTAGATGAACTTCATCCTTTGTTCACTGACTTAACATTGAATACCTATGACGCCACTGTCGCAAAACGTTTATTGATTGAAATCAAAAATCGTTTAAAATACCTCAATGATGTAGGTGTAGGTTATTTAACATTAAATCGAAATTCTTCAACCCTTTCAGGTGGAGAATCTCAACGAATTAACTTAGCAACTTCATTAGGAAGTAGCCTCGTTGGCTCCATGTATATTTTGGACGAACCTAGCATCGGTTTGCACCCAAAAGATACAGAAAGACTTATTGTCATTTTAAAGTCGCTAAGAGACCTTGGAAATACGGTAATTGTGGTAGAGCACGATGAGGAGATTATTTTAGCTGCCGATGAAGTCATCGACTTGGGTCCTTTAGCAGGATCTCATGGCGGAGAACTCATTTTTCAAGGAAACCAAAAGGAGTTGTTGGCTGATAGTAAAAGTTTAACAGCTAGATACATTAATGGAAAGGAAGAAATTGCAACCCCAGATAAAACCAGAAAATGGAAAGAGTCCATTACCCTTAAGAAAGTTAAGCATCACAATTTAAAAGGATTTGATGTAAAGATTCCTTTGGAATGCATGGTAGTAGTTACAGGGGTGAGTGGGTCAGGAAAATCTACTTTAATAAAGTCGATCTTCTACCCTGCATTAAAAAAGCTGAAGGGTGGAATTGCCGATAAAACAGGAGATTTCTCAGGTATTGAAGGAAATGTTAATCTATTCAATCAGATTGAATTTATAGATCAAAACCCGATTGGAAAATCTTCTAGAAGTAATCCGGTAACTTATGTCAAAGCATATGATGAGATTAGGGCTTTGTATGCTGGATTACCATTGTCTAAGAAAAGAGGTTATAAAGCCGGTCACTTTTCATTTAATATTGATGGCGGTCGCTGTGATGTATGTCAAGGAGAAGGTGAAGTGACCATTGAAATGCAATTTATGGCTGATATCCATTTAGTATGTGAAGAATGCAATGGAAAACGATTTAAAGACGAAGTGCTTGAAGTTCAATACAACAATAAAAGCATTTCTGATATTCTAGAAATGACGATAGAAGATGCCATTGAATTCTTTCAAATTGACGAGAAAAATCGAACAATAAAGAAGATCGTGGATAAACTGTCTCCTCTATATGATGTGGGATTAGGATATGTAAAATTGGGTCAATCTTCAGCAACTTTGAGCGGTGGAGAAGCACAACGCATCAAATTGGCTTTTTACTTAGCCAAAGGAGAAAGCAAGAATAAAACAGTTTTTTTATTTGACGAACCTACTACAGGTTTACACTTTCATGATATCAACAAATTATTATATGCGTTTAATGCATTAATTGAACAAGGTCATTCTCTTATTATAATAGAACACAATCCTGATGTCATTAAATGCGCGGATTGGGTCATTGATCTTGGGCCAGAAGGCGGAAAAAATGGTGGCAACCTTTTGTTTGAAGGGACTCCGAAGGATCTAGCTAAATGCAAAAAGTCAATTACAGGTCAATACATAAAGCCATAAATTTTCATGCTTTAGCTTTTTGATTTAATCATCAAAGTAAATAAACGATCAAAAAAAAGCCCTCAAGATTAAATCTTGAGGGCTTTTGATTGTTATAGTTGAATGAACTTTCTTAGTTCACCACTAACTTCTTAGTTACTGTAGAAGATCCGTTTACTAATCTTACAAAGTAAACTCCTTTCTCAAACTGAGACGTGTTTACCTTTTTAGTAGAATTGCTATTGTTCACAGTAATTACTTCATTCACTACTTTCTGACCTTTCACGTCTTCTATAGTTAAGTTGTAATTTCCTGTTTCTACGTTGTTGAAAGAGATTGTTACATTGTCTTTTGTCGGGTTTGGATACAACCCAAAGCTTGATGCATTCAGACTGTTACTTCCAATTCCTGTAGACAAAATAGACCTTAATTCAAAGTCATCCAATGCAAATCCGTCATTTTCATTCGTTCCATTTGATTTGAATACAAATCTAAACTTCACTTGTGAATTTCCACCAATTCCAACTAAGGTATTCAATACCGGAATATAGTTCCCTGCTCCTGCATTGGAGAATCCATCCCAAGCATTGGCAGTAGCGTTGTTGTAGAAATTAACTGCTAATAAAGGATCAGGCATCACTTTCGTCCAAGTCACTCCATTGTTCATGGTCATTTCCATCCATACTTGATCTGAATCTGATTGTGTTTTAAACAAAGCGTTAAAGCTAATGTCAAAAGGATCAGTTGCAGCAAAGTATGTCAAATCAAAACATGGTGTTTCAATGTAAGACAATTCATTTGCATTGTGATTTGCTGCCGCTGATGTCACATAAGCTTTAGTTCCATTAGCTGCCTGATTGATGTAGAACGTACTTGGTGTTCCTATTTCCCAAGAATTATTGGTTCCATAAGTTACCCAATTGTTCGTAGCACCTTCAAAGCCGTTGAAGTAATCTGGAAAGTTTTGATTCAACGCTTGTGCAAAGCCGCTATTAACGGTTTCAGTCACTTTATCATTCAATACATCCCCATCACCTGGAACGGACACTGTTGCTTCTAACGTATAACTCCCGACAGTTTGTAAATTCACTGTTGATGTAAAGGTATAGTTTAAACTAGTACCTGGGATAATAGTCGCAGTTACTGTTTCTACTACCGGTGTTCCACCATTCAACACATAAGATACTGGGAAGTTAGATATCGCGGATAAACCAACGTTACTGATCTTAACCGTTACATTAGATGCTGCTGACAAACCACAGTTTGAAACTGGAGAGATAATTGAATCCATTCGAGCATTCACTCCAACAGTATCATACACTCTAAAGTCATCAATAGCAACATCTCCTTCATATGAAGCTCCTTTTACGGTCCAAAACCTGAAAGTAGTGATACCCAAACCTTGGTAGGCGCTTAAATCCAAACTACTTAATCTAAAAGTATCCGCATTGGCTGTTTGCTGCTGACCTACAATGGTATCCACATTCACCCATTTTCCTGCGGAATCAATTTGCAACCCTAATGCTACAATATCCGACCCATACATGTGGTACCAATAGTCAACTCTTGTTGAGCTATTTGCTCCATTTACAGGAGTCACATTAATACAGGTAGATTCCAAATAAATAGTATCTCCTATAGTTCCTGAAGATGCTTCAGAATAAATGTAAGTTCCACTACCTGTATGATCACCTGTTGGTCCTGTTCCCGATGATCCTGTAGTACTCGTTTCTGCTCTCCATTCATAAGCTCCTGCATTGGTTGCAGTCCAATTTATTGGTGAGAAATCAGTCGCTCCATCCGTCAATAAATCAAACGTTTCTATACTCGGATTAACGCTTGACAATGTATTCACAACAGTATTAATCAAGGTATCATTAGTCTGAATATTATCTCCCGGTAAGTTAACAAATGCTTTAATCGTATGCGGTCCTGCCGCTGATAAATTAGCTGTTGGGGTAAACGTATACGTTTGTGTTGCAGCGGAAGCTAATGGACCTGCTATATTAGCAGTTACAAAAGCTCCTCCATTTACAGAAAATCCTACTGTAAAGTTAGAGGCTGCATTCTGTCCTGAATTCAAAATGTCTATTGTCACCGTTTCTGAAGCTGTTAAGTCACAAGCAGAAATTGGAGACTGAATTGCTGTTAAACCCAATTCCAATAAGGGTGGCGAGAATTCGTCTGCTCCCATATCAACGCTTGGCGCTCCTGCTGCCGGACGAACATCTCCATCGATATCTGTCAATATCCCTACTGTATTGTCTCCTGTATTACTCACCACTCCACTGATTACATGTAAATCTGTAGGGAAGTTTACAAATTGAGGAGCTCCCTCAAAAGAGTTTGCATTCAAACTTGCATTAGCAGAAACATATGCCGCTAAGTTAGCATACGTAGCACTATTCATTGATAATAGCGAATTTCCTGAGGTATAATAGGCATTGTAATCCATTTGACTCAAAAATACATCAGGTATATTGGTTCTCATTGCAAAGGACCCTCCTGAATACAAAATATTATTTCGCATGTCATAGTTTGCTATTGCAACAGTTGTACTTGAATATATCTGCACTGCAGGTATTGTTGCACTGTTAGTCACAATTGTATTGTGATAGATATTGGTACTATCTATATAATACATGTACATCCCGTAATCATTAGCTGAATAAATCATGTTGTTGATGATTTCATTCTTTCTCGTTTGTGGAAAGTAATGACTAAAATCATAGAAGTATACACCATAATCTAAGACTGAAATCTTATTCTCATTAAACTTAAAGTTTGGAGTATAATAAACATAAGCGCCATCGGCATTTGTATTTCCTCTGGTAATCATATCTACTTCATTACCGATAAACTCTACTGAATCGTTGTAATAAAAATAAGCTCCATAATCGTATTGGTCTCTAAATTCATTGTTCATCACTACTGTTCCTACTACAGGGGTAGCTGTTGAACCATAAGCTCTAATCCCATAATATCCACCAACAACTACATTGTTCGAAAATGTGTTGTAATTGGCGATCGCTCCTGTTGAGTGACTTGAGGGAGCTCCCGAAACTGAAATGGCATAGATTCCACTTAAAGTTGTTGTCGCATCTACATTAATGATACAATTAGAAACTGTATTGTGGTTTGCATTTGCAACAATTACTCCTGAACCTGCTGTTCCAACATATTCTAAAGTCATATTCTTTACAGTAACATAATCCACACCTGACAATGTCAAAGCGGCAAAATCAGTTCCCGTAGCCGAAATGATTGTCGTAGAAGAATCGCCTCCATCAATGGTCAACGTGTTGGTAGAGCTAATTCCTAAAATATTTGACAATTCTAATGCATTGGTATAAGTACCAGCTGCAACATTTACCGTAGTTGGACCACATAATCCATAGTTAGACAGTTGTTGTGACAATAATGAGAAGGAGGTAAAGTTAGCTGCACTTGGAGCCAAATTCGGATCTAATGTATAGGTTCCTGCTAATCCTGTTCGTAGTCCTGGCATTTTTAATGTATCATCAACAGGTATCGGATCCACCACACCATTTGGTTCTTTGGTATAAAACTTAATGTCATAGATAGAAGTAGAGTTAAAAGTAACCGGACTTAAACTTACAGATGCTGTATCTCCAGGTTGAATAGCTGTATTGTATAAAACAGAATCTAATACTCCATTAATTTCCCACATCACTTTTACATTGTTTAGCACGTTTGATCCGAAGTTTTTCACTCCTAGAACAGGTGTAGTTGTTCCTGCGCACAAGGCTCCCGATGGGCTTTGAACTTCAACTACCCCTGCATTTAAAGGGGCAACAATACTTAAACGAATATCATCTAAGGACATGTCACTTTCATAACTACTTCCTCTAATACCTGCAAAACGCAACACAATAGATTTCCCTTGGTAACCCACTAAATTTAAACTTGCCAACCTCCAAGCATCACTTCCTGCGGTTTGCTGTTGACCTGAGAATGAAATTAACAAATCAGAAACCCCATTGGTATCCACATATAGTTTTAAGTCACCCATATTTACTCCATACATGTGATAATAAAACTCCAACAATACATTATTATAAGCAGAGTCGATGTAAATTGGAGGGCTCACCATATCTGATGAATCACCCAATGAACCTCCTGAAGTTTCTAAAAACAAATACATACCACCAACCGTTGATGGGGTTGTATTGTCATAAAAAGGTCCAGTTGATAAGGAATTCTCATTGGATCCTGTCGCGTCTTCTGATTCCCATCTTGGGACTGTAGAACCATTGGTTGATGACCATCCTCTTGGCCATGGGTTATTGATTGTTCCTGCTGTAAACAACTCAAAGTCCTCAAAGTAAGGAAGCCCATATGCGGTATTAAAGGTTAATGGTCCTACCCAAGCTGACACATCACCAGATCCACAATTGGATCGAACATATACATCGTAAGTTGTACTGGCTGACAAATTTGGAATAGTAAATGTTGGAGTACTCGCAGAGCCAAGTGTTCCTGTTGTCTGTGTAAAACCAACGGAACCAAACTCATATTCGATTGTACCGGCTCCTCCTACTGCATCAAATGTTGCTGAATTCAAGGTTGCACTTAAAAATACTAACGAGGTTGGTGCAGTTGCTGTTACAACATTAACAAAAGAAGTATCGTTTATATTTACAGTATCAGCAATACCATTAGGCATCGATGTGTAAACTTTTACAGTATTATTACCTGCAACAAAATTAGCAGAGCCAACAAGAACTCTTGCTGAATTCGGATTAACTCCATTGATGGTGTCTAATAGTTGAGTGTAGGCTAAAGGAGTTTGTGCTACTCCATTCACTTCCCAATTTACAGTTAATGAATTAATCTGGTTGGTTCCTCCATTTGCTATAGTTGCATAAACAGATTGAGCTCCAGCACAAAAAACTTTAGGAGAATCAACTGACAATACTGCTGCATCATTATCACCAGTTACAGAAGGATACTCTAATTTTAAGTAAGCACATGAACCTGTTGCACATAATGTAGTGCTAACATTAGGTAATGCAGTCACATCGATATCGATTGTTGGACCGCCAATCCACCCAATCAGTGTATTAAGTGGAATTGTAAAAGTTGCGGAATCATATGTTGTTAAACATTGACCAGATGATGCAGGCGTATTTCCAATTAACACATTATTTGGATCATACAATTCCATAATTTCCCCGCCAGGTATACCACCGTCGAGGTCACCTTTAAAATAAATGGTCAATTGACCATCATTTGCAGGTGTTTGAGGGTTAGTCAAACTAAAATTAAGGGTCGATGCACCAGTAGCTATACATTGAGGGGCAGTCGTTTCACTATAACCTTGTGCATTTACATTAAATGAAAAAATTACGAGGAATAGCGATAAAAAGCCAATACCTCTCATTTTGAACAACTCGTAAAGGGAGCGATCAACAATCTGATTTAAAGAATTCATAGTATTTTTTTTGGTTAAAACATTATTCAGTTCGTTAAATTAACCATAAAAACTCAGAACTTCAATACAAAAATAAGTATAAACACTTACCTAAATTTTGACATTTATAATACCAAAGCTTATATTTTACTAGTAAACAGCTTATTATTCGAGCAAAAAGAAATACAATTTTTTCAAAAGATTTTTAGTCATAACAAAAAGCCCCCAAGATTAAAATCTTGGGGGCTTTTGACTGTTATAGTTGAATGTACTTTCTTAGTTCACTACTAACTTCTTAGTTACGATTGTAGAACCGTTTACTAATCTTACAAAGTAAACGCCTTTCTCAAACTGAGAAGTATTCACCTTCTTAGTAGAATTGCTGCTGTTCACAGTGATCACTTCATTCACTACTTTCTGACCTTTTACGTCTTCAATAGTCAAGTTGTAATTTCCTGTTTCAACATTCTTGAACGAGATCGTTACATGTTCTCTTGTTGGGTTTGGATATAAACCAAAGCTTGCAGTCTCTGCAGTTTGATTCTCCAATCCAATTATCGTAGAGATTTTAAAGTCATCCAATGCAAATCCATCATTTTCATTTGTTCCATTTGATTTGAATACAAACCTAAACTTCACTTGTGAATTTCCACCAATACCGGTTAATGTGTTCAACACCGGAATGTAGTTTCCTGCTCCTGCGTTGGAGAATCCATCCCAAGCATTGGCAGTGGTATTGTTGTAGAAATTAATTGCCAATACTGGATCAGGCATCACCTTCGTCCAAGTCGCTCCATTGTTCATGGTCATTTCCATCCATACTTGGTCTGAATCAGACTGAGTTTTGAACAATGCTTGGAAGCTAATGTCGAAAGGATCTGTTGCAGCAAAGAAGGTTAAATCAAAACATGGTGTTTCGATATAAGACAATTCATTTGCATTATGATTTGCTGCCGCTGATGTTACATAAGCTTTAGTTCCAGTTGCTGCCTTGTTGATGTAGAACGTACTTGGCGTTCCTATTTCCCAAGAATTATTGGTTCCATAAGTTACCCAATTGTTTGTCGCTCCTTCAAAGCCGTTGAAGTAACTAGGGAAGTTTAGATTCAATGCTTGAGCAAATCCACTGTTTACAGTTTCAGTCACTTTATCATTCAATGTATTTCCATCACCAGGAACAGATACTGTTGCTTCTAACGTATAACTTCCGACAGTTTGTAAATTAACTGTGGATGTAAAGGTATAGTTCAAACTAGTACCTGGGATAATAGTCGCAGTTACTGTTTCTACTACCGGTGTTCCACCATTCAACACATAAGATACCGGGAAGTTAGATACCGCTGATAATCCAACGTTACTAATCTTAACCGTTACATTTGAGGTAGCTGATAAACCACAATTTGATGTTGGAGAGATAATTGAATCCATTTGTGCATTCACACCAACGGTATCGTATACTCTAAAGTCATCAATAGCAACATCTCCATTAAAAGAAGCTCCTTTTATGGTCCAGAATCTGAATGAAGTGACACC
>NZ_JBSRUB010000004.1:0-84023 GCF_055129545.1 Acidiluteibacter sp. | reverse complement strand
ATTTAGATGAGATAATTCCAATTGTAGTTTCAAGTAGAAATTGGAAGTTTTTAAGTTAACGTATTACAATGCGGACTGTAAGTCCTCAAAAGAGTACACACGGACTACAAGTCCGCGCGAACGGACTCTTCGCATGCACTAAACAATGCGCTGATGGCGAATATAAAAATTACTTTTTTCATCTTATTCTTTCAAAGATTGAGATGAAGTAGACTTAAGTAAATAGTGTTATGAACGTAATTTTGAAGTAAGTGATAGGAGTAACTCCTTTAATCTTTATGAAATAAATTAATTAAAAGTGAGATTAAGGCTCCTGAAGCTATTAAATATATTGAAAATGTATTGGATAGTAATGAAAATAGAAATAACACTACCATAATAATAAACAAGAATCGCCTTTCAAATGTTTTTCTTTTAGCTAGATAGTAAATAAAGAAAGGAAGACATATGATTTCCATTAATATTCCCAATAATGCTATTCTCATTCCCTCTATATATATATCATTTGATAAAATATCTAATATCAATTGTAAATAAATCCATAATATAAACAGACAGATTAAGGTTATTGGCCATCTTTTAAATAGTTTTTTCATCGAGGATCATTATTTATGTCTTTTAGAAGCTCGCCATTTTCGACATCGAATGAGTGAACTTTTGTCATGTCCATTATATTATACTTATTATAAATATCTGAACCTATATTTACCGAATATAAGAAGGAATTTTGACATACTTTAAATGTGCTTTTTTTCTAGTATTGCAATTGTTATAAAGTTAATTTTAGTCTTTTCAGACCAGTTTCTACCGCTACTTTTCTATTAAGTAGAACTTTCTGAACTACTAGAACACCTTTATTGCTATGTCTAAAAGTGGTTGTTATTATCTATTAGCCACTCAAATTATAGCAAAAAAAAAGCCGTTGTGAAACTCACAACGGCTTTCAAATAATTTGATAAAATTATTTTACTTCTTCTGAAGCAGTGATAGTTGCATTAATGTCATTCATTATTGCATTTACTTTTTCTTGCTCAGCTACGTAAAAAGCTTTTTTCTCTTCAAATGTTACATCTTCTGCTGGTTCAGCATAGTTGTTCATCCAATCCATCATTTCTGCTTTAGCTGCACCGATGTTAGCGATTGCTACTTCGTAAGAAGCAACTGAAACTGCAGTTAATGAATCTGAAGAAAGTGTAGTATCAGCTTTAAGAGCCATTACTTTTTCAGAAATACGAACTTCTTGAGCTCCTAAATCACCCATCTTAGCCATTGCATCGTCATGAACTTTCATAACTTCAGCTTTCATCGCTTCGATTTCTTTGTTTTGTTCTTCAGCAACATTGTTACATGCTACGAATTGAAAAGCAACTGCAAGAATTGCTACTAGTGTTAAAATTTTTTTCATTTTGTTGTTTATATTTTGCGCAAAAGTAACTGTAATTCCAATACAAAAATTAAAAATTATCTTCCAACGTTAAATTTTTTACATCTTTTCCGAATAGCTTGATTATTAGCCATAAACATCCAATTCCCAAAGGCAAACAAATCCAGGATGAAAGTCCCAATGCAGAAGGAATAATTCCAATAAAGATTGCTACTCCACCCACTGTTAATGCATATGGCATTTGCGTTTTTACATGATCGATGTGGTGGCAAGAACTGGCTAAAGAACTCAAAATCGTAGTGTCTGAAATAGGTGAACAATGGTCGCCTAATACAGATCCTGCCAAAACACTGGCAACCACATTGTGAAAAATACTCAATGAGGCTTCATAATCCAATCCTGCTTCCTGACAAATGCTCCATGCAGCAGGCATCATTAAAGGATATAAAATAGCCATGGTTCCCCAAGATGAACCAGTAGAAAATGCAACTAAAGCAGCCACCACAAACGTGATCGCTGGCAAAATCCACGGAGCAACGTTATTGGAGAGTAGTTGAGTTAAAAAATCTGCAGTATGCATGTCATCAGTAATTTCAGCTAAACCCCAAGCTAACACTAAAATTACGATGGCAGAAAGCATGGTTTTAAACCCATTTAATGTGGCTTGCATCGTTTCTTCAAGGTTCATTAATTTCTGTGTGACTGTCATTATTATAGAGGCAATCAAAGCCAAAAGAGAAGACCACAACAGGGATTTATATGAGTCTGCATTTCCTATTATTGTAGATAACTTTCGGCTTAAAGAAATGCTGCCATCATGCCAAATAGATGAATCCCAACCAGTATATAGCAAGCCAGCAATTGTTCCAGCTACAATAATGAAAATTGGTATTGCGGCATTGTACCATCTGCTTTTTGCATTCTCAGACATGGCTAATTCTTCGGATTCTGAAGCGTCGATCGCTTTACCATTAGAAGATTGAGATGATACTTCCCCAGTATCTCTAGCCCTATTCTCAGCCTTTAACATTGGTCCGAAGTCTTTATTCATCATGATTAACATGAAAATAAAAATGAGCGTTAAGATTGGATAGAAAGAATATTGCAAAGAATTTATAAAAGTCGCATAAACTCCCTCGTTTAATCCATTAATATTTTTTATTCCACTTTCTATGTAGCTTAATTCAGCTCCAATCCAAGTGGTGACAAATGCGATTGCTGCAATGGGCGCCGCAGTGGAGTCTACAATGTATGCTAGTTTCTCTCTGGATACGCGCATTCTATCAGTAACTGGTCGCATGGTATTTCCTACAACCAGAGTATTGGCGTAATCATCAAAGAAAATAGCAACGCCGAGTACCCAGGTGCCTAGCTGTGCGGTTCTCGAAGATTTTGCAAAAGGCGAAATTTTATCCACCACTCCTTGCATTCCGCCATTTTTAGAAATGATGGCCACAATGGCTCCAATAATCATGGAGAATAGGATAATGGAAACGTGGCCACCGTCATTTATAGCTCCTAACAAATACGTGTCGATGGTGCGCATAAAGCCGAAAAGCAGCCCAATGATTCCATCGCTATAAACATTTAATACAATGGCGCCAAATAAGATGCCTATCACCAAAGCACTGATTACTTCTTTAAAAACCAATGCAATTAATATGGCCACTAGTGGAGGGAGAATAGACCACCACAAAGGGATTGGATTTAGACTCTTCTCGTAAACCAGATTGTTGATTTCTAAAGTAAGAATCGTTTTTTCTTTTAAATCAAGTGGGATTTCTCCGACTCCATCTTTAATGGTTAGTTCATAAGGAGTGCCGTTAAAGAAGAGTTGAAATGTTCCGGAGCTATCCGTGTGAAAATTAATTACAACCTCACTTTCAACCCCTTTTACAACATAATGAGGGAAGGTTACTTCTGGCTTTGATTCAGCTTGTGAAAACGACTGAAAAGAGAATAAAGTAAGGAATAAAACGAGTAAAAAGTGAGTGGTTTTATATTTCATAAAAACTAGAATGAACCGTAAATATATAAAAAGCTTTGGCACATCTAAAAAACCAAATTCAATTAGTGAGAATTCTCCTAGTTTTGTAGCGTGAAAAAAGGAAAACGAATTGCCGTAATTGGTGGAGGAGCAGCAGGTTTTTTTGGTGCCATCAACATTAAAGAGATGTTGCCGAATGCTGAGGTGATTATTTTTGAAAAAACCAATCAAGTTCTAACGAAAGTGAAAGTGAGCGGCGGCGGAAGGTGTAATGTAACTCATGCCTGCTTCGACCCAACAGAATTAACCGCATTTTACCCAAGAGGGGAGAAGGAATTGAGAGGCCCATTTCATCAATTTATGACTTACGATACCATAGAATGGTTTTCCAATCGAGGAGTAGAGCTAAAAACCGAGGAAGATGGTCGGATGTTTCCAGTTAGCAATCAATCGCAAGACATTATTGATTGCTTTTTAAAAGCTTGTAAAGACGATAATATTCAGATTCGAATGAAATCTGAACTAAAGAAAATTATTCCACTTTCAGATGGATTTAACTTGGAGTTTGAAGGAAAAACAGAACAATTTGATGCGGTGTTAATCGCCTCAGGAGGAAATTCAAAACAAAGTGCTTACCATTGGATTGCCGAATTAAACCATCAGATTATAACCCCGCGACCTTCATTGTTTACGTTTAATTTACCCAAACATCCCATCACACAATTAATGGGACTAGCGGTGGAAAATGTGACCGTGCGTTTAAGTGATTCAACTTTCGAAACAGATGGTCCTTTGTTAATTACCCATTGGGGAATGAGTGGTCCGGCTATTCTGAAATTGTCGTCTCACGCCGCTTTAGAGTTGAATAAAAGAAACTATCAGTTTGCTTATCAAGTAAATTGGAGTGGGGTAGAGGATCAAGATTCAATGGAAGTTATTTTAACGAATTACAAAAACGAATTTCCGAAACGAAATATTTTAAAGCACAAATCATCAACGATTCCTACCCGTTTGTGGGAGTATTTAGTAAAAGCTTCTGTTGGTCAGCCTGAAAGTAATTGGGGAGATTGCAGCAAAAAGGATTTAGAGCAGTTGGCGATAAATTTAACGGCTCAAACTTTTAATGCCAACGGTAAAACTACTTTTAAAGAAGAATTTGTGAGTTGTGGCGGAGTAGACAATAAAGAGATAAACTTCAAGCGAATGGAAAGTAAATTGATTCCCAATTTACATTTCGCAGGAGAGGTTTTGAATATCGATGCGTTGACAGGAGGATTTAATTTTCAAGCAGCTTGGACAACTGCATATATTGCAGCGAAGGCAATTGCAGAAATTGATTAATTAGGCAAGATTCGTTTTACCATAGATTTTATTTCCACTACATCATTTTTAGTGATCAGAAATTGACTCCAAGGAGTACTAGTTGATTTCTTAAAGAGATATCCCAATACTGCAGTGCCAGTTATCAATGAAATGGAAGTAGCAATTGCCACACCATTGGTACCTCCAATTTCCACTAAAATTAGGGTAGCGATAAGTGTTACAAAAAAACCGATGGTAGAAACTATAGTTAAAGGTTTAAATTGCTCAATTCCTGAGAAATAGTGTCCAAATATTAAAAATAAGTTAAATGCTAAAATACCTGGAGAAACTAATAAGATGATCATTTTTACCGATGAAAATTCTTCTCCAAACAACAACCCATAAAAAGATTCTGGCAAAATGTTCAGTGGAATTAATGCAACGATTGTGAGCACAAAAGTGAATTTAAATAATTTGATGGTCAATTGTTGATTGTTTTCTTGATCATCGGAATTCACGATTCTAGAAAATTGAACCAATGCGATACTTCTACTAATTAGCCAAATAGATTCGGCAATAGAAACGGCATTGGAATAGATGCCTAATTCAGCCTCACCTAATTTGGAGCTGATGATGTAATAACTTATCCTAAAACTTAAAAATTGAAGAATGTATGCCGATTGATTGAGTAATCCATTTTTGAAGATGGACTTAAATAGAGTAATTGTTTTTTCAGTGGTTTTGAATTCAATGACTTTGCTAATAAAATAGAGGCTTAAAATAAGTCCAATGCTAAATGAAATGTAGAGTGCTGTTAGGTAAGTATTTAAATCACTATTTTTTGCAATAAAAAAACCATAACTCAAAAAGCCAAATAAAGTGATGGACTTAATGATGCTGACTAAATTATTTTGGGCTATTTTTTCTTTTCCGATTAATACGGCCAAATTGGCAGCAGTAAAACCTTCTATCAGTGAAAGTATAGCGATGTGTTTTACCCAATTGGCATCGATTCCAATTGTGATATTCGATAGAATTACAAAGGCTAAAACAGCTACTATTACAGCCCAAAAATAGGACACTTGAAGTAGCTGATAAACGGATTTTCTGGGAGTGAGGTATACCACTGGTGCGCCACCAATTAAATTCCCAAAGATTAAAACAATAGCAACGGATGTTAAAATTAAACTAGCTTCACCTTTCCCTTCAGGTCCTAAAAATTGAGAAAGTAGAATTATGACAAAGAAATTGAGAATAGCGCCAATTAACTTCGCTCCGAATGTACCAAGGGTTTTTTTTAGCATTTTTCTCCTTACAAGTTCTAAGCTTTAGTAGGCAGTAAACTTAATTTATTCAACTCAGATTTGAAAAAATTCTTTACCAATCATCTTTTATTTGGTAATAAATGGGAGTAATTAAACTGCCTAAAAGTGATTTTATTACAGCTGCTATTAAAAATGGTTTTAACCCATAAATCCACGCTGTTTGCCAATCTCTGTGAAGATAAACAACAAAAGTTCCTAAGGTCAAAATGATTGCATGTCCGATAAGGAAGGCGATAAAACTTTTTGAAAATGTTTTATCAAATCCTTTCTCTTTCAATTTACCAACCACAGCTGCAGCAATTAAAAAACCAATTAAATAACCTGCAAATGGATTGAAGAAATGCTCATACCCGTATGAACCTCCTGCAAAAACGGGCAAGCCCAAAGCTCCTAATATTAAATATATCGCCACGGCAAAGGTTCCTTCTTTAAACCCCATGGTTATCGCAACGGCCAAAACAGCTAACGATTGTCCCGAAAATGGAATGCCACCTGGTAAACCAAAGCTAATTTGTGCACAGACACATATAAAGGCGACTGCACCAATAATTTTAGCTACGGATAATAATGGTTTATTTTTCACAAGCTTCAGTTTCTTCGGTTGAGAGGCCACTAAACTCAAGTTTAAAGTTTTCTTTTTCTCGAATTTCAATTATTTCTGAATTTGGTTTCAATATTATTCCATTTACTTTTCCTCTAGCTGTTCGCTTAGATTTAATGCAAAAATCTTCTACTACAGAGGTTTCTTGTAAAATTCCGTCCAAATAATAGTCTGCATTGAAATCAACCAAAATTGCTGACTTTTTTAAGTTTTTTATTTTAATTCGCAATTCCATGTCACTGTTTTTATCAAACAATTTAGCTCTTTTCCACTTGTAAGATAAAATAACGTTTTCATTTGAAACCGCTTCATTATATTTGCATTGTGCAAAGCTGGTTAGCGAAACTAGAAGAATTGCCGAAAGGATAAGTGCTTTTTTCATGTGAACTGTGGGTTAAATTTTAGACAAAAATAGTTATTAATGCTAAGTCCTTATAAAATTGGAGATTAAAATGCATTATTTTTTTGTTAGAATGATTGATATGATAAAGAATTATTACATATCTTTGCCGTCCGAAAATAATAGAATTTATTAAAGATATATACGATGTCAAGAGTTTGTCAATTAACAGGAAAAAAAGTGATGGTAGGGAATAACGTTTCTCACTCTAAAGCTAGAACAAAGAGAAAGTTTTATCCAAACTTATTTACTCGTAAATTTTTCAATGAAGTAACCAACGAATGGGTGACTTTGAAAGTTTCTGCTTCTGCGATCAGAAACATCAACAAAAACGGATTGGAAGCTTGTATCAAAGAAGCCAAATTAAAAGGTTTTATGAAGTAAGCTCATAATAATATTTATTAAAAACGTTGTTACCTTAGTAGCAACGTTTTTTTTTGCTTAAAAAATTATGAAAAATATATTCTTCCTCTTCTCCATGTGCTGCACATCTTTATTGGTTGGACAGCAAAGTGATTCAGACATCCATTTATCCCGATATAAATACGATGCTGATGGATTGTCAAAAGCGTTTCATGCCCAAAGACGAGCGGCGTTAAGGGAGAAAATGCAGGAAAATAGTGTGGCTATATTTTTTGCTAATCCAATTAAAAATAGATCGAATGATGTTGATTTTGAATACCATCAAGATCCTAATTTTTATTACCTCACTGGTTTCACTGAGCCAAATGCTGCGCTAATCCTACTGAAAGATTCTATACTGTTGGATTCAAAATGGACATCAGAAGTGTTATGGATTCCAGAACGAGATCCAAAAAGAGAAGTCTGGGATGGCCGTCGATTAGGTCCGCCTTTGGCTGCTGATTATTTGGGAATTCAAACTGTTTATCCGAATACTAATTTTGACCTGAATCCATTCAATTGGAAAAAATATTCGACGGTTTATTTTATTCCTGAAAATTTGAATAAAGTGGATATTAACTCATCCAACAAGTTGCTGCATGAAATGAAAGCGTCATTTCAAAGGGATATAAAATCAAGAAAAGTAAAAAAATCGGAGAAACAGTTGGCGGTTTATATGGCACAACTGAGACAGCTTAAATTGCCTGAAGAGCTCGTGTTAATGCAAAAAGCTATTGACATTACCCTTTCTGCTCAAATTGCATTAATGAAATCGTTGAAAGACGACATGACGGAGTATCAAACCGAAGCGGTAATTGAGTATGTATTTAAGAAAGAAGGTGCGGAATACCCAGGATTTCCATCTATACAGGGCGGTGGAGAGAACAGTTGTGTGCTGCATTATGTAAGCAATCGTAAAAAACTATCAAATGACCATTTGTTAGTAAGTGATGTAGGGGCGGAGTATCGAGGATATACAGCAGATGTCACACGTACATTGCCAGTTGATGGAAAGTTCTCTGAAGAGGAAAAGGCCATTTACAATTTGGTATTGAAAGCTCAAAATGCTGGTATCAGATCGTGCAAAGTTGGCAATCCATTTAAGAGCACACATGAAGCTACAACAGAAATTATAACTGAGGGTTTATTGAAGTTAGGAATCATTAAGGATAAGCGAGAAGTACGTAATTATTTTATGCATGGTACTTCTCATTATTTAGGGTTGGATGTGCACGATTGGGGAACATATGAGAATTTACAAGCGGGTAATGTGATAACTGTAGAGCCTGGAATATACATTTCAGAAGGATCGGATTGCGATCCGAAATGGTGGAACATTGGTGTTCGGATTGAAGATGATATTTTAATCACTGATGGTGAGCCGGTAAACTTATCAGAAGCAGCGCCGAGAACAATTGAAGCAATTGAGGAAATGATGAAAATGGAGGCTGAATTTTAAGTAAAAATAATTTTTCTAAAGGTTGGTTCTTTAAGAGATAATTACTTAAATTTGCCCCCTCTATAAAATAAATAGACCAATGGCAAAAAAAGGTAAAGGAAACAGAATCCAGATCATCATGGAGTGCACAGAGCACAAAGAGAGTGGATTAGCGGGAACTTCTCGTTACATCTCTACTAAAAACAGAAAAAATACTCCTGAGAGAATGGAGCTTAAAAAATACAACCCGATCATGAAGAAGATGACGGTTCATAAAGAAATTAAGTAAAAGTTATTAGTTATGGCTAAGAAAGTAGTAGCATCGTTACAGAAGCAAGGAGCAAAAAGTTTCACTAAAGTTATTAAAATGGTGAAGTCTGAAAAGACAGGATCTTATGCTTTTAAGCAAGAGATTATACTTAACGATAATGTGAACGACTTCTTTAAGAAGTAATCGTTCTTACATAAAATTAATAGCTTCTTTCGTACTGGGGGAAGCTTTTTTTATATACACCTATGGGATTATTTGATATTTTTTCCAAAAAGAAGAAAGAGCACCTCGATGAAGGTCTATCCAAAACAAAAGAAAATTTTTTTGGTAAACTAAGTCGTGCCATTATTGGTAAATCTAAAGTAGATGATGAGGTTTTAGATAACCTTGAAGAAATTTTGGTGACTTCTGACGTCGGTGTTGACACGACATTGAAAATCATTGGTCGAATTGAAGAACGAGTAGCGAGAGATAAATTTGTCAATACATCAGAATTGAATGCGATTCTAAATGAAGAGATCGTAGCCTTATTGGCTGAAAACAATACGTCAGATTATACCCAATTCTCTATTCCAAAAGATAAAAAACCATATGTGATTATGGTGGTTGGTGTAAATGGAGTTGGTAAAACGACTACCATTGGTAAACTAGCGTATCAATTGAAGCAGACTGGTTATAAAGTAGTCTTAGGGGCTGCAGATACATTTAGAGCCGCAGCGGTTGATCAACTGAAAATTTGGGGTGAACGAGTGGATGTTCCAGTGGTGACACAAGGAATGGGTGCAGATCCTGCTTCAGTGGCCTTTGATGCCTTGCAGTCAGCGATCGGACAAGATGCAGATGTTGTCATTATTGATACAGCCGGTCGATTGCACAACAAAGTCAACTTGATGAATGAGTTGAGTAAGATTAAGCGAGTGATGCAGAAGTTAATTCCTGATGCACCGCATGAAATCTTATTGGTTTTGGATGCCTCCACTGGTCAAAATGCCTTTGAACAAGCGAAACAATTTACATTAGCAACTGAAGTAAATGCATTGGCCTTAACCAAACTAGATGGAACCGCCAAGGGTGGTGTGGTGATTGGAATTTCAGATCAATTTAAAATTCCTGTGAAATACATTGGTGTTGGCGAAGGCATTGAGCATTTACAAGTGTTTAATAGAAAAGCATTTGTAGACAGTCTGTTTAGTGAATAAAGAAATAAAGAGATTTGGATTGAGGAAACCCTTTTAGTTGATGTAAATTAGCTGAAAGGGTTTTTTACTTTAGCCTAGTCAAACAAAGTATTCATTTCAGTGTACTCAAACCTTTCAGTTGTTTTTTCAACATTTCCGAGGTAAGATTTGCCTTTTAATTTTCGAACCGTATAGGCGTCCAATTCTCCGTCTGGGGAAGCTTTTATTAGCGAATTAATTGTTTTTTCTGACTCAATTTTAGGGTCTAACCAAATGGCCTCATCAGCTTCAGAAAGAATGAGCGGCATCCGTGCACTTTCAATTTTTGGATTGTTGTGGATTTCACTCATCAGCTTATTGGCTGGAGAAGTCACAATGGAAAAAGTATTGATGACCAATCCATCTTGTTCATTTTTCCATTCGTTCCAGAGGCCGGCTATTGCGAGTGGTTCTTTATTTTTATGAAAGATCAGATGCGGAATTCGTTGTCCACTTCGATAGTGATGTTCATAGAACCCATCGATATAGACA
Organism: Acidiluteibacter sp.; assembly: GCF_055129545.1. Classification (NCBI taxonomy): domain Bacteria; kingdom Pseudomonadati; phylum Bacteroidota; class Flavobacteriia; order Flavobacteriales; family Cryomorphaceae; genus Acidiluteibacter; species Acidiluteibacter sp. Next base: position 73,204 of record NZ_JBSRUB010000004.1, on the reverse strand, counting down.
ATACATCGGCCATTTTTAGCAGCATCTTTAAAGGAGGGCTTTTCAAAAATAGATTCACCCCTTGCATTTAAAGTGGAGTTCCATAGGTCATTTTTTTGTTTTTCTCCGTTTATCCAATCGGGTACTAATCCCCAATTGGCTATGATAGGAACCGAAGGTGATTGTGCGGTGTAAATAAATAATTTAGGATGATCAAATCCAGATGAATGAAACAAAGGCAAATCAGTCATCGGTGCCATTTGCTCTTCTATTTCGGCAATGACTGATGAATTATTCTCTCTTTTTGCTTTTTTTAATTGGGCATTTAGGCTTGTTTTGATATCGTAGCACATGGGGTTTAAAGATTGAAATCCTGTTATTTAATTCTAAAGTGAATCACTAAAATAAAATTACCTAGAATTCTTTTCATTCACAATTGTGAAATATTTTGATAAGATTTATCCCTAATATTTTAAGATAACCTTTTTAAGTTTACTGATAAACCAATAAATTTACCTGTTTTAAAAATCAATAAAGATGAGCACAAAGATAGTTGTAGAGGCAAATATAAATGCTGAGAAAAAGAATGTTTGGGATTATTGGACGCAACCAAAGCACATCGTAAATTGGAATTTCGCATCTGAAGAATGGCATTGTCCTTCTGCCGAGAATGATTTAAGAGTAGGCGGTAAAATGGTTTCTAGAATGGAAGCCAAAGATGGAAGTTTTGGATTTGATTTTGAAGGAGTTTACGACGAAATTATTGAATTTAAAAAGATTTCATATGCCTTGTCTGATGGCAGAAAGGTAGTGACAACATTCAATGAATTGAATGGCAATGTTCAGGTTTTAACGGAATTTGATGTAGAGGACGAAAACAGTGCAGAACAGCAAAAAGGAGGATGGCAAGCTATCTTAAATAACTTTAAAGCTTATGTGGATGGGCTAGAAAAAAAAGGGTAATTGGATAATGGAATCTATTGATGGTATTGAATTCAACTAATATGAATACTTACTACAACTATAAATGGGGATTTTTAGTTTTCAATTTAGCCATTTGAATAATGAGAATCGAAAAGCCAACTGTGTAAAAAATGAATAGTATTAAGTTGCGATATTTTGATCTTGAGTGATTTGAATCTTAGTTGTGTAAAAATGTAAGCATTAATATTTGAAGGCTTAGAATTGATAAAGAGATGTTTGAAAGATCCTCTATCACTCTAGATTTACAAGAAAATCAACCTATTTAGAGAGAGCTTTAGCATTGGTTAAGATGTTGTTTTCATTATTTTTGGATAAATTGAAACTCTTTCAATTAAAATTGAGTAGAATCTAATTCGTATATTTATGAGCCAGTATTTAGAATAAAATCAAATACTAAACCTTACTATAGAATAATGAAAAAGCTGCTCATTACCTCCCTTTTTACAATGCTCACCGTTTGTGTATTTGCCCAAGAAAGCCAAGTGCCAAACAAAAATAGAATTTCAATTAATTTAGGATCAATGAGTCCTCTAGGAGACTTAGCATCCGATGAAGTAGGTTTTGCAGAAGTAGGATTGGGTTTTAGTATCGATTACGCTATTTCAGTATCTAAAAATGTAGCAGTAACGATGGGCTTCACTTCTGGAAAAATGAAAATGAATGAGGACCTATTTGATCAAAAAAAAGGTGTCAACTCATTTTATATGAATTCAGTAGGTACAGGTAATAGAGATTATAACCTTACTGCATTTGTGGTTGGCGCAGAAGCAAGGACCAATGGAAAACATTATTTTTATTTTAATCCATATTTTGGTAGAGCGAAGTTTATTAATCCTGAACAACATTATAATTTTTATGATGAGTCGAATCCAAATGATGGTCGGACATATGTAAGAATTAGTGTTGTAGAAAAAAGTGCAGTGAGTGTAGTGTATGGTTTTAAAATGGGAGCTAATTTTTCAATTACTGATCATATCGGTATTGGTTTATTTGCCAAATACGATGAGGGACTTTTTAGTTTATCTGGAAAAGATTCTCAAACTATAGATTTTAAAACCGTTGAATACACCAATAATTCTGTTGTAAAATTTAAGTCACTCACTACTGGAATTAGCCTCAACTTTTCGTTTTAAGGCGAAAAGTTTTGATTAAAATGATAGCCTTATTCTAACTTCTTTCACTATTTATTTTCCCTGATACTATCAAAGTACCCTAACTTATAAAAGTCGAATAATTTCAAGCTGCCATATCCTGATTTTAAATAATTTAATGTCAATTTGTGAAACAATTGAAAGCTTATTCGAATAAACTGAAGTGTGGTAGTGTTTTGAATAGAGAAGTAATAATCTAAAAGTCTAACGGATGAAATGAATTCTGGATCATTGTTTAAATTTTTACAAATCCTCTCCAAGTTGATTAACCCCTTTTCAGTTTTATTGATATAGGTCACATTGTTTTCTATATCCCCATTGAATATGGGATTTTCTATGTGAGTAATGGTAATCCCTCGTTTATACAATTCAAAGCCAAATAAGGTGTCTTCATGACCATAATCCTTCAAACTTTCATCAAAAAGGACTGCCTCAAAAATGGTGCGTTTGATTAAGAAATTGTTGGTCATAAAGGATTGATTCGGTTGTTCTTTCCGCTTTTCAATCGAACTGCTTTCTCTGTTTACGCTATATTTCCAATTCAAGTACTGTGCTCTTTCTGGCGGTTCAGAGCTGTTCAGTCTCCCGCCACAAACTACCTGTAGATTTTGCTGAATAGATAGTATGTAATTGGATATGAAGGATTCATTTTGAACTAAAGCATCACAATCCAAGAACAATAAATAGTCAGCAGAAGTGTGTTTCAGAAACCGATTCCTGATTTTTGAACGACCAATATTTTGTTCCAAAACGACGTATCGGTGTTTTGAGGCAACATTAAAATTTAGATGTTGAATAGCTGCATCTGAGGCATCATCAATCAATACAATTTCGATGGGATAACTGATCGCAACAATTTGCTGTTCCAATGCATTTAGCAGAGGTTCTATCCGTTGATTGTATATAGGAATGCAGATGGCTAACATTGGCTCAATTAATCCACTTTTATTTCGTCAGCAATGGCTTTTACCTTTTTTCTTAATGCATCTACATCAGTTCCAACTGAATCGTAAGCGATTCCTATTCCCATTCTTCTATATTGTCGAGTTGTTGGTTTTCCAAAAATTTTAAAGTCTGATTTCGGATAATTTGCAGCTTTTTCTAGGCCAGAATATTCTGGTGTTTTTACTTCATCTTTTTGAAACAGAATTACCGCATTGGCAGCATGTTTTTCTTGAGTAATTTCAGGAATGGGCAAACCCAATACAGCTCTAGCGTGTAATTCAAATTCATTAAAGTTTTGAGATCCGCTTAGCGTCACCATCCCAGTATCATGCGGCCGTGGCGATAACTCACTGAAATAAACGTCTTCGCCTAAAAAGAATTCTACGCCCCAAATTCCTGCTCCTTTCAATTCCGCAGTGACTTTAGCAGCCATGTCTTGCGCAGTTTTTAATTGGGCATCAGAAATGTGCGCTGGTTGCCAACTTTCCATGTAATCTCCTCTTTCTTGTCGATGACCGATTGGCGGACAAAATAGAGTAGGACCATTTTTTTGGGTGACCGTTAATAATGTGATCTCTGAATCAAATTGAATAAAAGCTTCCACAATGACTTCCAATTGATCGCCTCTACCTTTGGTGTTGGCATTGGTCCATGCTGTTTCTATTTCGGATTCAGCTTTAATCGTAGACTGACCTTTACCGGAAGATGACATCAATGGTTTTACCACACATGGCATTCCAACACTACTTACAGCTTCTTTTAGCTCTTCAAGTGTGGTAGCATATCGATAATTAGCGGTTTTTAAACCCAAGTCTTTTGCAGCCAGATCTCTAATCTTTTTACGATCCATGGTGTAATTAGCAGCCTTGGCAGAAGGCACCACTTGAATTCCTTTGGCTTCAAAATCATAAAAAAGGGAAGTCCGAATGGCTTCAATTTCAGGAACGATGATGTTTGGTTGGTGTTTATCTACAATTTTAGTCAATGCTTCTCCATCTAACATATTGATGACTTCAAATCCATCAGCAACTTGCATCGCAGGTGCGTTTGGGTAGCTATCTACTGCAATAACTGTTTGTCCATATCGTTTAGCAGCAATTGTAAATTCTTTTCCTAGTTCACCTGAACCTAACAATAGTATCTTATTCATGAAATTTAAATTTTGTTAAAGTTAGCTCAAATCTGAATAAAAACGGGTGTTTTATGGTGTTGATTTTCTAACTTAGAATGTTAAAACAATTGAAAATAGTGAAATGAGTAAAAGTAAAAAAACAGTAGTAATAGGTGCTTCAACAAATCCATCTCGATATTCATTTCGTTGCATTCATCAATTAATGGCCAATGGGCATGAAGTTGTTCCTATTGGTATAAAAAATGGAGAAGTAAATGGCCTGGAAATAATTAAGGAATTGAAGCCAATTGATGGTGTAGATACCGTTACACTTTATGTTGGACCTTCTAATCAACCAGAGTATTACGATTACATTCTAAACGAATTAAAGCCAAAACGACTCATCTTTAATCCCGGAACAGAAAATTCAGAATTCATGCAAAAAGCATTGGATAGTGGCGTAGATGCCTTTGAAGCTTGTACCTTGGTTATGATGTCAACTGGTCAGTTTTAGTCAACTAATCTGTTTGTAGTCAGTTAACTAAAATTAACTACCAACTAATAGAAGAATAACCCTATTTTTGCAATCGTAATAAATGCCCCTCTCTAATACACACATGAAAAAGGAATCAACAGTCAATCACCGAAGTTTCAAATATAAGATGCATTTGTATCATATATATTACAGACGAACAGGACTTTATCCGTTTTTGTTAAAGCATACTGTCCGGTTTTTAATTGGAATTGGCATCCTTGTGGTTGGTCTATTTGCATTGAATAAATATGTAATTGATGTCGATAGTGCGATGGAATTTATGTTCTCTAGTTTTAGCGATACAGCGATACTTACATTTTTTACACTTTCTGAAATTATACTAGGGTTGATTCCTCCAGACTTATTTATCGTCTGGGCCGGTGGAAAAGAATCTCCTTACACTTTATTATTGCTTTTGGCCTTTTTATCCTACAGTGGTGGTATGATAGCCTATTTTATCGGAAGATATATTGGTAAAATACACAAAGTTCAAAAATACATTCAACACAAATTTCTTTCACATTTTGATTTGATCAGAAAGTGGGGCGGATTTGTAGTCGTTTTCGCTGCATTATTCCCTTTGCCTTTTTCTCCGGTTTGTATGACTGCCGGTATGGTTCGTTATCCATTCCCATTATTGGCATTGTTTGGATTGACACGATTTGCAAGGTATTATATCTATGCAATGGCGCTTTTTAACCTTTTCTAAGCATTCTCTTATTTTATTTATCATTGCTTTTTATTAGCTTAGTAGTTGATAGTATTTTAATTGGTTGATTAATTAAGTATTATTTAAATCACTAACCTGCAACAAATGGAAGATTATAATGATCAAATATTCATAGAACAACTTGAGAATGGAAGGAGTGCCTATAAAAACTTGGCCAGTACTTATGGTCAAATGGTGACCCAAATCAACAATTTGAATACGCGAGTTCGACACCAAATGAACAATATTTCTGAGATTGAAAATGGGTTAGATGCCAATTTGGAAGAAAACAGTATTGAAAAGGTGGGGCAATTCATTTTAGAGGAACTGGAAGTTTTTAATGGCAGTATCAATGAAAATATTGAATTGTTTAAAAAGTGCATTCTCGAATCCTTGGCCTTTTATGTTGAATCATTAAAATACTACAATCAAGAAAAATCGGAGTTTACACAATTGGTGAAGGCTAGAAAAACAGTATTGTTTTTAGGAGTCTTGATGCAGAAGTTTAGAAACAAAGTGATAGGAGTACAAACAGGGTTAAATGTGCTACCAGCTTTCAATGAGAAAATGAGAAAAGAATATAAGGTGTTTGAAAAAAATGCGGTCAAATTAATTGTAGAATTAAAAAGTGCCGAAGCAGAAAGCTTAGAAATCGCGAAATTAATGGAACTTAAAATCCAGCAAAAATAAAAACGTCGAACTCCAAGGGAACTCGACGTTTCTAGTAACTATATCTTATGCTGATTATTTCATCTCTGCAAATACCTTAGCAGCATCAAATGCTTTCGCTTCTTTTCCTACTCTAATTATTTTAATCGTTTCGATTGCATCACCTTGCTGAATGGCATTTACCACATTTTGACCTTCTACCACATAGCCGAATACAGTGTGCTTTCCATCTAACCAAGGAGTTTCGTTGTGTGTAATAAAGAACTGACTTCCATTTGTTCCTCCAGGACCCGAATTCGCCATAGATAGAACCCCTGGCTTGTCATGTTTTAATGTAGCATCAATCTCATCTCTAAATTTGTAACCTGGGTCTCCCATTCCTGAACCAGTTGGATCTCCACCTTGAATCATGAAATTAGGAATTACTCTGTGAAATACGATTCCATCATAAAATGGAACTCCTTTAGCTTTAAAAGTATTTTCAATTGTTCCTTCCGCTAATCCAACGAAATTGGCAACAGTTAAAGGCGTTTTAATGAACTCTAATTGCACTAGTATAGTTCCTTTTGTAGTATTGATTTCAGCAAACAAACCTTCTTCTTTTTTAGCTTCTGCTTTTTCAGGTGCTGGTGTGATTACTTCCAATCCAGCTTTTTCGTTTGTTTTATTTTCTTCCGAAGATTTAGCTCCGCAAGCTACTGTAGCTATGATGATCAAAGCAGTTAAGATAGAGAACGAAATGTTTTTAGTTTTCATAGTGTGTATTAATTTTAAGATTTAATAATTCTACCTCCACAACGGAAGTATTTTTTATAATAGGCCATATTTAAATCGCTGATTACTACTCCCTGTGATGTGGAAGCGTGCACAAATTTACCATTGGTTAAATATACACCAACATGTGATAATTTTCTTTTTCCGATATCAAAAAATACCAAATCACCCTCTTTTAGTTCTTCTAACTTTAATAAAGTGGGAATTGTTTTATGAATTTCAGAGACTCTTCTTGCTAAAGAAACCGAGAATGCATTGGTATATAAAATGCCTGCAAACCCAGAACAATCTGTCCCTGATTTACTTTGACCTCCATATTTATAAGGAGTGCCCATCCATTCATCAATCACTTTATACAGTTCTAGATTTTTGATACTGTCTTGCACTGTGCTTAAAAGTGGCGCGTATTTTTTTCTCAAGTAGGCTAGTGTGTCTTCTGCTTCCTTTTTAATGATGGGAGCTACTGCTTTTTTCTTCTCCTTTTTATCGTCTTTCGCCTTTTTTTTATCATTCTTTTTGGGCAAAGGGGCATCTGCTTTGTCCACTTTGGTGTGCACATTAGCCAATGGCGCTGTCTTTTTACTCACCTGACAAGAGGAGATGAAAAATAGTAGACAACAAACAATCGGATAAAATGCTCTCCAGTTCATACAGTTATATGATTGATTTTATTAATCGAAGTCGGTGGGAGTATCTTTTTGTATCAACATTGTAGATGCCTTGGTGGTCGATTCGGTCAATACGAACCTTCCCTGAAGCGTGAATAATGCGGTTGTTTTCCAACATTATTCCTACATGAATAATGTTGCCTTCATCGTTGTCAAAAAAGGCTAAATCGCCCTCTTCAGCTTCCTCAATGAAGGACAACGTTTGTCCAATTTTAGCTTGAGCGGAGGCATCTCTCGGCAATTGAAGGCCATTTAATTTGTACACCAATTGCACAAAGCCCGAACAATCAATTCCAAAAGGAGAACGACCGCCCCATAAGTAAGGTGCATTCAAATACATAAATGCATTTTCTTTCAATCGAGATTTGGCAGGTTTTTTATCTAATGGATATACATTTCCCTCAAATAAATACGTTTCGTTGGCATTTGAGAATTTGCTTGCTTCATGATTGTACAAATTACTCCCCATTACAATCGGAATAATTTGATCGTCTGAAACACGCTGAGAAACTTGAACCAAGTCAGCAGAAAGTGCAGGTTGTGTTTTCTTTAGTAGTTGAAATTCTTCTTCTTCAATCCAACTAAATTGTTTTGAATCAATATAACATTCGTAATTATCTGGAACCGTTTTGCAACGAAACCAAGATTGCTTTTGCTCATAGACTTTCAATAGTTCACCAAATAAAACTTGGGTTACAATTTCACTTTTGTCTGAAGCTTCTAGACGTCCTGGGACAACACTTAAATTACAAATACCGTATTTCATCAATAAAAGGCTAGAGAAAAAATACGGTCGAATTGAATGAATCCAATTCGACCGTAGAAAAAATTAAATATTTTCGATTACAATGGCAGAAGCACCACCACCGCCGTTGCAAATTCCGGCAGCACCTAGTTTTCCATTGTTTTGTTTCAATACGTTGATCAACGTTACGATGATTCTAGAACCAGAGCTTCCAAGTGGATGACCCAATGCAACAGCACCTCCGTTTACGTTTACTTTTTCAGGATTCAATCCCATTTTTTGATTGTTTGCTATTCCTACAACAGCAAAAGCTTCGTTTAATTCAAAGAAATCAACATCAGCAGTTGTTAAACCAGCCTTTTCGATTGCTTTTGGCATCGCCAAAGAAGGAGCGGTAGTAAACCATTCTGGTGCTTGAGCAGCATCAGCATACCCTCTAATTTTTGCGATTGGTTTCAACCCTAACGCTTCCATTTTTTCTTTACTCATCAACAATAGGGCAGAAGCACCATCATTTAAGGTAGAAGCATTGGCAGCAGTTACCGAACCATCTTTTTGAAATACAGGACGTAAATCTCTGATTTTATCCATTTTTACATTCTTGTATTCTTCGTCCTCAGATACGATGATTGCATCACCTCTTCTTTGAGGAACTTCTACAGGAACTATTTCGTCGTTAAATTTTCCTTCAGACCATGCTTTTGCTGAACGCTCATAAGATGCAATTGTGAAATCATCTTGATCTTCTCTTGAGATATTGCATTCTAATGCACAAAGCTCAGCTGCATTTCCCATGTGATAATTGTTATAGACATCAGTTAATCCGTCTTTAACAAGACCATCGACAACCGTTTTGTTACCCAAACGAGCTCCCCATCTTGTATCTTCCATGTAATAGGGAACCGAAGACATGTTTTCCATACCACCAGCTATTACTACGTCATTGTCACCACACATGATGCTTTGAGCAGCCAACATCACTGATTTCATTCCTGATGCACACACTTTATTTACTGTCGTACAAGGTACATTTTGACCCAAACCAGCAAAAATTGCAGCTTGTCTTGCAGGTGCTTGACCTAAGTTAGCTTGCAATACATTGCCCATAAAAACTTCTTGAACTTCTGAAGCAGAAATTCCGGCTTTGTCAATTGCTCCTTTTATTGCAGTAGCACCCAATTTAGTAGCAGGCACAGATGCCAATACACCACCATAACTTCCCATTGGAGTTCTTACTGCCGATACGATATATACGTCTTTTATCATCATTATTGTTTTAAGATTCTATTCAATAAATTCATTGCGAAATTAATTATTTAAGTTCTATTAGAGAAACCTTTTCTAATTGAATGATTGCACTTGGTTTAATTGAATTGTATTACTTTCGTAGTATCAAAAATAGAGGTGCATGAAACAATTGTTGAATTTTTTTAGAGATCAATACGATGGATTTTTTAAGTTATTCATATTCATAGCTGCTATAGTTGTTATTGTATTCATATTCCCTAAGGAAGCAAAGTTTAAATACGAGTTTCAGAAAGGAAAACCATGGGGGCATTCTGACCTGATAGCAACCTTTGACTTTCCGATTTATAAACCTGCTGAGAAATTAGCCAAGGAGCGAGAAGAGCTTGAACAGAATAAGAAATTATACTTTAAGGTAGATACGGCTGTTGTTGATAAGGTTACTAAAAAAATAAGTGAGCAATTATCACAAGAATTTGAGAAAGGAGAATTTGCTTTTAATTCAAAAGAATTGTTTTTGAATCAATTAAAATCGGTTCAAGAGGAAGTTTCCACAATCTATAAGAAAGGCGTCGTTCAGCTGACTCCTTCCATAGAAAACAAATCGGAGGATTATTCTATAGAGTTGATAGAAGGGAATTTAGTTTCTTCCAAAGAACTGCGTGAGTTGTTTACGGCGAGAACTGCATATGCAGCATTTGACGAAAGTTTGAATGAACTTGAAAAGAGCTTTAAATCTGCGGCATTGCTCTATTTTGAAGAAGTGTTGGAACAAAATATCTTTTTTGATGAGGCCACAACAAATCAGATCTATCAGGAAAGTATTCAAAAAATATCACTGACAGAAGGGTTAGTGGTGCGGGGCGAAAGCGTCATCTCTAAAGGAGAAATTGTTGATGGTAAAAAGTTGCAGATGATTCAATCGCTCAAAATGGAGTTTGAAAATCAAGTGGGTGGAGGAAATCAGTTCTATTATATCCTTTTCGGGCAAGTATTGTTGGTGGCATTGGTCCTCTTATTATTGGCTCTTTACCTCTTTTTATTTCGTAAGAAGATTATTTCTAGTGATTTGCAATTGAGTTTCTTGCTGCTATTAATTGTATTGTTTGTGCTAGGCGCTGAAGTGTCATTGAGCATTGATGTATTTAGCATTTATTTGGTGCCATTTTGCATGTTGCCCATTATCGTTCGTACATTTTTCGATACTCGGACCGCCTTGTTTACTCATTTAGTGACGATTCTAATTGTCGGATTTATTGCCCCAAACCCCTATGAATTTATCTTAATCGAAATGCTCACAGGAATTGTGACCATTTTTAGTGTGTTGAGCTTAAAAAACAGAAGTCAATTATTTATATCATCGGCTATTATTTTTGCAATCTACAGTGTTTGTTTTTTTGGAATTAGCATTGTTCAGGAAGGAGACATTGCGACGATCAATTACAATGCAATTGCCTGGTTTTTGGGGAGTGCCATGTTGACTTTGTTTGCTTATCCATTGATTTATGTTTTTGAAAAACTGTTTGGATTTGTTTCAGAAGTCACCTTATTGGAAACTGCCGATACCAATAATAAGTTGTTGAGGCAGCTAAATTTAAAAGCACCAGGTACTTTTCAGCATTCATTGCAGGTCGCTAATTTAGCAGAAGAAGCCATTCGAGCCATTGGCGGGAATTCATTGCTGGTTAGGGTAGGCGCATTGTATCATGACATTGGTAAAATGAATGCTCCCATGTACTTTATCGAGAATCAAGCGACTCACATCAATCCACATGATGAATTGAGTCCAGAAGAGTCGGTGCAGATTATTATCAATCATGTAAAAGACGGAATTAAGATTGCTAAAAAATATAAATTACCGGATATCATAATTGATTTTATTCGAACCCATCACGGAACGAGTAAGGTGCGTTTTTTCTTGATGAATTACAAAGATCAAAACCCCGATATTGAAATCAATGAAGATGATTTTAGATACCCAGGGCCGATACCTTACTCCAAAGAAACTTCGGTCTTAATGATGGCGGATTCTGTAGAAGCGGCTTCTAGAAGTTTAAAAGTGTACGACACAGAAAGCATTGAAAAGTTGGTGGATGGAATTATTCAAAATCAAATCGACGAAGGTCAGTATGCCAATGCCGACATTACTTTTAAAGACATCAGTACTATTAAGAAGATGTTTAAGAAGAAGTTAATGAATATTTATCATGTTCGGATAGCTTATCCGGATCCAGATTAATTTCGATTTCGGTCCTCGATTACCGTCGCTAATCGATTGAAAAGGTAGAGTGTCATAAATATCGCTAAGCCTGGGAATACGGCCAACCACCATGAAGAAGGGCTTTTTCGAGCTTCTGATAGTATACTGCCCCAACTGACTTCTTCGGCAGAAATTCCAATGCCGATGAATGAGAGTGTAGATTCCATAAGAATGGCACCGGCAATCCCAAAAACAATAAAGACACTAGCAGATTGTATGGAAAGCGGAAGCACATGTTTGAATAAAATTCGTGCATTTGAATAGCCTAAGGCTTTGGCTGATTCTACAAAAGGTTTGTTCTTCACTTTGAGTACTTCAGCTCTGCTGTATCGCGCTATATTGGTCCAAGCTAAAAGTCCGATAATGCCAATAATGTTCCATGCAGATGGTTGGACTAAAGCCGCTAAACTAATGACTAAGAACAATACAGGAACTGATTTTACAATTTCTATTATTCGACTAATTAGTAAATCGATGGGGATGGTAACGAGTCGTTTAAGTTTTAAAATTTGATGCAAATACTGACTAATGTATAAGCAAATGGTAATTGATAAGGCTATGAAAGCAAGGTTGATCACTGCGATTTGAACCAAAGAAAAGGTGGTCGAGTCTACAGAGAATGTGCTTTGATGAAAACCATAGAAGTAGCCGATAAAAATAGAAATAGGTAATAGAAGGATATTGATCCAAGTAACCTTTAGCGAATTATCACCAAAAAAGCCCGCTATTGCACCCCAAAATAATCCAATTATCGAAGCGATGAGCATTGAACCAATTCCAATAAAAAGCGCCAGTTGAGTACCATGAATAATTCCTGAAAGGATGTCTCTTCCTAATTCATCTGTGCCTAGCCAATGGCGGTATCTTAAGCTCTCCACTTGCTGACTTTCAAATGGGCTTGCAGATTTCACATTGTTGTAATCTAAAGACTGGGGCGAGTAGGGAACAAGCGCCATTATTTTCCAATCGTAGGATTCTTGGATCAACATTGGGTTGTGGTCTCCTAAAAAAGGCAGGACTAATTCGCCTTTTTTGGAAGCGAATAGTGGGCGATCATTTGCAATAAAATTGGCCAATAGACCGACTAAAAAGAGGCCAATTAATGACCAAAACAAAACAGGAGATGAGTGGCGTATATAGTTGATTAGTTTCATACAGCCATTTGTTTAGATAATGAAACTCTTTTGTCAAACTTTAGATATAATAAATCTGATACCAATGTTCCGACTAAGATTAAAACTGCACTAATCATTAGAATGCTAAAGACTACGGGGTAATCGCGCAATGCGATGGAATCGAGTAATAACTTTCCTATACCGGGGATGGCAAAAATGTATTCAATGACAAATGAGCCAGAGATTAAAGCAGGAAATAGGTTTCCAAATTGAGTGATCAATGGAAAGGCCGCATTTTTAAACGCATGTTTCCAATAGATTTGTTTTTCGCCCAATCCTTTCGCCCTAGCAGTTCGAATGTAATCCGAGGATAGTTCATTTAATACTGATCGTTTGGTTTGTTCACTGATATAGGCAATGCCAGAGTAGGACCAACAAATGACAGGTAATACTAAATGATAAGCCAAGTCCATGAATTCAGAAAAAGTAGATTCGTGATGATCAAAAAGTCCAAGTCCATAACTCGGGAAAATTGGAAAATACTCATAACTCGCCAAGAAAATAATGAGCAAACTAGCTAACCAGAAAGATGGGATGGAGTGGATGCTGAATAAAGTTGTTGAAATAATTCGTTCAACGGGACTGTTGTGTTTTTTGGCGCTGTATACGCCCAATGGAATCCCAATAGAGTAGCTGAGCAGTATTGATATCAAACTAATGATCAGCGTCCATTTTAAAGCGGTTCCTATCTTTAATCCCACGGGTTTGCGATCTCTGTAAGACGTTCCAAAATCACCCGAAAAGAAATCGGCCATCCAATAGCTGTATTGATTCTCACTTCCATACCAAATGAATTGAGGGATATATCTTGCCAAAATATCACTGTTGGAATTTAATTTAAGAATATTGTATTCGAGCATTTTAAAAGAAAAGGAAAGGTTGTCACTCTTTGGTGAAAATTTAAAAGCAATCAATTGTTGCATCAATTGCTCAGTTGAGTTTTGTCTTTTTAGTTCCTCAATGAGGTGCAATATTTTATTCTTCTCTTGAGAGTTATTGGAATAGGCGTCATTAATTACCCTTTCAATTGCCTGGTGATACTCGTTTACATCCGACCAATTGCCACTTTGAAAAGCAATCTTAGAAAGATGCTGCTTCATTTCATGATCTTTAATCCGATACAACGTGTCCGATTGGGTTTGATCAGTAATTGTAAAATAGAAAGGCGGTAAATCTAAATGAAAATGTTTCCTAATGGTAGCTATTTTCGCTTCAATGTTGGCTCTAGAAACATCGTTTTCCATATCAAACGTTCGTTCATCGAGAATCATTCTCATAGGATCGCCTGGCGTGTTGATGCTAATGAAGAACACGATTAACGAGATACCTATAAAAGTAGGAATCGCAAGAAGAATACGTTTGATTACATATTGCAGCATTTATTCACTGAGTTTGAATCCAGGTGCCCAAAACCCTGGTCGCATGGACGATAAAGAATAATTGGTGAATTTTTTTGATATAATCATGCGCTCCAATGGGGCATAAAGAAAAATGTAAGGTACTTCTTCGTGCACGATTTCTTGAAAACGGTAGTTGAGCTTTAGTCGAATGGCTGGATCTGTTGTTTTGTTTAACGAATCAATGATTTGATCTACCTCAGTTGAATTGAAGCCGATGTGGTTACCGCCAGTTGTGATGGCATTTGAATGAAACGTATTTTCATGGTTCCGTGGAAGAGGAGGGAATACTTTGCCAGTAAAGTATAAATCAAAATTACTGTTTCGCACGTTTTCTAAATAAATGGACCACTCTAATTCCTTCAAAGTGATTTTAATCCCCACTTTAGCGGCGGCTTCTTTTAAGATTAAACCGATCATCTTTCTACTTTCATTCCCTGAATTAAAAAGGAAATCTAGCTCAAAAGTTGACTTTATACCATTCAACGTATTGTTTAAAACACCGTCTCCATCTAAATCTTTCCAACCTTCCTTTGCGAGGTATTCTTTCGCTTTTTCAAGGTCAAACGGATAAGGAATGATGTTTTTATTGTATTGCTTTTCGAATTTTAATGGCAGTGGGCCAACTACTCTTTCTCCCAAACCATAGGCTACAATATCTATTATTTTATCCACATCAATTAGGTGAGCCAATGCTTTTCGGTTATTTTTTTTGCTCAATATTGGGTGATTTAGATTTAATCCAATGGAATAATAGGCCAAGATCTCACTCGTCAAAAAGTTGAATTTCGTTTCGAACAGTGGATTTTTAGACATGGCAGTAAATTCTTTGGGTGTTACTCCTCCAATGAGGTCGATATTTCCATTTTTGAGCGCTGCAAGGGCAGTCGTCTCATCAGGAATAACGTGAATAATTATTTTATCCACGTTAGCCGTCAGTTCTACGCCTTCATCTTTGATCTCATTTGCCCACCAATCTTTCTTTTTTTCTAGTTCAATTCTACTTTCGCTATTGAGGAGGGTCAGTTGGTAGGGCCCTGATCCACTGATGTATTTTGGATTGATTTTATATTCAAAGTCATTTACTTGATTCAGAAATGCAATCATACTGCTGTCTTCTGCCAATGAATCGCGGTGAGCAGCAATTTGCTTTACGGTAAGCTGATTCAAATAATTGGTACTGTCGTATAAGTATTGTGGAATAAAACTAATGTCTCCACAATGAAACTCTCCGGAGACTAAATCTCCCGTAGTATAGATGTAGAATCCATTTGGATCGGATGGGTCATATTTAAAATCGATGATGGTTTCGTTAAATGAGTTCATCAAAAACCCTTCAGGATTTGGTATGATGTTCATTTTGATGGCAAATTCTGCATCTTTAGCGGTAATGGATTGGCCATTGTCCCACTTTGCTTCTTTTCGTATTCGATAGTAGTAAGAAATAGTTCCGCTATCCGACATGGCCACCCTTGGCAGGGAGTCAGCCAATAGAGGGGTTAATTCCAACGTTTTAAAATCAATAACTGTTAGCGTCTGGAAAATGTAGGTCGCTATATTTCCAGATAATTCATCGTTGAATAAGATGGGGTGGATGGTGCTTGCACCTGCGCTTTCTCTAATGTTTAATACAATTTCAGTTGGTGGTGGGGTAGAAGTGTTGCAGGATTGAAATGCTGCAGAGAAAAATAAGATGGAAATAAACGATGAGAGAAACTTGAACATAAGAAATAGCAATTGGTAGACTACAAATATAATTGATAGAGGAGATAAGGCAAGTATATTTTTAATAAATAGGATTACTATAGAGTGAGTAATTATTGCATTGTTTTCAAGACTAGTGTAAGTGAAATAAGGGATATTTCGAGATTGATCTTCCTTTAGCCGATTAATTCTGTATGGTTTTTTCAGCCAGAGTAGCCTCTAAAAAGTACATTGAGTGGAATGAATGTGCCCCTCGATACTATTAATTCAGGCACACAATGGTTTAGCTGAAAGTAAAATTGAATTGCCAGAATTAACCACTCGGGGTGCTTTCATTTTGTATCGAAATGTACTTTTTATCTTTTTTATTTTTGTTCGATTCTTGTGCGAGCACAAATCGTGATATAAATAAACATTCGGGGTGGCAGGGTTGGCCTCCTTGCAGTCGGCCCATCCTGTATTGGGGTTGCCACAAGAAAAGCCAAATCTGTTGCACAGATTTTTGTCTTTTTTATTTTTGTTCTATGCTTGTGCGAGCACAAATCGCCCAAAAACAAAAAAGCCTTCTATCTTTCGATAGAAGGCTTTTCTTGGTCGGGGTGGCAGGATTCGAACCTGCGACCTCCTGCTCCCAAAGCAGGCGCGATGACCGGACTACGCTACACCCCGATTTAGTTTTAAAACAGTTTTCTCTGTTTTTTTTCTTTTAAGCTTAATCCGAGCCTGCTACCTTTCCGCCTTTTGCGGAACGCGATGACCGGACTACGCTACACCCCGATTTAATTTTCAACAGTTTTCTCTGTTCTATTCCAGTCTTTCAATTTCTTGCGGAGAGAGGGGGATTCGAACCCCCGGATCCTTTACAAGATCGGCAGTTTAGCAAACTACTGGTATAAGCCACTCACCCATCTCTCCTAGCTTTCCGTTTCAAATCCTCTTCACATAACACAATCGATATTGTGTCCATCCCTCAAACGGGAGAGCAAAAGTAATAATCTATTTCAAATCTAAAAGCATTATTGAGAAAATTTTCTACTTTATTTTTTATTCCCCTTTTTACAATAAAAAACAGTCTTTTTATTATTCCTTAATGAGTTGATTTTTTTGATGATTTGTTCTAAAGTTTGTTTTAAAAAAAATGTATTTTGCTTTCGATGAATACACTCCAACTGATTAATTCGGGCATTTCCGTACAATTTTTAAAAGTAACCTGAGTAGCTAAATTTGTACCCTTAGTATTTTTTAAGGCACTTCGATATAGAATTAATCTACCCCGAGTGGTTAATTCGGGCACTTCGATACAATTTTGCTTTCAGCAAAACCACTCAGTGTCCGAATTAATTGTATCCAAAGGCACAAAATGAACCACTCAGTGTCCGAATTAATAGTATTGAAGGGTACATTAATTCCACTCAATGTATTTTTTGAGGTAAATCCAATTTAGGATGCTCAAAACTCAACCGAAGTCAATTGCCACGAATTATCAATTTGAGTTCTTCTGCACGATATCTGGCTTCTTTATCAGTACTAGTAGAGAAAGTCGCATTAGATACTCAATCAGCTTCTTCTCAAAAATGAGTTGGCAGGGTCAAAGAAAAAAGTGATTCAGAGGATTCTGAATCGCTTTTTTGTGAGGCATTCTATTTATCTAAGCGGAAATAAAGTTTTTGGTTTTTTGTTTATTTGGAAGAGAGATATTGAGCTAAATCTCGAAATTCCGTGGTTTAATGTCTTTAATCGATTGAACTTTTTTTGGAATTT
Organism: Acidiluteibacter sp.; assembly: GCF_055129545.1. Lineage (NCBI taxonomy): Bacteria > Pseudomonadati > Bacteroidota > Flavobacteriia > Flavobacteriales > Cryomorphaceae > Acidiluteibacter > Acidiluteibacter sp. Next base: position 55,392 of record NZ_JBSRUB010000004.1, on the reverse strand, counting down.
TATGCTTGGCACTGTGAAGTTTTTGAATAAAGTTATCTGCCCTTTTATCATCCATGAGATCATTTTGATAAGCATAATCAATAAAATCTAGTGTAGTGAAATACGTAATATTATGCTGTTTGCAATAGTCGGCAATGTCTTTTAAATTACTACTTCCTATAATATCACTGGAATGTCTCGCTAAAGCCATACAGGCACTTTCTCCGGAACCTCTAAATTCTTTGTTTTTTAGATATAAATATTCCTTACGAACCGCTTGATCACTTTCAGGGAAGGGAAAAAGTGTTAGAATTCTTTGATTGAGTAAATTGTCTATTTCTGTTTTCTTTTTCTTGAATCTTTCAAGTTCTTTATAAACTTTATCTAGAACAAATAATGGAAAAGGAAAAATTTTTGGGAGAAGATAAATTTCCCCGCCACTTATAAAGTGAGAAACAACATCTGCGTCAATCAATATCTTTTTAGTTTTACTCTTCTTCATTCGAATTTTCACTAAAAAGGTTTTCTAACTGTTCTGCAGGAACACCCCAATCGCTTAAAAGAGATAGATAATGTGATTCTGATATTTTCTCTTCCTCTAATAACTTTCTTGCTAAGCTTCCGTAGTTACCCAAAGCCAAGTTTTCATTCCCTTTTTTATATAAGCTTGTCGTAAATCCATGCGCAATGGCAGAACGTTTTACATTGGAGCAATAATGGTCATAGGTTTCTTTACCTACCAACTCCATTTCCTTGAGCCTAGTCCATAGTGCAGATCTTGAGCAAGAGTAATAGTGCTCAATTTTTAAAAGAGTAGGAATCGTAATTTTATTTTTCTTTTCTAATTCTTCATTTGGGATCAAGTTCATTACGCCCTGTTCTGGCAACAATAAATAACTTGCAAACCGATCAGCGTCGTATTCTACACCCGACTTTTTATCAAAAAGACCGGTATTGCAGGTCATTGAGGTAAAGTTTTCTTGAACGTACAAATGGTACAGTTCGTGGCAAATTGTAAAATGTTGCTTTCCTAATGAGTGGTTACTGTTTACCATCATTAATCGAATATCGGGAACATTTTCTGCTGAAATTTTAATAGCCATACCAGAAAAATCTCCACTAAGTGCTTGAAAATTACTGATTACATTTAGGTTTTGCAGTAAACTTTTAAATCGGATGGCATCGTTGCTTCCAATGTCATGATTTCTGCGAAACTCACTGGCTTGCTTTTGTAAAAGCGATACACTATTAACCATGCTTTATCATGTTTAAATAGTTCTTAGCTATGGTTTTAAATTTGGCGATTGATTCCAAATCTTCCGGTTGCAATTGATCAGCTCTAAATGCAAAGGATAAGTTGAGCTCTTGGTCTGCAATTTCACTTTCTTCTAAATCATATTCATCTATTCCAAAAAGTTGTGCTGCTTTTTGCAATAGACTAAGTGGCATAGCTCGTTGCGCATTTTCGTAATAAGACACTTCTTCTCGATTAATTTCTAAATAATCAGCAAGTTGTTGCTGAGATAAATTTAGTTTCTCTCGAAAGAGCTTCAGGTTATTTCCAAGCGTTGTATTAGGAGTCATGATGGCGGGTTTTGATGTTACAAATGTAGTCTATTATTTTATTTGTACGAAATTTTGTAACAAATGTTGTGAATGGAGTGGTAGAAATAGTAAATGTGTAATTGGCTTTTATATATTATGTAAATATAAAATTATTAGGTTTTTTTATTCCCTAGCTTTCTCAATTCCTTTTCTAAGAATTGCAATTAAAGCTTTTCTTGTGGCAACCTCAATACAGGATGACCAAAGCGAAGATCTATCCTGCCACTAAAAAGCCATTGTTTACTTCAAACTATCTTGAAAACAAAAAGTGCATTTCGATACAAAATGAAAGCACCATGAATAGTTAATACGGGCACTTCGATACAATTTTAATATACCCCGAGTGGTTAATTCGGGCACTTCGATACAATTCATTTTGTACCTTGAGTGGTTAATTCGGGCACTTCGATACAATTTTGCTTTCAGCAAAACCACTCAGTATCCGAATTAAATGTATGAAGGGTATATTAATTCGCTATTCGCGAATTGCAAATTAATTTCAAGCACGGTTGTAAAGAAAATAGCTTTCCAAATTCAGTTCTCACTCAATTTTGGCTGTTTAGTCATTTTTATTTCCGAATATCTATTTTAATCCTTAGTTTAGAAGCCCTTAAAAGAACTAAAACTGAAAAAAATATGTCGCAGACTAATAATCCCTACCAATGGTTAGAGGATCTAATCAACTCCTTGCCTGAATTGCCAAAAGAAAGAAGAAATTTCTTCGATATCTCTGGCTTCCCAAGCTGGGAAAATGTCAATAGTAATTTCCTAGCCTTTTACCTTCAAGAGAATGAAGAACACAATTTTAAGAAGCTATTTTTTAATAGTTTATTGGATTGTATTTCAGATAAGCTGAATGGCGGTAAAGAAGGAGAAGATCGAATTTTTAAAATAGAGAATTTCGATTCTCCCTTTTCTGTTTACAGAGAATACACCACACTTAAAGGTGGGAGAATTGACCTGTTAATAGAAAGTGAGAGTAATGACAGTGAGACTGAAGCCAAAGAAGAAGATCAAGAACAAAAAGAGGATTGGGCCATAATAATCGAGAATAAGATTTATCATGAACTTAAAAATGATTTAAATGATTATTGGAATACGGTTAAAGCTAAAAATAAAATTGGCATAGTACTTTCCAAATCGAAGAGCGACTTAAAACTTTACAAACTAAAAAATGGTGTTGAATACATTTCTATTACCCATTTGGAGCTAATCAACCAACTAGAAAGTAACCTTTCAGAATACTTTTTGGAAGCGGACGACCGTCATCTACTATTTTTAAAAGAATACTTTTTGAACATCAAAAACTTGTATAAAAATTATAATCCCGAACATATTATGAAAGAGCAATTAATTCAATTCCAAAATGAGGCAACTAATATTGAAAAGTTATTGGTTACCAATACAAAGCTTTTGAATTATGTAAATAATGAGAGTAACGCTGCTTTTAAAGAAATAGGTTGTAGACCTAGTACAACAACTATAGGTACTCGATTTAAACACTATTACTTTGATTCTAAGAACACGATATTCATTGAAAAAAAATGGGATAAAAAGATTACTGATAACTTTCGATTCTTTGTAGATATGAATCGATTGAGATTCAAAAAGAACTATTGGTGCCTATTTGAAGTGATTAAGAATAACCATAAAAAGAATGGTGAGGATTTAATTAAAATGCTAAATGAAAAATTTCCTAATTCTAATCGATTCAAAATGGTAGTTGAAGGTGGAAGTAATCAAACCCTTTTAATGAGTATAAGTTTCGATTTAGCTCAATTGAAGGATTCAGAGTTTAGTGCTATTGTGGAGACAGGAGTGAGAGCAAGTTTGACTTTCAACTCACCTTTAGATGTATTAGATACCATTTTTGAATTTTACAAAACAATAAACCTTTAACCCACCACCACAGCCCAATTGAACATTATATTTACAACTTAGAATTTAAAGCAAAACACAATACATGATAACAGGAGAATTAAGAGGTCAAGTTGATAAAATATGGGAAGCATTTTGGAACGGTGGAATAGCCAATCCATTGTCTGTGATAGAGCAGTTTACCTTTTTGTTGTTTTTAAGACGGTTGGACGAGCGACAAATAACTGAGGAAAAGAAAGCCAATTTGATTGGTGAAACAATGAAGAACCCCATTTTTACGGACAAAGAAGCGGAGTTGCGTTGGAATTCGTTTAAAAATAAAGATCCTGAAGCGATGTTTGATTTGTTTACCAAAACAACAGACAAACGACCGTTAACCGTGTTCGACCACATGAAAGAAGTGGGCGATTCGGTGGGTGTATTTGCGCAATACATGAAAGGAGCCACTTTTATGATTCCAACTCCACGATTGTTGGACAAAGTGGTGCAGCAAATCGACCTGATAGTAATGGACGACAGAGATACCAAAGGCGATTTGTACGAATACATGCTTTCTAAAATAGCATCTGCAGGGCAAAACGGACAATTTAGAACGCCTCGCCACATTATTAAAATGATGGTGGACATGGTGCAACCCAAAGAAACCGATACCATTTGTGACCCTAGTTGCGGTACAGCTGGTTTTTTGGTGACTGCCGGAGAATACTTCCACGACAACCACGATAAACTATTCAATAAACCAGACTTTAGAAAGCATTTCGATACTGAAATGTTTACTGGAATAGAATCCGATCCTACTATGTTGCGGATTGCAGCCATGAATTTGCAATTGCACGGCATAGAAAAACCCAATTTAATTGGCAAAGATTCATTGAGCAACAGCAACGGAGATGTGCGAGAACAATTCTCTTTAATCTTAGCGAATCCGCCATTTAAGGGCAGTTTGGACTATGACGATGTAGAAGCATCGGTATTGAAAACGGTGAAAACCAAGAAGACTGAATTGTTGTTTTTGGGCTTGATGCTACGGATGTTGAAAACAGGTGGACGAGCAGCCGTGATTATCCCAGATGGCGTATTGTTTGGAAGCTCAAACGCACACAAACAAATCCGTTCGGAGATTATCCAAAACCACCGACTAGAAGCCGTTATTTCTATGCCGAGTGGTGTGTTTAAACCCTATGCAGGAGTAAGCACCGCAGTGTTATTTTTTACCAAAACAGGCACTGGCGGCACCGACAACGTTTGGTTTTACGACATGACCGCCGACGGCTTCAGCCTAGACGACAAACGCGCCGAAATAAAAGACAACAACATTCCTGATATTATTGAACGATTTCACTCTTTGCAGAGTACCCTGAGTGATTTTTCCGGGCGTCTCGATACTAATTCTGATACTCAGAATTCACTCGACGACCGAAAAAATAGTATCGAAGGGCACTCTGCGGAACACCTGCGCCTCCGCACTGACAAATCCTTTCTCGTACCATTTTCTGAAATAAAAGCCAACGATTGGGATTTGAGTATAAACCGCTACAAAGAAATAGAATACGAAGAAATAGCCTACGAAAAACCAACGGACATTATAGCTGCCATTGAAGCCATAGACCAAGAAAGAAACCAAGCATTAACCGCTTTAAAGGAGATGTTGAAATGAGGATGGTAGAGTTAGGAACTGTTTGTGAAATTAAAAATGGCTATGCTTTCAAAAGCTCAGAATTTCTGACTGAAGGAGTACCTCTAATTAGAATATCAAATTTTGATAATGGGCCTGTTTCAATCAACAAATCAAGTGTATTTGTAGACCAAGAAAACCTAAATACTAAAAGAAATTTTTTAGTTGAAAAAGGTGATGTTTTAATTGCTTTGTCAGGTGCTACAACTGGTAAATATGGATTTTACGATAAAGATGAACCAAGTTTATTAAATCAACGAATTGGATTACTAAAAAGTGGAGTTTCCCAAGAGTTAAACGACAGATATTTTTATCATTACCTATCAATTTTACAAGACAAAATACTAAGAAAAGCAGGCGGTGCTGCGCAACCAAATATTAGCACTAAGGCAATTGGTGAGTTTCAAATCCCACTCCCACCACTTCCCCAACAAAAAAAGATAGCGGCTATTTTAGATGAAGCAGACAGCTACCGCCAAAAAACAAAAGCACTCATTACCAAATACGATGAATTGACCCAAAGTTTGTTTTTGGACATGTTTGGGGATCCGGTAACTAATCCAAAAGGGTGGGATGAATTTCCTATAAATAAATATATAAATATCAAGCATGGATTTGCATTTAAAAGTGAATTTTTTGTTGATGAAAGCGACTACACTTTATTGACACCTGGAAATTATTATGAACAAGGAGGATATAAGAATCAAGGTCAAAAACAGAAATATTATAATGGAGTGATTCCTAAAGATTATATTTTAAAAGAAGGAGATGTATTGGTTGCTATGACAGAACAAGCAGCAGGATTGTTAGGTAGTACACTATTTGTCCCAAGTGAAGGGGTTTATCTTCATAATCAACGTTTGGGTCTATTTGAATATAAACTAGATATTAATCCAACATTTATTTATACAGTTTTTAATCAAGATAGTTTTAGAAAAAGAGTTCATAAGGATGCGACTGGAACTAAAGTCAGACATACTTCTCCTTCGAAACTAATGAATATAGAAATTGGTTTCCCTCCAATCACACTCCAAAACCAATTTGCAGAAAGAGTAGAAGCGATAGAAGTCCAAAAAGCACAAGCCCAAGCCGAGTTGGTAAAGGCAGAGGAGTTGTTTGGTAGTTTGTTGCAGGGGGCGTTTAAAAATGGTAAGAATTAGGATTTTTTGGATTTACGGATTGTTGGATTTGATTGTAAAAGGAAGAAAGAAAAAATAGAATGGAAGAAATAAGGGATGATTTAACGTACAAAATTATTGGTTGCGCCATGAAGGTGCATTCCGTATTAGGTAACGGATTTCAGGAGGTTATTTATCAACGAGCACTTTCTATTGAAATGAAAAACCAAGGATTATCATTTGCAAGAGAATTAGAAATGCCACTTTATTATGATGGACAGGGAATTGGCTCTCGTCGAGTAGATTTCTTAGTGGAAGAAACTGTGATGGTTGAATTGAAAGCATTAGTAAAAATGGAAGATGTTCACTTGGCACAAGGGCTTAATTATTTGGTAGCCTATAAAGTTGATTTGGGCTTATTGCTTAATTTCGGTGCAAGAAGTTTGGAAGTTAAACGCTTACGACATCCCAATAATAAATACCCCAATACAACTGATTAATTGAAATGCGAACAAAATCCAATCATCCAATCATCCAAAAAATCCCAATTCGGACAATGGAGTGGCAAATAATTAACAAATGAACCCATGAGCAATTTTGTGTTTCTAAAACAAGAGTGGTCTTCTATTTACAAGAAGATGAAAAAGGCGGAGGAGCGGATCAATACAGAACCTGTTTCTACGGCCAACTATTGCCGTTTAATTTTAGAGGAATGCATGCATTTGTTGCATGATCTGGAGTTCATTGATTTGCCGTACAACAAAGAGTTGGTGAATTTGATGGAGCAGGAGGAGATCAAGGCGATTGTACCGTATCATCATCTAACTGGGTTGCACATTGTAAGAAAAACTGGCAATAATGCAGCGCACTATGGCAATAGAGTAAACCCTGCAGATGCCTTGGTGAGTATAAAATACTTGTACGGGTTTTTGAAATGGTTTGCAGGAAATTACTCCCAAGAAGAAGTGAGTTTGCCTGGGATTTTTGACATGAATTTTGTTCCGAAAATTGGGGCACAAAAAAGGCAATTAAAAGAACTAGAAAAAGAAAGAAGCAAAGAGCAAGACGAGCTGTTGGCTAGAGTAGAGGCGTTGCAGAAAGCAAACGAAGCCGCATTAGAAAAAGCAAGAGAAAGTGAAGAAGCTTTAGCGAGATACGCTGAAAAAGAGAAAGAAGCGAAGGCCGTTCTGAAAAAGCAAAAGGAAGAACGATTAATCGAAGTGCCTTCTGAATACAACGAAGCAGAAACGAGGAAAAACCTCATTGATGTCAATCTAAAAGAAGCTGGTTGGTATGATTTAAAGCCCAATTACCATATCGAATATCCGGTGAAAGGAATGCCCATAAATGCAGATAATCCAAAAGGCAATGGCTTTGTAGATTATGTGTTGTGGGACAATGTGGGCAAGCCTTTGGCCATTATAGAAGCCAAAAGAACCACTAAGGCAGCTGAGGTGGGCAAGCATCAGGCGTTTTTATATGCCAATTGTTTGGAGGAAATGCACGGGCAGCGCCCAGTTATTTTTTATTCCAATGGGTATGAAACCAACATTTGGGACGATACTTTTTACTCGGCACCACGTCGGGTGTATGGCTTTTACACCAAAGATGAATTGCTGTGGATGATTCAAAAACGGAAAACCAGAACAGACATTCGCTTGGCCAACCCTAATGCTGATATCGCCGGTAGACCTTATCAGATAGAAGCGATAAAGCGAGTGGCAGATTCTTTTGTGGTGAAGACGAAGGACGGCTTAAGAGGAGACATGAGAAGTGCTTTGTTGGTAATGGCTACAGGAAGTGGTAAAACAAGAACAGCGGCTGCATTGGTCGATTTATTGATTAAAAATAATTGGATTAAACGGGTGCTGTTTTTAGCCGATCGGAATGCGTTGGTTCGTCAGGCCAAGCGGAATTTTGGTGAATATTTGCCCAACCTTTCATCAGTAGATTTAACAGAAGACAAGGAGCAGGATGGAGTTCGGTTGATTTTCAGTACGTATCCAACCATGATGCACCGCATAGACAATGTGAGTAATTCTGACGAGCGTTTTTATGGCGTGGGTCATTTTGACCTAATTATAGTTGATGAGGCGCACCGTTCTATTTACAGTAAGTACAAAGCTATATTTGAGTACTTTGATTCGTTAGTGGTGGGATTAACAGCTACTCCGAAGGAAAGTATCGATCACAATACATTTGAATTGTTTGGTTGTCCAACAAAAGATCCAACCTTTAATTATGATTTGGAACAAGCAGTTCCTAAATACCTGACTCCATATAATAATCAAGATGTTTCCACAGAATTTATCCGAGAAGGAATAAAGTACAGCGAGCTTTCTGATGAAGATAAAAGGCAATACGAGGAAACCTTTATGGATAAAACCACGGGGTTGTTTCCAGAAGAAATTGAAGCCAGCCAAATGAATAAGAAGCTCTTCAATATAGATACGGTGAACAAGGTGTTGGATACTGTAATGGAAGAGGGGTTGAAAGTAGAAGGTGGCGATAAAATTGGTAGAACCATCATTTTTGCGGTGAATCAGAATCATGCTCAGTTTATTGTAGAATGTTTTGAAAAAAGATATCCCGATAAGCCGGCAGGTTTTATTGCTTCGATTCACAATAAAGTATCGCATGCGCAAAGTTTAATCGATTCATTCTGTGATCATTTTAATGAGAACTTACCACAAATTGCCGTTTCGGTAGACATGATGGATACAGGAATTGATGCTCCAAGAGTATTGAACTTGGTGTTTTTTAAAGTGGTACGGTCGTATGCTAAATTTTGGCAAATGATAGGAAGAGGAACTCGTTTGTGTCCAGATGTTTTTGGTCCAGGTCAAAAGAAGACAGAGTTCTTGATTTTTGATGTGTGCATGAACTTTGAGTTTTTTGGAATCAATAAGAATGGAAAAGAATCTACTTTGAGTAAACCCATTTCTCAATTGATTTTCGAATCCAGACTGCAGTTGAGTCGATTGTTGGCGGAAACTGGAGATGCTGATAACATTGCCCTTTCTAGTGAACTGTTGGATATTTTGCATGCCGCTATAAAAAACTTAGACCGTTCGAGGTTTCAAGTCAACATGAATTTGAGGTATGTGGATGATTTCAAAGATAGAGGAAGGTGGAATAATTTATCTGCGGACGATGTTCATCAAATAGAAACTCATTTGTCGGATTTGCCGTCGCCGGAGAAAGTGAACGAAGTGGTGCGACGCTTTGACTTGATGATGTTGAAATTACAAATCGCAACTCATTTAAAATTGAATTCAGAGAAAGGTTTCCACGAAAAGTTGATTGGAATAGCAGAACGTTTATCTGAAAAGTATACCATTCCTCAGGTGTTGAGATCAACAAAGTTGATAGAAAATTTAAAGGATCCTAATTTTTATACTGCTTTAAAACAGCGAAGGATAAACGAAATACGTGAAGAAATTCGTGAATTGGTGCAGTACTTAGAAAGTAGAGAACAAGAGCCATTTTACACCAATTTTACTGATTCTAAGGCAGAGGTGAAGGACGGAGCTACAATATACAACACGGCTAATTCATCGCTTTATAAAAAGAGGGTAGAGGCATACATTCGAGAGAATAGAAACTTGTTGGTGATTTCTAAACTGAATACCAATCTACCCATTACAGAAGATGAATTGAAGCAATTGGAGACCGTATTGTTTGATGGAGCAGACAGAGGGAGTGTGGAAGATTTCAGGAAATCTTATGGAGCAGAACCGCTTGGGAAATTTGTCAGAAGTATAATTGGTCTAGATGTTAAAGCTGCACAAGAAGCATTTGCGACTTTCCTTCAATCGGGGAATTTTACGGCCAATCAAATCACCTTTATTCAAAAGATAATCGAATTTTTAAGCACCAACGGAACGATAGATAAGCGGATGTTGTTCGAATCTCCATTCACGGATTCTCACCAAGACGGTGTGTCTGGGATCTTTGACGACGGTGATGCGGTGAAGATTATCAGTATTATAGATACTATAAATGCGAATGCGGGGGTGGCGTAAAAAATAAAAGAAATGATTTTACATGAAGCCATAGCGCAAATTTTAGTTCGTGAGAACAGATCGATGAAAGTAGCAGAAGTTGCTGAAGCGCTCAATAAGAATAATTTAAAACTAATAGAAACGATACTTCCGTCTAAAAATATAATTGAGGAGTACAACCGAATTATTCAAATTATCAATAAGAAGCAAGAAAATTTGAAAATTCAAAACGAATAGCTTTCCTCTCTTCGGGATTGGTTCTTGCCGATGTTGATGAATGGGCAGGTTACGGTAAAAGGGGCTTATGATAAGTTGGAGGAAGTTGAGTTGGGAGTTGCAGCTGAAGGGGGAGGGGAGTATAAATAAAAGGAGAGATTATGGAAAAACAAAAGCTTAATGAAACATTAAAGTCAATAGCTGATTCTTACAAGCTATTAATGGATGAAGGCATAATTCGCTCTAAGGTAATGGTTGGTGATTTAGGCGAGTATTATTGTCAGGAATTCGGTTTAGTCAAGTTGGTTGACAATAAAGTAAATGAGGGGTTTGACGGAATAAACAAAGCAGGTAAAAAGGTTCAAATTAAAACACGAACCACACCTGGCAATACTGCCAAAATTTGGCTTCGAAAGCGAAACTTTGAAGAGTTAATGTTTGTGGAGCTGAATGAATATTATCAGCCCACACTAATTTTTAGTGTTAAAGTTGAGTTAGTTGAAAAGAATTTAAATGGTAGGGAAGATGGAATCTCAGTAGGTAAATTGAAGAAACTAGAAAGAATAGAAACCTATTTTAAAAAGTAAATCACAGAGAAAAAATGACTTTCAATACATCGACAACTTATAACAAACAAAACCAACTACTTTCCTCTCTTCGCGATTGGTTGTTGCCGATGTTGATTAATGGGCAGGTTACTGTTTTGCTCAATTTGACCAATATCGGTTATGATAAGTTGGAGGAAGTAGAGTTTTGGGTTGCCGCTGAATTGGATGAAAAATATTAAAAATACAAATTATGGAATTAACTAAACTATACGAATTAAGACATTCATTTTCAATAATAGGAATTACAGGTAGAACAGGCTCTGGCTGCACTAAATTAGCTCAAATTCTATCTTCAAGTTTTGAAGATGTAAGTATAAAATATTCTTTAATTCGGAAGCCTGAGGAATTAACTCTAACTAAAGAGGCAACGAATAGAAATTTCATTCAGAAGTATAAGGTAGCGTACAATTATTCTTCAACTAACTGGAAAAAATATATTCACATAGAATATAAAAATATATTGTATGCAATGTTAATATTTGAAACAATCGGAAATGAAAAGTTATTAGATGAAGTCTTAAAAAACTGCTATAAAATTGATGAAATACTAGAAAATAATGAAGCAGTTGATCTTGCAACCAAGTTAATTAGAGATTTCCAATCTAATCTCAAATTTGTTGAAAGAATAAGTTTCGAAAAAAAATTAAGTGATGAATTAATGTTAAAAATTTGGGAAGTATACGACTCGCCGAAATTTAAAGATTTACTTAAAGATTTGAATAATGCTCTAACAAAACATTATTTTGAAAGAACATTATTACTTCATAGGATTGGGGATAATTATAGAACATTTGGAACAGCATATAGTGTAGAAAATGAAAACCCAAGTCTAGATAATATTTATACTATTATTCAATTTATTAATGGTTTAATAAAGCAAATTAAAAATGCTAATCGTGTAAATAGTAATTGTCATATTGTTATTGATTCGTTACGAAATTCAATGGAGATTATGTTTTTAAAAGAACGATACTCTGCTTTTAATATGATTGCAGTAAAAGGAGAATCAAGAAGGTATAGATTAGAAAGAAGAATAAAAAAAATTAAAATTACAGAGGACGAGCAGAAAAAACTAGTTGATAACTTAATTGAATTAGATAATATAGAATACCGATGTAATGACTATAAAAAAGGCTCACTTGGATCTCCTGATGTTCAAAATTGCATAGCTCAAAGTGATATTCATGTTTTCAATGCTGATGAGTCTACTAAATTAAAGAATGACAGAAGTATTACTCTAAAACAATATGGAATTGATTATTTCAATAAGGATAAGACAATTAGTAATCGATTTTTTTCTCTTGGAGAACAAGTATTAAAATTTCAAGCATTAATTCAACAACCAGGAATTATAACCCCATCTTCTACAGAACGGTGTATGCAAATTGCTTACAGCGCAAAATTAAATTCTGGTTGTATATCAAGACAAGTAGGTGCTGTTGTTACTGATAAGAATTTTTCAATAAAATCAGTTGGTTGGAATGACGTCCCATCTGGAGCCACACCTTGCAATTTAAGAGATATAAGAGAATTAGAGGAAGATAAAATAAAAGTCTTTACAGACTTTGAAAAAGGTGTTGGGAAAGAAGAGTATGAGTCAAACAAGTCTGAGACAGAAGAATCTCATTTAAATTTAAGTGACTCAAAAAAATTCAAAGATTATCTACTAGATACATATCAAAATGCAAGTGAGAAAATGGGTAAGTCTGGAAAACCCTGTTCATTTTGTTTCAAGTCGGCATATAATAAATTTTCTGGAGAGGATAATCAAGTTCATACAAGATCATTACATGCGGAAGAAAATGCTATGCTTCAGATTTCTAAATATGGTGGAATTGCATTAGAAGGTGGAAATCTTTTTACAACTGCTAGTCCTTGTGAATTATGTTCTAAAAAGGCTTATCAATTAGGAATAAGAAATATTTATTACATCGATCCTTATCCTGGTATATCACTTTCTCATGTTTTAAAGAACAACTCTTCAAGTGACCCAATTGTAAAATTCTTTCAAGGGGCAGTAGGTAGAGCCTACCATAGGTTATATGAACCTTTTATGGCCTATAAAGATGAATTAGCTATAGAAACTGGACTAAAACCAGAAGAACCACTAGAAATTCAAATTAAAGAATTGGTCGAAGTCATTAAAAAGAATACTGAAAAGAATAAACTAGACAAAGATCTTCAAAAGAAAATTGATGGAATGAGTAAATCAGACTTGAAGAAAATTTTAACCAAGCTTGTTGATAATTTAGGAAATAAAGATTCAATAGATTAATTAAAATTCTGATAAATAAACTAATATATAAAAAAGTAATCCTAACTGATAGTCAATACCTAACTGACGGCCATAAGCCATATAAGTTGGTAGTTAATCCTTAATCTTGTTAAGTTTTAGTTAAAAATAAACCTGTAGGTTGATTTTGTGAAGATAGTGTCTATATTTGCGGAGAATTTGTTTGCCTTTCATTTCAATGAAGAGGTAGAAAACGAATTCGCAAAACTTCTAGGAGAAGATGGAAAATGGACAGATCCGAGCTACCTCATAGAATTTGTAGAAGAACATAAATCTGATGTGCCTGACAATGAAAATATCAATGAATTACCTCAAAAACTAATTCAAAGTGCAGATGAAATCAATGATATATTATACCAAAGTAGTAAAGGAAAAGCAACCCTCGGAGGTTTTTTTAAACCACTCAACAATCAAGAATATCACGAAGGTGAACTTTCTAGGAAGAAGGGAAGAAAAACCTATTTTCGACTATATGCCTTAAAAATAGATACGGAGTGTTTTGTTATTACAGGAGGAACGATAAAGTTTACTCATTTAATAAAAGACAGAACGCACACTCAAGACGAGCTGAATAAATTAGAAAGATGTCGCAGTTTTTTAAAGGAACAGGACGTATTTGATTCCGATTCGTTCTATGAGTTCTTACTAGAAGATAACGAGTAATACCATATGAAACTGACCAATAAAGAAAAATTTTTAGCTTTAGTAAGCGATAACGACAAGAGTTCGTTAGACGCTATAACTTGGAGGGCAGAAAACCAGAGATGGTTGAAAAACGCTCAGGCTGTTGCGCTAATAATCCTACAAAACCTGAAGTCAAAAAAGATGACCCAAAAAGGGTTAGCCGAATTGATGCAAGTTTCTCCTCAGCAAGTAAACAAATGGGTAAAAGGAAAAGAAAATTTCACCTTCGAAACCATTTCAAAAATTGAGGCTGCACTTGGCATTGAACTAATTCAGGTAGGCGTAAAAGAGACGCAAGAAATTAAAGTAGAAATCAAATTTAGCTTTCATCAGGCTATTCGAGCGGTTCATACGGTAGGACACTACTCCAAAATTACTCACAACGAGCCCAAAGTGATTCAATTGAATCAGCAAGGAGTTTGGGAAAAAAATAAAAAATATGCCTACTAATAAAAAAGTTGGCTTTTATTTAGCCAATATAAATACAGAGCAGTTTGCAATTCTCATTAAAGAGTTAGAGAATGTTTCAGAACTAAGTTTGAACATTGACATCAATTTCGGAATAGATGCTAACACCAACATGATTGGTTGTTTTGTAAATATTAATTATTTGCAAAATGGTCAAGTTGCTATGGTAATAGAGGTGAAGTGTGAATTTCAAATTGAACAAGCAGCTTGGGCTAGTTTTATAAAGCCTGGTAAAAAGTTTAAAGTTTCAAAAGGGTTTCTACAGCATTTAGCGATTATAAGTGTGGGCACTACTCGTGGAATTTTGCATGCTAAAACAGAAAAAACAGAATACAACCACTATCCTTTACCAACCATTAACGTTAGCGAAAAATTAACGACAGATCAGGTCTTTGATTTGGATTAATTAACTGTTGGCTTACCTTTAATTATCGCTTAAAATCATATGTATATTGTATTAGAGTAGGGATTGGCAAGATTGGCTAAGAATGATTGATTTTTTAATAGAAATGGCTCCCAAAATGGTGAATGCTTTTAAAAAGCCAGTTGCTAAATTGAATAGCTCTATTAAGATGGAATTGTAGTTGGTTTTTTAGAAATTACTGCTGAAATAGTTATCTTTGCATAGCACAATGCAAAAGTAAATTTCCGGAAATCTCTCAATTTTTTCCTCCGGAAATTCAGATAGACAAGACCAATGATTAAGCTTTAGGCCATTTTTTATTCAACGAAAACAGAAATAAACTAGTTTTCCAACTTTTTTGTTCCATTATTAAAGACATAAAAAAATGAATTCTTTCTATAGCCTTGTAAAAATATCGCCCAATTCTTTTACCCAAGATTCTATTATCATTGGATTAATCGTTTTTGATGGCCATTCATTTCATTTTCAATTTTCTGATTTAAAAAAGAGAGTTGCAAAATCATTAATGAAAACCGATTCTAAACAGATAGACTTATTAGTGAAGGAAATAGCTGCTAATCTTCAAAAAGTAAATAACCAAAACAAGAATCAAGAGCACGTATTTTTTAATATCAATCAACCTATATCAGAAAACTACTTTGAATACCTTTCGAAGTATAGTAATGGTATATTAGGCTTTACTGCTCCTAAAGCAATTTATGATAGCATTAATGTAGTGAAATTTAATCAGCTTTTTCATTTATTGGTAGATCAAATAGAACCCATCCAAAAAGAAAAAAACACGGAGAAAGAAGTTCAATTTTACAATAGGGTAAATTCAAAGTTAATTACTCGAGTAGCTAAAAAAGTACATACCAATATTGAGTTAGATTCGAGATTTGCGCCTACGCTATTGAGTGCCTTTAAAATAGATTGTATAGGTAAGAATGGTGCCTTTATAGGTGCGAAAACATTACCACTTACCAAAACTACAACTACTTTACACAAAGAGCTTAATACTTACATAAGTGTAATCGCACATCTAAAAACGATAAAGGCTGTCGATCATAAGAACAACCAGTTCTTTTTAATCTCTGATGAGCCTACTTCGAAAACTTCCGAAGAATATAGAATCTACAAACAATTAAAAGATGCGGAGTCAATCTTCAATTTAATTAGTTCTGAAGAATCGGAAATTATAGCTGAAAAAATAGAATCTCAGAATGCTCAAATATTTTTAGAGGGTTATTAATTTTTACGTGGCCTAACTTTTCGTTTAGAGTAAAATAGCCCTCATTTCCTTACCCATCAATCAATCCCACTCGTTTACTTATTAATTTTTTATAGCTGACTTTGTGCTTTTCATCTAAAAAGGAGCTGTCTATTAATTGAGTGGCTTCAGGAAGCCATTTGTTTAATTTTTTGTAGACGGTGTTGATTTGTTTGTCATTCAATTTTAGACCTTGTCCAAAACGGTCAAAATAGCTTTTATTAAAATTTTGTTTCTTGCCACCAAGCAATAGAGCGGTGTCGTCTTTGTCTTTTGGTAAAATCAATTTTACATTTAACAAATCGTAGGCAGGAGCAAATGTCCATCCGATATCGGAAAGAATCATTGAAAAATTTTTCAAGTGCATGTCATTGTTTCCAATCACATAATTAAATAGGGTCAATTCAAAGAAACGGAGCTTGTCCAATAGGGTATTTACTGAAAGGTCACCAATTGTTTTCCCAACTGCCTCCATGCTGCCTTTGTATTTATCTTCTAGCTCTAAAATTTGCAAAAAATCAATCATGTGATTTTTTGAATGGTCTTTATTGCGGTCTATTCGTTTGGTAATGTAGCACAACTCTCCGGATGCTAAACGAATCATATTTGCAGGAACGGTATCTATTTTAAACAAGGAAGCTAACTTCATAGAAAGGTGTTCGTTCTCTGGCATCTGGTCATAATCGGTATTTTGTGGTTTCAAGATGTAGTTTCCATCCAATGCGTCTAGAATGGTTAAGCGGCCTTGGTGTCCATTTTTGATTTCGGTTTTCACCCAGCCTAAAGATAGTTTGGGCTGCACACCAGGAACCGTTATGGACAATTCTGCTGCATTTTTTGCCAATTGTTCCAATTCAGAAAACTGATAGGGTAGAGCAGGAGCATGCTTGGTTCCATAAAATGCTTTAATGCATTTTAGGTGGTAATCACCTTCAGATTTGTCATCCAATTCTTTGTAACAGTACAAACACTTATCCATTGGCTTTTTCTTTTATTGGGTGAACACTTACTGCACCTATTGCGTTTTGACAGCAGGCTAACAGCAATCCCATTCTATCATTTTTATTTATTTTCCAGCTTTCTGCTGCAATGTTTAGCAACCAGCCTTCAGGAATTAATCCATCAAAAAATGGGAAAAGTCTTTTGCTCTTATAGGGACGGTTTGTTACTGGCATTTCAAAGGTTATCAACTGATTGGGATGTTCTAAGGCATAGTGTTCGTCGTATTCAAATGTGTACGCCCCATTATCTTCCTCAGTCAAGGTTCCGGCTATTTGGTTGTTGTATTTAACTATTCCCTGTCTCATCGTTTTCATTTATTGGTCCTAACACATGGCCAAAAAGCAGTAGCACTTGGTTTACCTTAGATACACTTAGGTTATCTTTCCCTTGTTCTATTTTTCGAATGACAGTTAAGGCCACTCCAGCTTTCTCTGCAAATTCCTCTTGGGTGATGCCCAATTGTTTTCTTTTGGCTTTTACGAACTCTGTAAGTTTGTTCATTTTATATGCATTTGAATATAAAAGTAATTATTTATTTCAAAATATATGCATTTAGATATAAAAATGAGTTTATCTTCATTTTTATATGCTTTTACATATAGTATTCATCTGTTTTAAACTTTCATTTTAGGGAGTTCCTATTCAAAATTAGAAATTCAGCAAGAAGCTAAGTATAATTGCCTTACTTTCGTCAATTCTCATAAACCAACAACTTGGGCATTAAACAACACATTGTACTCCTTTTTTTTAGCATACTATTTCATTCTCTTGCAGATTTGAAGGGACAATCGTTGTCTGATACCAATCAATACATTGCGGATGTCCAACGTTTTACTACATTTGATGGGCTACCTAACCGAACCGTAAAATATGTGTATCAGGATCGTGAGGACATGATTAGATACACCCTGTTTTAAAATTCCAAATCTTTAGTTGCGAACGTATTTACAGAATAAGACTTGACCTACCTTTTAGAATGATTTAAGTCCATTGGTCAAAAAAGAGACTTTATCCTTTTTGTAAAAACGTAATTTTAGGTTATGAAACATTTTGTAGTGCTAATTGCTTTTCTATTAAATCTATCTTCTTATGCAGAAGAGATTGAGCACCCTGAATTAAGAAACTTATTTGAAGCAGATGTAGTCGTAGATGCTAATTTTAAAAGTCAGGATCAAACTTATTTCTACATCATCGTGAATGAAAGCATAAAAGGGGATCATTACGGAATTAAAAAAGGGGATCAACTCAAGTTATTTCGTGAAGATGACGGCTGGGTGACAGTGGTTGATTTTTCAAGCTATAAACACGATAGGTATTATTTAAAAAAAGCCCCCAAAGGTTGGGTATTGAATTACAGTAGTATACAGTCCATAAAACCGGTCAACCAATTTGCCAACATACAAACTAGCTATTGCGGTTTGAGTTTCGTCAATGTACCAGGCAGAAAAACGGAAACGATAAATCCATATCTCAGAGAATTTGCAGAAACCTACCAATTAGTTGTCTCGAATCAGAGGTATGTCCCTACTGTTGATTCGCAAAGTCTTTTAGCCAAAATCAATAGCAATGAATTAATTGCTGCTTTTGAGAGATGTGGAAGGATGAGCCTAGATTGTAAAATGGATGAAGAGATAGAACCTCAAATAGAACCTGTGCCTGATGAGAACATAGCGGTACTTCCTATTCAAGCTTGCGAGGTGTTGTATCAAAGAGCAAAATATCCTTATTCGGGCAAAGAAATGGAATACTTTATGGGGAAAAATGAAAATCCATTAGCTGATCAAGGAATTAAAGGAACGGTGATTACTAAATTGCTAATCAATGAAAATGGAGTAATAAGTGATGTGGAGATCTTGTATGGCGTGCATCCTCTTTTGGATAGTTTGGCTCGAGATAAAGCCTTTAGTTTACCACCATGGGAAGCTGCTGAAGATCGATATGGAAGGAAACGTGAATGTTATACCAATATGCCTTTTTATTTTAATATACCTTCAGATTAATGAGAGTAGTTCATTCCCTATTGGTGCTCTTTTTTGGGTTGCTCATTCAACTGCAAGCGGTGGCTTGTTCTTGCACGGGACCTGATAAATTTATGCATTCGGTTGGGTCGAATATAATTGAAGTTGAAGTAATAGATGTAATAACTCTAGACACTTTTAAAAATGGATATACAGCTACAAGAGTGAAGGTGAATAGGATATTGAAGGGAGCATATGAAAGTGATACGCTTCTGGTGCTAATCGATAAAGGTTTTGAGTGTTTTCGCGGTTTGCCGCAACAAGAAAAAGGTACAAAATTTATTATCACTGGCGATTTATTGAACGATTGGAATTCATTTGGCACCAAAATGAATTCAATTTATTATGGAAAAATGATGGCGTTGGATTTATGTAGTGAGAATGTATTATTTGTAGATGAAGATCAAGTAATAGGGAATATAACTAGAAATAATCGAAAATTAAGAAGCGTGAAGTATAAAATTAGACGCCTTTTAATGAAGGAAGTAAACTATCAAAAATGGGTAGATGATAGAACAAAACTTCGTAAAATTAAAAAAGTACGACAGTCTATGAGTATTGCTAAATTCGAACGAAAATTGCGTTTGAAGAACCTGCTGTAATTGATAACTACCTATTTAGTTTTTTAATTTATCATTGGTTCTGCCATTACCATAATTACATGAGCAAATATATGGGCCAAAAAAGCACTTTCTAATCCTTTTTTCCAATACAGCCAACCAAAGATTAGTCCGCCAATTGTGTTACCGATTAGAATGTAAGCCAATAATCCCGATGATGGGTTTTCAACAGCTTGAAAAGCGACTGGAAAATGCCCCAATGCAAAGATTAGTGCAGCTACTATAATCCCAAACCAATATACAATTGGATTATTTCGCTTAATTATTTTGGAGGTTAGCCAAACGATCAAAGTCATTAGGCCAAATCGCATAAGAATTTCTTCGGTTAGCCCACCATATAAAAATCGGACTGCTAAAGTCGGTTTTAGTGATTCTTCTAAATCCAAAAATTCCGAGGGTAGTATCGGGTAAAATAGTAGAGTAATAAGACATAAAATTGCTCCTGCTAAAATACCTCCCAGAATCCCATAAATCAAGAGATTAGAAAAGGCTGAATGGTTATCTTTATTACCTAGCGTCCATTCAATTAGTGGCACTTTCAAATTTGCCTTTTGATAAAGAATGCTTCCTACGGTTACAGCAACAATCAGCATTATTGTTGGATTGATTAAGGTCAATAACTTTATTTGTTGAGGAGTAAATCGTTCTTTTAAGATTGCTTCTGCTTCTGGAGGAAGAGGAATGTCCATGGTTAGAATGGATAAAACTCCAATTAACCCTAATCCAAAAAGAATTAAGCCTAATAATACTTTCTGTTTATTCATTTTGTCCAATTGTATTAATGGTATTAGGGTTAATTCCCTTGACTTAATTGGTGGTTATATTGGTCAATAAAATAGTTGTAGTCACCATAATCTCTATGTTCGATAACTTTCCCATTTTTTACTGTTAAGATTACGATAAGCGGCATTTCTATGGAAATTATTTTCTCGGGGCTGTTTTTAAACTTCCAGGTCAGATTGATTTCAAAAATGCCGGTATTACTTGAAAATATTGTTCTTAACGGCTCTTGTTTCATTTCGAGTATTGAGGCATATGACTGTTTGAAATTTTCATAAACCTTGTATTTCCCTTCAATTTTTTTCCCTCCAAAAACAAACCTTGCAGTCGGGTCTTGAAAAGAAATGCTATCATGCATTATATTTAGCATGGAATCAAAATCAAGATTAAAATAAGCTTCAAAATACTCATTGCTTACTTTCTTGCAAATGGCAGTGCTATCAGCAAAAGAAACACTCTTCTGAGCATAAGTTGTACTTGCAAAGATGATGAATGTGATAAGAAATAGTCTATTGAACGATAATTTATGTGCCATGATTAATCTAGAATTTTAATTCGTAATAATTTAGAATTTAATGGAATATATTAGTTTGTAGCCCTTTTGTATAGCTCAATAAATACCGAACTTAAATTTACCTCCTTACTTCCAGTGGAATTAATTAAGATAATAATATCGATATCGCTTGGCATGATATGCAGCATAGTAGCCTGAATTCCATCAGAACCACCAGTTCCCCCAAAAAAGGTAATGCCATTGTCTACAGAAGAGTTTAATTGCATGAGTACTTTCTGAGTTTCTTCGTTTAATAATTCTCCTTTTCTCAAAGCGGATAAGAATATTGAAAGGTCACTAACATTAGAAGAAATACCACCGGCAGCCCAAGCCCAACTATTGAATAGGTTATACTCTTTACTTAAATTAATCAATTCAGAATTTCCAACTTTTTTAAAGTCTTTCTTTTTCATAGCAGACTTTAGGAAAAAAGTATTTGGAACGGCATAGCTTTCAATTGGTTTTCTATCTTGATTGTCATAACCTTCTAAAAAAGTATGATCCATCTTTAAAGGGCTAAAAATGCGCTTCTGATACTCGTTTACCAATGAATTTCCAGTTACCTTTTCGATAATCATTCCTAACAAAATATAATTGGTGTTGGAGTAATACTTCTCAGAATAAGGTACCATTGGTTTATGAATTGGTTTTTTATTTTCCACATAACTAATCAATTCATGTGGTTGCCAGATTCTTGACATTCCTCCATTTAAATAACATTCTTTCCAGAAACTATTGTTTTCAGTAAAACTGTAAATTCCACTGCTATGACTTAAGAGTTGTAGGATGGTGATTTCGTCGGCGTAAGGTATTTTTCGTAAAATAGATGGATCAATGTATTTTGAAATGGGGTCAGAGAGTATTATTCTGTCTTCATCAATTAATTGTAAAACAACTACTGAGGTAAATATCTTTGAAATACTCGCCAAACGAAAACTTTGATCAATATCAAGTGGGCTAGAACTTTCTAAATTACTGACACCGGCTTTACCAATCCATGCACTTTCGTTTGCAGGCTTTACTGATACTACAATGGCAGGTAAGCCATTCTCGTGGGCTTTATCCAGAATCTCTTGATATTTGTCATCACTTGACTGGGCAGAAATTGGATTAATTGCTAATAAAA
This sequence comes from Acidiluteibacter sp., assembly GCF_055129545.1. Taxonomy (NCBI): domain Bacteria; kingdom Pseudomonadati; phylum Bacteroidota; class Flavobacteriia; order Flavobacteriales; family Cryomorphaceae; genus Acidiluteibacter; species Acidiluteibacter sp. Next base: position 33,092 of record NZ_JBSRUB010000004.1, on the reverse strand, counting down.
CCAATACAAGTAGGAGGGATCTATTTTTTATTTTCATAGGATAAAGTTTTTATTGCAACTTAGTCAACCATCTTACTGAGTTTAAAAACAAAGCGGCATTATCACAATCGGGATCATGTATCGTTACTGGAATTTTTTCTCCATCTATAATTAAATCGAGACTTCTAAAAATCCCTTGATCTGTGCAAACGATAACTCTTCCAGCACCAAAATTAAAACCAATCATTCCTGCATAGGAGTCAGATGTTTCTTCAATATCTATACTTCCATCTTGAGTAGGAGTGAAATTTATTGTATTCTTTGGAAAGGGTAATATGTTGTCTTCTGGATTTCTAAAAATAGCTGCTCCACATAAAAACTTTATACTGTCTGGCAAATATTCGTTTGAAAGTCTTGATGCTATAACTGGATGATTTACATTCAATAATTCATTTTCTGGTGTCATTATAAAGTGACTGCATAAACTGCCATCATGACCTGGGTAATTTGGGTGATAAGCATAACCATCTCTAAATTTAACACTAAATGCTTCTAAAAGAGGTAAAGCACCGCTACCTCCGGGAAAATGACTTAAAAATAAAAATAGACTCCCTCCATTATATACATACTTAGTAATGTCCATAACCTCTATATCACTTAAAGGTGATTTATAGATAATTTCTTTTTTGTCTCCGCTACCCAATACAATTTTATCATTGGGCATACCATGTAAAATAAGCATATCTGGTTTGGTAGAATTTAGATTTACTGAATCTAATGTTTGATCTGTAAATTTCACATCAAACCCATCTTTTTTCATAATATCTAACATTTCACGAGCCGTCTCCTGCCCATAGGAGAGCGAATAAATAGTATTATGAGATTGATCGATTAGAATCTTTTTATTGTTCTTGTCCTTCAATGATTTGAATTGATAATGAAAGGTGGTGTCAAATTCAGCTTCTACAGTACCTTGTCCAAAGGATAAATCACAAAGGAGGAGTAATAAAATTCCTACAGATAGTTGTGTCCATATTTTAAGCATCATTTTCATTATATTTTTTGCAATTAATACTTTCTAATCTTTCAATATAAATGTTACTAAACATATGATAGATCCTGTCACCTGCTGCCGTGCTGTTCATCAGCATCTTTTCTGACAATATTTGAAGTCAGTTTGTCTTAGTTGATTTACCTTCTTTGCTGCGTCGTTTATAGTTTTGATCATGTTACTTAATAGAAAAAGTCAGTAATAATGGAACAAGTACTGATATAAAAGCAACAATCACAATCACGACGTATTTTTTTTCACCTAGTAATTTATATAATAAATAGGGAGCAATTATCAGATAAAGCAATGCAGTGTAAAAACCTGGTTGATATTGTCCAGTTTCAAAAAACCACACTACATGCCAAATAGCATTTCCTAAAACACCTGCGCATATAAAAAAGAAAGCAGGGACCAACAAAAAACGCTTGCCAAAATACATTCCGAAAACATAGCCTAATGTGAAAATAGCATACGAAGCCATGTTGAACCATGTAAAAATATTGTCATCGTATGGAGCGCCTCCGTAATGAATTCCAAAGAATGAAATAAAACCTGTTCCATGTTCTTCAGCAAAGTGTAAAAACTGTGCTGCTAAAGCAATTAAAAATATAGGTGTAAATTTCTCAGTTTGTGGAAGCGAAATTTTCTTTACGAACATTAATAGGTAAATGCTCCATGCACATGCAAGCCCTGGTAGAAATGTTACTAATAGTGATTTTCCGTGTGATAGATATGTAAAAAAAGAGCCCATAATAATTGTTATTATAGAGGCAATTACCATGTCTCGTTGGGTAATTTTTCGGTCATCGCTAATGTTTAGTTGGTCCTTAAAGTCCATGGCAGTTTTGTTGATTTATTTGTGCAAAGCACCAACTTATTAATGAGCCAACATTTATCAAATGATAAAAAATTACTTCTTTGCTCTAATTCTGCTTAAAGAAACTTGAGTGATGCCAATGTAGGAAGCCAAGTCACCCAAACTGATGCGTTGCAGAAGAGAATTATTTTCTTTTACAAAATGATTGTAGCGCTCCGATGCATTTTCTTCAAGCAACTCGCTTATTCGTTTCGTCATATTTATTGAAGCGAAAGAAACAAGCTTTCTGTAAAATGTTTCGATGCAATGATGCTTTTTACAAAGCTCTTCCAATTCGTCTTGACGAATACAGGTAACTGTGGTGGGCTCTAATGCCACAATCGTAAAAGTTGATGGAGTTTGAGTGATAAAACTGTCAACCACTGTAAACATCATATTTTCTGGAAAGAACCGCATGATAAATTCTTTGCCGTCTCTGTAAAAAAAAGTTTTTGTAAGTCCTTTGTCAATAAAGTATAAGTATCTGCATACATTCCCATCATTCAATAGGTAGTCTCCTTTTTGAAAAGTTTTTGTTTTGAGTTTATCAAACAGTTCGTCACTTGCCGCATTGTCAAGTGTCGAAAGTTGATTACAGAGTCGAATAAATTTATTCATTTCTTTTAATACTTATTGATAACCATATAGTTCCAGTGCAAAATGATAGCAATCCAATTGTCCTTATTGGGAATGCTATACCGTTTCCAAATACCGGTGCTCCAATAATAAGAAACCATAATGGAATCTTTGGATATGAATTTGTTTGCAGTGCAGAAATACCAAAAAGAATATATCCAATTCCCAAAAATGCACCGGAAGAAATTAATCCAACCACAACTCCTAGATCACCACCTACTAAAGCTCCTTTAATTTGAAGTAGCTCCGGATTGATTTTAGCAGCTGCAGGCCACAATAGGGTTTCATAATATTGAATGCTAGTAAATAAAATAAGTCCTATCGAAGCAATGGTAAGTCCGTAAAAACCTAATTTATTAAACTTCTCATAGTTCTTTAGGTAGAAGCCGGGGAAACCCAAAGTCAATAATAAGACAGAACATAACCCGATTACATTTACAAAAACCCAGTTGCTATCAAGGATTAAATTCTGAAAATGTTCCGTTGCATCAGCAATTGGGAGAAAAATTGGCATTGAAAACCACCACATCAATAAACCGACAGCTCCTATTGAACTCATGGTTGCTTCTATTCTAATAATCGTGGTAATATTCATTTGTTTTATCTTAGTGATATTATTTATGATGTATGACAAGTTATTTACCTAAAAACAGATGTCAAATATGATATTTGTACAGTAAAAACCTGACTTTTCAATAGCTTTTCTAGCAGCAACATTATCTAATGTAGTTGAACAAATAGGCTTTCTTTTAGCTTTTAAAACTCGGTTTACCTGCTTTTGCATTACTTGTGTGGCAATACCTTTTCCCTGAAAATCTCGGTTTACGATAATTCCTAAATCAGCAATCTCCGGCTGTGAATCACTCATTCTGCACTCGCTGGTTGCAATAATTACATCAGCTTGTTTAAGCATGTAGATTTCTTTTCTTGAAACAAGGTTTTCAGTATAACCAAAGGTATCGTTCATACCAACTTGATCTTTAAGGAACATTTTAATTTGTGGAATACTTTCAGCTGTTACTAACTCCATATTTAAATTAGAATCAATTTCCTTATATGTATTAGTATGTTCAAAACAGTATGTATTCACTTTAATGCTATTTGATAAGGCTAAACACCAGTTAAATAAAGTGGGCTCATTAGTGCTTATAATAGCAGAAGTTATGAGGTTAGAATTTATTAGCTCAATAACTACATTTTCCATTTTAGGGTTATACTCATCGATAAGGAATAATTGGACTAGACTTTTCTCGTCATTTATACAACAGTACCCATAAGTGTGATTATTACTTTCTATAAGATAATGTTGCGACGATGCAATATAAAGCTGTTCCCACATAGCATCTATTGGAGCCTTAAGCTTTAGATATAGTTTTGCCCTAAGTTCGCTAATGAGGTTTGAAGCCTCTGTTTTGTTAAAGATCATATTTGAGTATATTTTTGAATAATCTTTTGTTTTATCTGTTCTATTGGAAAATCCTTATAAACAGTTAAGTAGCTAATTGCAATGCCATCAAGTTCAGCAATGAATAGATGACTTTTTACCAGTGAATTCTCAGGATCAAACTCATTAAAAATGTTACGAGTTGCATTCAGGATAAAAGTTGACCTTTCGTCAATCAAGTCTTTTAGAATACTTCGTGTACTTGGCTGAACGATTATATTTAAATTAAATTGGAAGAACAGCTTATCCGCTTTTAGTTGTAAAAAAAAGGACTCCAAGAGTTGGATTAATCTTTCTTTAGCAGATAGATTGACTTGATCGATATTGTTCATTTCCACTATCAAGTCGGTTGTTCTTTGGAATATTTCCCTTAGTAAACCATCCTTAGATTTAAAATGATGTGAAATAAGTCCTTTGGAAACATTCGCTTTCTCGCATATCATTGATAGGGGAGTGTTTTCATATCCTCTCTCAGAAAATAATCTAGTTGCAATTTCTAATAGGTGTTCTTTTTTTTCCATAAAAAAATAGTTCAATTACTGACCGTCCGTTCAGTCTGTAAATATAGGAACAATATTTTATTTAGTTTAGATTATCGATTTCACTAATGAGATCGTTGAGATCATTCTCATCCAACTCATTACAAAAGTGAAATGAATACTGATTTGGATTTACTTTAGGCAATATTGTTAATCAGCGCTCATTAATTTATTGAAGGGGCCATTTTTAAGCAAATCAATTTTGAGTCGAACTATACTTTTAGTGGTATTTGTTTTAGTTAGTTCTTTAGGAGACAAACTGTCAATTCAAAGTTATTTACATTCAATTCCTTGATAAATAAAAGTGGTTTATCTAGTTATCATTGGATAAAGAGCGTTCTATTTTCCTTTTGGAAGAATGGAATTTAATCTACTAAAAAAAATATTTAAGTTTTAAAGCTAGGTAAGGGGTTGGCTTTGATTAGTTACGATAATAGTATTTACTTTTAATGCTAAAATGGGCTAACCTTTTCTCCTTATCTTCGTAAAAAATACAACTCTAAATAATTAATTAAACCAATTCCCCATTCTCTTGAAATCGACAATAAAACGAATACTACACTTATCATGGATCAAATATTATATTTCAGAAGACGTTGCGCAATGTGGGATGATTCCTTCAACGCTCAATACACACTTAGCAGGAAATAAATACTCCTTGTGGAAGAGCCATTCTATCAATAGAATAGGTCTTTGCTTCAGTAAAAATATACCCGATGGTTGCATCAAAGAAAATACTTTTAAAAGTCATTTTTTAAGCAATCCAAAATACTGGGAATTCGTAAGTATAAACTAAAACTCTAAAGACGTAGTTTATGAAAAGGCTATTCCTTAAAATAACGTTCTTCTTTGTCTCCTTATTTTTTGGAACCTCAGTATTTGCCACCCACATCATGGGAGGAGAAATTACTTGGGAATGTCTAAATAATGGACAATATGTTTTTACGCTGAAAGTGTATCGAGATTGTAATGGGGTTTCATACAGTACTAATAATCTTGCACTAGAAGCCCATAACTATCCGAATACAGGAGACAGAACTTTAATTCCAGTCAGTTTTTTTAGTGTGATAGACATTACTCCTTCTTGTGAAGGAAGTCCATGTGCCACCTTATCGGTTAGTGATCCCGACATTGCGGGAGCGATTGAAGAGTATGTGTTGAAAAGTGCACCCATCACCTTAAATGGCGTGCCACCTGCAAATGGTTGGGCATTTACATGGACCTCTGGTAACCGAAATGCAGCTATTGATAATATTAATAATGCGAGTAACTACGGGATTACATTAAGAGCAATTATGTTTCCTTACTTTGGACAAAACGCGAACTTATGTTTTGATTCATCACCTAATTTTTACCAGAAGCCATCCACCATTATCTGTGCAGGAGAGCGATTTACTTATAACCACAGTGCTTTCGATAATAACTTAGATTCCCTTTCTTATGAATGGGCAAAACCTTTAGAGGGGAATGCGTGTGGAACTAGTCCTTGCCGCATTGGAGGCGTTTTTGTTAAAGGTACAAATCCACCGGAAATTCCTTTTAAAGGAGCAGATGGATATAGTTTTGATTCTCCATATCCAGGAGTTACTCAAAATGCATTGAATGAGGCAGCAGTGTTAGATCCTGAAACAGGAGAAATTACTTTTACCTCATTTACTGAAGGGGAATATGTTTCAGTAATCAAGGTAACTGCTTACAAATGTGGAGAGAAGGTGGCGGAAATCTTTCGAGAATTACAGACCGTTATTGCCTCCGGTTGTTCGTCTAATGAGCCTCCAATCATTTCTAAATTGGCAAACAATAGCTATAGAGATACGGTGAAAGTTGGGGATACCGTCCGATTTAGAATTAGCATCTTGGATTCGATTCGAGCAGACAACCCCAATGTGGATTCCATTTTTGTTTTTGCTAGTGGTCAGCAGTTTGGGACCAACTTTACCAATCCCAATGCAGGTTGCTTGAATCCACCGTGTGCTATTTTAACTTCTCCATTACCAGATACAGGAATTGGTAGGTATACGACTGACTTCTATTGGGAAACGACTTGTGATCACATTCAAAATACAACTCCAATCTGTTTTGCAACCGCAAATTCCTATCAATTTATTATTCGAGCATTTGATGACTTTTGTCCGGCAGCAGGGCAAACAATTGCGACCTATACCATTACTATACTAGCTGATTCCTTGGTAGAAAATCCACCCATTAACTGTGCAAACGTTTTTACCAATGGAGATGTAACCATTGATTGGGATGGAATTCATGATCCTGATGAGGCATTTTCGGCATTTATGATTTACGTCTCTGACTTCAGAAATGGACCTTACACTTTGCTAGATAGTATTTTTGATTCGACCGTCACCAACTATACACATATTGGTGCGGGAGCCAATAACAATGGGAAGCATTACATTGTTAAAGTGAGGTCAGGCTGTCAAGCAGGATGGACCATTCTTCCAGCAGATACCATTTCAACTTTTTACATTAATCCCATTTTAAATGATACATGTATTAGTATTAATTGGACAGGACTAAATACAGCGGTATCCACTAGCGATACCAATTATTTAATCTTTAAAGAATATCCAATTGGAAGTGGTTTTGTGTTGTACGATTCCACTAATTTATTAAGCTATTGCGATACGTTTAATGTGTGTACAGATACGGTTACCTATCGAATTCAATTGGGAAGTAACAGTGGCGATTGTCCATTCTCTACTTCAAATACGCAAGGAATTCGATTTAAATATCCTGATCCGTTAGCTGACTTTACATTTACTACTCCTTGTAGCGATTTAACAATTCCATTCACCAATGCAACTACTGTTGTTCCAGATAGCATTTCAATTTTTGCTTGGGATTTTGGAGATGGAGACACCAGTGCTTTAAAAAACCCGAGTCATACATACACTTTGCCCGGAACCTATACGGTTCAGTTAATAACCACCACCACAAAAGGATGTGTTGATACTGTTTCGAAAACAGTAACTCCTGATGTTCCATTTGCGGAGGCAGGACCAGATCAAATTATTTGTTTGAAGGACTCAATTCAGATAGGAGGCAGTCCAACTTCTTCCACTTTAAACGTTACCTATAGTTGGACTCCAATCAGTGGTTTGTCAAATCCAACTATATCGAATCCTAATGCTTCGCCAAGCGATACCACCGTTTATACTGTTTTGGTGACCAATACAAATGGATGTACCAATATTGATACCATGACGGTTTTTGTTAAACCGTTGCCTGTGATTGACGCAGGTGCAGAACAAACCATCTGTATCGGTGACACCGTTACTATTGGCGGCAGTCCAACTTCTACCACAGCAGGGGTTACCTATACTTGGCAGCCTGCAGTCGGATTAAGTAGTACAAGCATTTCCAATCCAAAGGCATTTCCGGTTTCTACCCAAACCTATAAATTAACTGTGACTTCAACCAATGGTTGTTTTGATACTTCGGAAGTTACGGTTAATGTGAACGATTTACCAATAGTGGATGCTGGTACCAACAAGAATATTTGTGTGGGTCAAACAGTTACCATTGGTGGAGCACCTACCGGGCCATTAAATGCTACTTATAGTTGGACTCCAACCACAGACATTTCCAATGCAACGGTCGCGAATCCTGATGTATCGCCAATAGTTAACACGACTTATTTCGTAGAAGTTACTGACACCAATGGTTGTGCATCAACTGATAGTGTAGCAATAATCCTGCAACCAACTCCTGAAGCGAATGCTGGAATAGATCAAATCGTCTGTAAAGAAGATTTTCCAACGCTTTTAAATGGTTCTGTTTCTATCAGTAATGATGGTCGATGGATAGGAGGGAATGGAGTATTTGATCCGAGTCGAAATGTTTTAAATCCAACTTATGATGCGACTCCTGCTGAGATAAGTGCTGGATTTGTTGATTTACAGTTGATTTCTTCGAGCATTGGAATTTGCACACCAGATACGGATGAGGTCAGAATTACCATTCCGGCATTTGTAGGTGCAATTACGTTGAATTCATTCAATGTAAGTTGCAATGGATTAGCTGACGGAAAAGCCGCTGTAAATACAACAGGTGCAAATTCACCTTACTCTTATAGTTGGAATACAAACACTGGGATTCAAACAGGTGATACAGCTCGAGGTTTAATTGCAGGAACTTATTCTATTACAATTACTAATTCCATAGGATGTGATTCTATTCGCACTGTGACGATTACTGAACCAAACTTATTGGTAGCTTCCATATTGGATTCGACCAATGTGAGTTGTTTTGGTGGAAATGATGGAACAGCAACAGCCATGGCAACAGGCGGAACCGCACCTTACACTTATTTGTGGCCATCGACCAATTCCGATTCAAATGAAGTGAATTTATCAGCAGGAACATACGTGGTAACAATTACTGACACTAAAGGTTGTATCGATTCTGCGAGTGTGACCATAACCGAACCTACTTTATTAGTCGCAACAATCGTGGATTCTAGTCAGGTAAGTTGTTTTGGTGGAAATGATGGAACAGCAAGAACGATCGCAACCGGCGGAACCGCTCCTTATACTTATTTATGGCCATCAACCAATACTGATTCAAATGAAGTGAATTTGGCGGCTGGAACATATGTGGTTACGGTAACTGACAACAAAGGCTGTATCGATTCTGCAAGTGTCACTATCACCGAACCTACTTTACTAGTCGCTACAATTGTGGATTCTAGTCAGGTAAGTTGTTTTGGAGGAAGTGATGGAACATCAAGAACGATAGCTTCAGGTGGAACAGCTCCTTATACGTATTTGTGGCCATCGACCAATACCGATTCAAACGAAGTGAACTTGGCGGCAGGAAGATATGTCGTTACAATTACCGATAACAAAGGCTGTATCGATACTGCAAGTGTGACCATCACAGAACCCACTTTATTAGTTGCAACAATCGTGGAATCTAGTCAGGTGAGTTGTTTTGGTGGAAATGATGGAACGGCAAGAACGATAGCAACAGGCGGAACCGCACCATACACTTATTTGTGGCCATCGACCAATACCGATTCAAACGAAGTAAATTTGGCGGCAGGAACCTATGTCGTTACAGTGACTGACACTAAAGGCTGTATCGATTCTGCGAGTGTGACCATCACTGAACCCACATTGCTAGTGGCTTCTATATTAGATTCCACTAACGTCAGCTGTTTTGGCGGAAATGATGGAACGGCAACAGCCATGGCAACAGGTGGAACCGCACCATACACTTATTTATGGCCATCTTTAAATACGGATTCAAATGAAGTGAATCTGGCGGCAGGAACATATGTGGTAACGATTACAGACAATAAAGGCTGTATCGATTCTGCGCGTGTGATCATAACCGAACCGACATTACTAGTCGCCACAATCGTGGATTCTAGTCAGGTGAGTTGTTTTGGTGGAAATGATGGAAGGGCAAGAACGATTGCAACCGGCGGAACCGCTCCTTATACGTATCTATGGCCATCAACGAATACCGATTCAAACGAAGTGAACTTGGCGGCAGGAAGATATGTCGTTACAATTACCGATAACAAAGGCTGTATCGATTCTGCAAGTGTGACCATAACTGAACCCACTTTACTAGTCGCAACAATAGTAGATTCTAGTCAGGTGAGTTGTCTTGGTGGGAATGATGGAACGGCAAGAACGATAGCAACTGGCGGAACAGCACCTTACAGTTATTTGTGGTCATCGACCAATACCGATTCAAACGAAGTGAATTTGGCAGCAGGAAGGTATGTCGTTACAATTACCGATAACAAAGGCTGTATCGATACTACAAGTGTGACCATAACCGAACCCACTTTATTAGTTGCAACAATAGTGGACTCTAGTCAGGTGAGTTGTTTTGGTGGAAATGATGGAAGGGCAAGAACAATAGCAACAGGTGGAACCGCACCTTATACGTATCTATGGCCATCGACCAATACCGATTCAAACGAAGTGAATTTGGCGGCAGGAACCTATGTCGTTACAGTGACTGACAATAAAGGCTGTATCGATACTGCAAGTGTGACCATCACCGAACCGACATTACTAGTCGCCACAATCGTGGAATCTACTAATGTGAGCTGTTTTGGTGGGAATGATGGAACTGCAAGAACAATCGCAACAGGCGGAACCGCACCATACACTTATTTGTGGCCATCGACCAATACCGATTCAAGCGAAGTGAATTTATCTGCCGGAACATATGTGGTTACGGTAACTGACAATAAAGGCTGTGTGGATACAGCAAGTGTCACCATCACCGAACCTACTTTACTAGTCGCAACAATAGTAGATTCTAGTCAGGTGAGCTGTTTTGGTGGGAACGATGGAACGGCAAGAACGATTGCAACCGGCGGAACCGCACCTTATACGTATCTATGGCCATCGACCAATACCGATTCAAATGAAGTGAATTTGGCGGCAGGAACATATGTGGTTACGGTAACTGACAACAAAGGCTGTATCGATTCTGCGCGTGTGACCATCACCGAACCCACTTTACTAGTCGCAACAATAGTGGATTCTAGTCAGGTGAGCTGTTTTGGTGGGAACGATGGAACGGCAAGAACAATAGCAACAGGGGGAACTGCACCTTATACGTATCTATGGCCATCAACCAATACCGATTCCAACGAAGTGAATTTATCCGCGGGCACTTATGTGGTCACAATTACCGACAATAAGGGTTGTGTAGATACTGCAAGTGTGACTATAACCGAACCAACCTTATTAGAAGCTTCAATTTTAAACTTTACCAATGTGAGTTGTTTTGGTGGGAATGATGGAGTCGCAAACGCCAAGGGATCAGGCGGAACCGCACCTTATACGTATCTATGGCCATCGATGAATACCGACTCCAATGAAGTGAATTTGGCGGCAGGAAGGTATGTCGTTACGGTAACTGATAATAAAGGCTGTATCGATACTGCAAGTGTGACCATCACCGAACCGACATTACTAGTTGCAACAATAGTGGATTCAAGTCAGGTGAGCTGTTTTGGTGGGAACGATGGAACTGCAAGAACGATAGCAACAGGCGGAACAGCTCCTTATACGTATCTATGGCCATCAAATAATACCGATTCAAACGAAGTGAATTTGGCGGCAGGAACATATGTGGTTACGGTAACTGACAACAAGGGCTGTATCGATTCTGCAAGCGTTACCATTACCGAGCCCACATTACTAGTCGCAAAAATAGTGGACTCAAGTCAGGTGAGTTGTTTTGGCGGAAATGATGGAACGGCAAGAACGATAGCAACCGGTGGAACCGCTCCGTATACGTATCTATGGCCTTCGACCAATACCGATTCAAATGAAGTGAATTTATCCGCAGGAAGGTATGTCGTTACAGTGACTGATAACAAAGGCTGTGTGGATACTGCGAGTGTGACCATTTCTCAACCCACTTTATTGGTAGCTTCTATTTTAAATTCCACTAATGTCAGCTGTTTTGGAGGGAATGATGGAACCGCAAAAGCGATGGCAACAGGCGGAACCGCACCTTATACTTATTTGTGGACATCAACAAATACCGATTCAAACGAAGTGAATTTATCTGCCGGAAGGTATGTCGTTACAATTACTGATAGTAAGGGTTGTATAGATACTGTGAGTGTGATCATTACACAACCAGATACGATTCAATTGAACGCAGCGATCACAAATGTGAGTTGTTTTGGTGGAAACGATGGAGCAATTTTAATCACTGCAACCGGTGGACAATTGCCTTATTCCTATTTATGGACAGGAGGAATGACCACTTCTAACGCTACTAATTTACAAGTAGGAAGTTACTCTGTGACATTAACCGACTTTAATGGATGTCAATTAGACTCCACTTTTTCTATTTCTCAGCCCTCTGAATTTAAGTTGAATTTGTCTGCTTCCGATACCATTTGTGTTAACGACACTATTCAATTATTAGCAAGTGGAAGTGGGGGAAACCCAGCTTATACTTTTAGCTGGAGTGCCGGCTTAGGTTTGGGGACAAGCAAACGAGTGAGTCCGCCGCAAAATACGACCTATTTAGTCACTGCGACAGATAGTAAAGGGTGTATTGATCTTGACAGTGTCACCGTGAGTATTCGAGATTTGGGGAATGATGTTCTTACCCTTACTTCTGGTGGAGATATTTGTGAAGGCGAAGAATCGACTGTACTCGCCAATCATCAAGGAGATTTTCCAACTTACACCTATCTCTGGAAAGGGTTAGGTAATGGACTAGGACCTTTTACAGTAAGGCCCCAAGTGAGCAGATTCTATACTTTCTCTGTAAAAGATATATGTGGAGTAGAAAAAACAGATTCGATTTTAATTCAGGTGAATCCAAATCCAAAATTGAATCCTACTGTTCGAGCAGAGTCAGGCTGCGCTCCATTGACAATTACTGTTAATGATACACTTAATATACCCAATCGCGACTATACGTATGAAGTAAGCTTTGGGGATGGAACTTCACTTAAACGAACCATGCCAATAACCCATACTTATACAACTGCTGGAAACTATAGTGTTAACGTTAAAATAACCAATAATAAAGGGTGTGAAAGCGTCTCTAATGGTGGGATTCAAGTGAATGTGAATCCTACTCCAATTGCCAATTTTAATGCATCTCGATACCTTACGAAATTAGAGTTTCCTAGGATTAATTTTACGAATACTTCAACTGGAGCAAATTCGATTCGGTGGGCATTTTTTGATAGCTTGTATACAAGTATCAATGACACAATGATAACTTATCAGGATACAGGGAGATATGTGGTTAAATTAATTGCTAGGAATAGTTTTGGTTGCATTGATTCAATTAGTAAAGAAGTGATTGTGGAGCCAACCTTCGACCTTAAAATACCAACTGCTTTTACGCCAAATTCAGGCGGGTCTAATGGAGGAACTTACAATATTAATCAACTCAACAACGATGTATTTTTTGTGTATGCAGAATACGTAAGGGAATTTAGAATGAGCATATTTAACCGATGGGGAGAGTTAATTTTTATTTCAGACGACGTTAATATTGGATGGGATGGATATTATCACAATCGATTACTGCAACAGGATGTGTATGTTTATAAGGTTGAAATTACATGGATAGATGGGTCGAATACTAAAAAAGTGGGGGATATAACTCTGTTGAGATAGATGGGAAAGCTGCTATACAAGTACATTTTATATTATTTTTTCCTGATTGTAGGGCTTTCCAATGCGTTTTACTCATTCGGGCAAGACCCTCAATTTTCTCAATTCTATGCCAACTCCCTTTATTTAAATCCTGCTCTTACGGGGAATACAACAGAGTATCGACTTGCAACAACCTATAGAAATCAATGGCCCAGTATCCCCGGAGCATTTGTGTCAAATACTGCGGCATTTGATTACAATCTAGAGAAAGCCAATAGTGGGTTTGGGCTGCTATTTACTAGAGATAAGGCAGGTAGCGGAGGATTGAGTTTTACAAATGTGGGACTTTCTTACGCTTATTATATTCCACTAAGTCGACAAGTTTCTTTGCGAGCAGGAATGAGGTTTAGTTATACGTTTAGAAAAGTAGATTATTCTAAATTGGTATTTGGTGATCAAATTGCAAGAGGTGGAGCTCCTACATCTATAGAAAGTTTGCAAGATGGAATTAATTATGCGGATATTTCTTCAGGAGTTCTTTTGTCACACTCCGAAAAATATTGGTTGGGGATTGCTGTTAATCATATTAATAGACCCAATTATGCACTAGTTGGTTTTGAAAGTGGGTTGCCAATAAATTTCTCTCTTCATGGCGGATGGAATTTTAAAATTGAAGAAAAAGGGGTGGTCTCAAGCCCCACCACTTTTAGATTATTGTTTCATTATAAAAGTCAACAAGATTGGGATCAGCTTGACCTCGGAGGGTATTATGAAAAGTACAATATCTTTTTTGGGGCTTGGTACAGAGGGCTTCAAGGCTTTAAAAGTTATGAGGGCTATGCCAATAATGATGCAATGGTTCTTTTACTGGGGTATAAAGCTGGGGATATTAAGATTGGGTATAGTTATGATATTACTATTTCTAGATTAGTTTCAGCTTCTGGAGGAGCACACGAAATTTCTTTAATCTATGAAACAGCTAGCAAAAGGAAAAAGAGAAGAAAGCGAAAGTTTATAGTTCCTTGTGCTAAATTTTAATTAATCTTTTGATAATGAGTTGTGCTCCTGTTGTTAAGGAATAAAACGATTAAGGCATTAAATATAAAAATCTCTAAATTATAGTTTTATGGGATTTTATATTCTGTTTTATAGTATAATCAATGCAATCAATCGTCAAATCAAGGGTAATTCAAGAATCACAATCAATTACATTTGGAAAAAATAGCACGTATTTCTGCTGTGGAGTAGGTTATTTACTATCCTCAGCTTAAGAATACACTATTAAGAATCACAATTATTTGGGATGTAAAAATTCCCATTTTCACTTGAGTGAAATACCTATATAAATACACCTAATACTAAAATGGGGGTTTTCTCTCATTGACCAATCCTGCATTTAGACTCATATTTGTTATGGTTAAACTGTGTAACACACTTTACCTTTCAAGCTAATTTATTAGATGAGGGATTGAAAAGATGAAAAGTTGAAAATGGGTTTAAGAGTTGCCCAACTAGTAGTGTAGTAGTTCAGCTTTTCATCTTTTCCTAAAGTGCTAACCCTTTAAATTTGAAATCCCATGAATATTCAGCCTGAACAATATAAGCGAGAAGATTTAATGCAGTTCAGAACAAAGATTCTTCATGACATGATGCATCTCCCAGGTGTTTTATGTGTATCTATTGGATTAAAAGAAGTGGCAGGAGAGTATACAAGTCAACTTTGTTTTAAAATCTATGTAAAAGAAAAACGTAGTATTTCTCAACTCCAAGCCGAACAAATCATTCCAGAAAAATATGAAGGTTACCTTACTGATGTAGTAGTTATGAAAACGTTACTAAAAGCGGCTTAAATTTCTACTTTAACTTTTCCTTAATTTTTTTATAAAAACCTTCTTTTTTTTTCTACTGTATCTAAAAAGTGCGATATTAGTCCACACTAATACAAACCATTAAAATTTAGATATGAGTAACCCAACAAATGAATTACCAGAGAATGCCTTGCCTGAGCAGCAAGCAATTGACTATGCCGCAAGCTGGAGAACACTAGGCGAAGAGAAATTAGGTACCGACTTTTTCAAAGGATTCTTAATCCCAATGGATGACTTGACCCAAATCATCAGTAAGGGATGTTGTAATATTCGTGTTTACATTGGAAACGATGCCGAAGGTGGGAAACACCTTTTACTTGTAGGTGTGGATGAAGCTGGTGTTGATTTGATCAATTACAGCGAAGGATATTATGTGTATGATTTTACTACAGTTTGTCCTGATATTTGTGATGAAACAAGTGTACTTTGTAATTAAACAGACATTTCAATAGGGAATATTTCATAAAATTTCAGGATGGAGTATTCCCATCTTCACCCTAATGCTACTTACTTTAACTATCTAAATAGATAGTTGATAACTCTTTTTTTGGATGACCACATATAAAATATTGAGGTATTTAGGACATATAGTTTCATTTATACTGTCAATTATGTATTTAGCCAATTATAGGAAATTGTCAAAGCCATTAAAGATATTTTCAATATTTCTGTTTTTATTGGCCTCTGTAAATTTTTCTGGTTTCGTTTTGGGACAGTTCAGAATCCATAATGTATTCTTATGGCATTATTTTAATTATATAGAATGGTTATTAATGTCTTGTTTTTTTGTACTCTTTTATCCAGACAATTATAAAAGCTTAGTTAAAGGGGTCTCTATTCTTGTATTATTGATTATGCTATATGGTTCCATTTTCATAAATGCAGTCACTGAATTTAACATCCTAGGCTATTTTGCACTCAAGTTAATGGTAATAATAATGGGATTAATTGAAGTATATAAGAATCAACTCATTTCAAAGCAACACTATTATTATTTGAACATTGGAACCGTGTTTTTATCTGTCGTCGGTATTTGTTATTTCACTTTTTGGAATCTTCGTATCACTGATGCATTTACCATAGAAGGAAGGATGATTTTGATGATTGTAAATTCTTCTGCTTTTATAATTGGATTAATTTTTTATTTCGTTGAGTTTTATAAATCTAAATTATGGAAAGCGAATCATTAGTTGGGCTGATTCTATTGGTCATGTTTGGTATGTTAACGATTGTTCTCATGCTAATTATATTTATCAATAAAGCCAAGAATAAGGTGCAAAATGAACAATTGGAACGTGAAAAACTAACAAGTACCTACCGCAAAGATTTACTAGAACATTCTATTTTTGCCCAAGAAAAGGAGCGAGACCGTTTATCAGCAGAATTGCACGATGGAATTGTATCAAAACTCAATATCATCCACTTTCAATTGTCACATTTTTCTGGAAAACTAACAGCAGATGAAGATGAATCTTTTCAGACCATCAATGAAATATTGCACAAAACCATCGACGAAACTAGACGGATTTCTCATGATTTATTTCCAGTAGTTTTGGAAAATTTTGGAATTGTAACCGCACTAAATGAATTGAAAGAACTCAATCGTTCTAATCAAATAGAAACCCTGCTAGAGGTTGATTATAAAGATGCTGATTTTCAATTGGAGTCGTCTATACACATTTATAGAATTGTTCAAGAGTTGGTGAATAATTCAATAAAATATGCCAATTGTACCAAAATATCAATCGCGTTAAAGAAAGGAGTGGATGGTTTTCAATTGATTTATAACGACAACGGAATTGGAAAGAAAACGCAAGTTTTAAAGGGAAAAGGATTAGGAATTAAGAATATTAATAGTAGATTGAGCATCCTAAACGCTACACTTGAAATGGAACAACTGACCCCGGGTCTAAAATTTATCATTACACAAACATTGAGTAAAACAGAATGATAAGAATATACTTAGTTGACGACGAAATACTCTTTATTAAAGGACTACAAAGTATTTTAACCCAGTTTGAAGGAGTAGAAGTGCTCAAGACTTTTACCGCTCCTGAAGATTTACTTAAAGAGCTGGAAGAGAATGAAGATCGACCTGATATCATTATGGTGGATATGAAAATGCCCAATATTAATGGCATTGAACTCACTAAAATACTCGCTAAAAAGACACCAGAAGTTAAAATCATTGGATTGAGTTCTCATTATTCCAATGTGTTAATTTTTGAAATGTTAAAGATTGGCGCTTCAGCTTATTTACCAAAAAATGCAACCATTCCAAGGCTCGAAAAAACCATTCGACATGTAGCCGAAGAAGGCTTTTATTTTGAAGAATTGGTGCTGAATTCCTATCACGAAAGTATTGCTTCTGTGAAAGCACAGAAGGAGTTAGTTAACCAAGGATTAACTTCAAGAGAAGTGGATGTGCTGATTCTTATTTGTGAGCAGTTAACCACTCATGAGATAGCAGAAAAGTTGTTTATTTCCCTAAAGACCGTTGAGCGCCATCGAACTAATTTGTTTCAAAAAACAGAAGCTAAAAATGTAGTGGGGTTGGTTCTTTTTGCATTGAAAAATCAATTGATTTCAAACGCATTTTTGTAGTTAAAGCATCGCCCTACTAAACTGTTACTTTCCAAATCGAATGCCTATTGACAGATCAACTCTGCTCATGTTTTCTTGCTGGTCTATGGGATATTCTATAGTTTGAGTTTTACCACCTATTTCTATTTCCGCTTTTGCGAGAGAGCCTGCAATTAGACTCGCTTGAAAAGATAGATACAAGTGCTTTTCTAATTGAAGGTCGTACCCAACATTTATTACCATACCTAAAGTTTTGCCGGTTAATTTTATTGGATCGATAACTAATCCCTGATTGTGGTATCCGAAGTAACCGATCGAATGAGATAATACTATTGGACTATTTCCCATTCCAGGAAATAATCTAAAAGTAAAACTGGGTCCAATAAAGGTATTCCTTATATCATCTTTAAGTAAACCAGTTCTATTTGTTCCATTAGGATAAAAAGCAATTATTTCTATAGAGTTTTCCGTTTTAAAGATTGAAAATCTGGCTCCTAAGCCTATGTTTTTATTTAAAAAATAGGTGACATCTCCACCAAAGTGATAACCTTTCTTCAAATCTTTATAATACTCTTTAATTTCTGGATCGATTACATCGCCTATTTGTGCTAATAAATAACTAAATCCACCATTAGCACCTATTGTAAATTTCGGGCGATCATTGATTATGGGTGTAATAGTCTTCATTTTTGGTTCATCAAACTCTTTGACATAATCATTGTACTCATTATTTTTAGTGCTTTCATTCACATTTAAAGAGTACTGCTTAACCTGCGATTTAGCTATAGAATAAATGATTTTAGTGGCATCTTTATAAGGTAGGGTATATGAAATAGAATCACTTCCAATTTTTGTGATTTGACAGAAAATTTCTTCTCCATTCGTTTTTACGATTTTATCTTGGCTAATGCCTAAAAAAGAAATTAGAATAAAGAGGATGAGTAAAGTAGACTTCATTTTGCAGTAGAATTTATTGGAATAAAGATAGCATTAATGCCTGATTTAAATTACTAATTTTAAGAAGGGCGATAAAGAATTCTACCTTCTTTGCTTTATTCCTAAAACGCCCATTAATCCTCTAGTCAGCTCTCTTGCTATAGTTCGGCCTATTTGACGGGCAGCAGTTGAGCCCAACACTTTCTCCAATGTCGATTTTTCTTGTTTTGCTGATTTAATCGGTTTTTTATCAGAAATATCCTGTGCTTGTCCAGCACTGTCTAGTTTTGCTGTCAGTATTTCATAAGCAGATTCTCTGTTAATACTTCTGTTGTAATGAGCAGCAATTCTAGATTGGGATACAATTTGATCTATTTCTATAGGAGTTAAAACATCCATTCTTGATTGTGGAGCTCTCAATAAGGTATGAACCAATTCTGTTGGTCGACCTTTTTTCCCCAATGCAGAAATTAAGGTTTCTCCTGTACCTAAATTGGTCAACAAATCTTTGGTATCGTAAAAGTCGGTCAATGGATAATTCTCATCGGCCAATTTAATGGATCTTCTATCTTTTGCAGTAAATGCCCTTAATGCGTGCTGCACCTTTAAGCCCAATTGAGAAAGGATGGCTTCTGGCACATCTATAGGGTTTTGTGTAATAAAGAACAATCCAACTCCTTTAGATCGAATTAATTTTATCGTTGTTTCCAATTGTTCCAACAATTCCTTTGAGGCTTCATCAAATATTAAATGTGCTTCATCAATAAAAACGCACAACTTGGGTTTTTCCATGTCGCCTTCTTCAGGTAATTTGGCGTAAAGTTCTGCTATCAAACACAACATAAAAGTGGAAAATAACTTTGGTTTGTTTTGAATGTCAGTAAGTCTTAGAATAGAGACAATTCCGTTTCCATTTAAATCAGTGCGTAATAAATCTTCTACTTCAAAAGAAGGTTCTCCAAAAAAACGATCGGCTCCTTGTTGCTCTAATTCCAATGTTTTTCTCAAAATGGCTCCGACAGATGAACTACTGATGGCGCCATATTCTTGTTCTATTTCCGATTTTCCTTCTCGAGAAATGAAATTCAATACTTTTTTGAAATCGTCTAAATCCAGTAAGGGTAATCCTTTGTCGTCGCAATACTTAAATGCAACAGATACTGCACCCGATTGTGTGTCGTTCAGCCCCAATATTTTTGAAAATAGCACTGGTCCAAATTCTGAAACTGTTGCGCGTAATTGCACCCCTTTTTCATCACTGAGTGATAAAAATTCAACTGGACTTTTACCTGCTCTAAATGGAAGTCCTATTTTCTCGTGCCGTTCATCAATTTTTGGATGACCTTGAGAAGCAGCGGCAATTCCACTTAAATCCCCTTTAATGTCCATGATTAGGGAAGGAACTCCTTTTTTAGATAACTCTTCAGCTAAGATTTGTAAGGTTTTAGTTTTTCCGGTCCCAGTGGCTCCTGCAATTAATCCATGGCGGTTCAATGTGTTTAATGGAATATTTACAAAAGAGTTCGTCTGGGTTTCAAAATTTACCATTGCTGCACCTAAAGTGATGTATTCTCCTTCGAAGGTATAGGCTTCTTTTATTGCGTTTGCGAATTGCATTTGTTTGGTCATGTATAATTCGGTTTCCTGATAGAAATACAATAATAGTTAAAAATCAATTGACTCAATTTATTCAAAAAAAATGCCTCATCGGAACTTCCAATGAGGCATTTTAAATCTATTTTTTAAGCTATTTTATTCTTGATCAGACCCTTTTTTCGATTTTCTATAAAGGAAAGAATGAAAGATGTTTCGCTTACCGAAACGCATTTGCTTGTCTGAACTATTAAATTTTTGAAACAACTTTGCATTTACTCCAAAGTACTCGTAAGTAGAACCATCAGTAAAAGTAATGTCGAACAACAGTCCTTTGTGTTTGTAATCTACTACAGTTTCGGTTTCCAACATATTGGTGTATTCTTCCAAGTTGGCCGCTTTTGTTTCAGGCGCAATACTCACTAAAAAGTGGTAGCCATCTATAATTTGCTTACTTATTTTGTCTGCTTCTTCAGCTTTCTCATCACCTGCCTGAAATTTGTCAGGGTGCCATTCTTTTACAAGATTTCTGTAAGTGGTTTTAAGTTCCTTTAAATCAATCTCTTTTTCTACAGAAAATAGTTTCTTGTATTCATTTATGCGTTTCATTGCTGCTTTTTTTAATGGTGCGCGAAAGTACGCAAAATCTAAAGTATAGCAATCATTTTTCAAAAATCGATGTTTTCTGAATCAATCATGGTGACCCATTTTTTCATCTTTTTCTGAATGACTTTGAAGTGATGTGTATCTTCTGGCGTTACAAAAGTAATGGCCTCGCCGGCATTTTCTGCACGTCCAGTTCTACCTATTCTGTGCACAAAATCTTTTGGTGATCGAGGTAATTCATAATTGATCACACAGGGTAAAAATTCAATATCAATTCCTCTTGAAAGTAAATCTGTGGCGACCATCACTTTTAATTTCCCAGATTTGAATAAATTCATGGTTTCTGTTCGATTTCCCTGCGTTTTTTTACTGTGGATGGCTCTGGCCGAGATCCCATTTTTATACAATTTGTCAGCAACTTTGTCGGCCTCATGGGTAGAAGAAGCAAAAACCAATACTTGATTTATTTTTTTTGATTCGATCAAATGACGCAACAAAGGACCTTTGTTTTCTGTACTCACAAAATAACCACTTTGATTGATTAAGTCTATTTCTGCAATTTCATCCTCTACTTTTATGACTACAGGATTTTGCAATAACAGTTGCTCTACTTTTTGAACTTCTGGACTTAAAGTGGCCGAAAAAAGCAAATTTTGCTTCCTTTTTGGCAATAAAGCAAATATTCTGTCCATTTCGGCTTTAAATCCAAGATTCAACATTTTGTCGGCTTCATCCAATACCAGCGTGCTGATGTTTCCAAATTCTATAGCTTTAGATTCCACTAATTCCAGTAATCGACCTGGAGTTGCGATCAACGCATTGACTCCAAATAGATTCTTCATTTGTGGATTGATGGAAACCCCACCATACACCGCCATTGATCGAAACGGGTAGGAGAGGTGTGCGCTTAACTCTTGAAAAACTTCATTCACTTGAACGGCCAATTCACGAGTAGGCACTAAAATTAAAGCATTAATTGCTCTGTTTTTTACAACTATTTTTCCGTCTAAATTCATCAAAATTGGCAATACATAACTAGCTGTTTTACCTGAACCAGTTTTCGCAATTCCCAATAGATCTTTTCCTTTTAATATTTCAGGAATAGCTTGTTTTTGAATTGGGGTAGGCGTTTTATAGTTTTGTGCTTCAATAGCTTTTAAAAGCTGTTGAGAAAGGCCTAAAGAAGAAAATGACATGGAATAGTTGTTTTACTGAATTTTTACAAAGGTAGATGGAAACATCGGATTTTAATTCCCGAACCATCACTTTTGTAATTTGATATCAATGTTGATTAAATAGGATTTATAAATCCCACAAATTCGCCTTCGTATAAAATGGGTTGTCGGTCCAAAATGATCCGTCGATTAGTCTATAATTACTGTCTAAATCGGCGATTTGTTTTACTTCACTTTCAGTTAATTTAATATTATTTGCTGCCAAATTTTCCGCTTGTCTGCCTGCGTTAGTCGACTTAGGAATGGCGCAAATGTCCCGGAATTGATTCCAAGCAATTACAACCTGAGCTGTTGTACAATTATGACTGTTGGCTATTTTATTAATAGTCGAATTCGTCAATACTTGTGGTTCATCTGCTTTTTTAAATCCTTCAGAACGATCGGAAGAACCAAGTGGAGAGTAGGCCGTCATTAAAATATGGCTCGCATCACAAAATTGTTTCAAGGCTTCCTGTGGAAAGAATGGATGTAATTCCACTTGATTCATTTCAACTTGCTGGGTTGAGTTTTCATTGAGGTGTTTTAGCTTTTTAATTGAAAAATTGGAAACTCCAATGTGCTTGCTCAAACCTTCATTCTTTAATTCAATCATCGCATTCCAAGTGTCCAAAAGGGGCACTTCTTCTAAAGGTAAAAATACGGCAGGATCGGCTCCCTTTTTCATGGCTACAGGCCAATGCATCAGGTATAAATCGAGGTAATCGAGCTTTAAATCGGTTAACGTTTGTTTCATTGCTGGAGCTACATCTTTTGGAACATGCTTGTCATTCCATAGTTTTGAGGTAACAAATAGATCTTCTCTTTTTACACTTCCATTTTTGAATAATTCAGCGAAAGCGTCTCCAATTTCTTTTTCATTTCCATAAATGGCAGCGCAATCTATGTGGCGATACCCAGCTTCAATGGCTGAGATAATTGCGGCTTTTACTTCTCCTGGTCGACTTTTCCATGTTCCTAATCCGATTGTTGGAATTTGATCTCCGTTGCTAAATGTTAGCATTTTCATAAATAATTTTTTTATGTTTTCAGTTGAAAAATTAAGAAAATCAATTCACACTAAAGGGATAAAACAAAAAAAGATGTCTTTGCTTGGGCAAAGACATCTCTAAATTAAACTAACTTAAAAACTAATTAACTACTTAATTCATTATCAACTTTCCTTTAGCGATTATTTTGCCATTACTATTCAGTTGGTACAAGTATTGACCTTCTGGCAATTGACCTTTAAAAATCATGATCTTATCTTGGTATTTAATCACCTTAGGATTTACTAATTGACCTTTAATATCTCTAATCTCTACATTTACCACATTGCCATCAATGGTGTTTGATAGTTCGATGGTAGTATTGTTATTAAACGGATTTGGATAAACAGACAATTCTTCTAAAGTTTGTTTTTCAATTCCAACAGGAACAGTTCCGTTTTCGAATTGAACTTTGATCATAAAGTCTTCTGAATTGTTGTTTACATAAGGTGCATATCCATTTGCATCCAATTGGTAACTGTACTTAGAGAAAGGAAGGTCTTTATCCACTCCTAATGTAATTCCATTTCCAAATGGTCTCCATACAACATAAAAACCAGAAGTATCAACCAATATATTATTGTTGGCTGGAGTTACGTCATTGTAGGTATTGACAGTAATGTTTCCTGAACCAACCAATACACTGTCCAATAAAGTACCTGGCATTCCGTTGGCACCATCAGCTTTGTAAATCAATGCATCAAATCCAAATGCACCACCCAAAGCAGTGTGATAAAATGACGTTCGCTTGATTCTAGAAGATGCATAAGGAGGTTTGAAATACACTGCATATCCTAGCATGGTTGATGCATTTACAGTAGAACCTTCAGAAGTTGTATTTGCATATGATGCATTTACAATGTTATTGTTGGTATCTACTACCATAATCTCTTGAATCATCGTATCATTTTCCAATTCGTTATCTTTTAGTAGTTTACTTAAGTAAACATGATAACTATACGTTCCTGCAATTGAAGGAGTAAATGTGTTTGAAAAAGTAAAGGTCGTATCTCTTCCTGCTTTTAAAATTGGTAAAACAGAAGATCCCGTTCCTACTTGAATCGCAGTATTGGTGAATTGCTTGTTGGTTACAGTAACATTTGTTGCATCTCTAAAGCCAATATTGCTTACTGTAGTGGTCAATGGATAAGGACGTACTCGCTGAGAGAATACTGCTTTTCCATTATCTCTTCCTAAAGTGGTGATTTCTCCATCTTCAGAAGGAGTCGCAATCGTCATTCCCATCATAAAGTCTTGTGTAGATTGATCTCTATAATCGGCCCAACTTCCAGCAATCACCTCAATGGCACGCTTAGATATTGGAGTGGCTGTGCTTGTACCAATGTTAATACCGTCACCATCCATCAACCAGTGAATATATACACCGCCACTTGTAATTGAAATGTTGGTGTCTTTTGGTTTTACGCTAGTATATGAGTTGATGGTTATAGAACCTGGAGCAACATAAACACTGTCTAATAAAGTGCCGTGAGTTCCATTTGGACCATTGTCATCATAGATCATGGCATGGAAACCCACAGGAACCGCACCTAATGCTGTGATGTAGAATTCTGTACTAATAATTTTTGCAGGATATATTGGAGGACTCATGTAAACGGATGTACCGCCATTTCCACCTGACCAACCAATACTTCCAGTGGAGACTCCATCTGTGTAATCCATCGTGATGGTATCACTGGTTGGATTCAATGCAATAATCTTTTGTGTTAATGAATTGTTTGAAGGCGTATTGTCACCGGTTACACCAGTTAAATTCGTTCGGTATGCGTGAGCTCCAAGCTGACTGAAAGTGTAAGGTACATTGTACGTGATGGTAGAATCTTTTCCTGCTGCTAAATTTGCAATGGATTTAGTAGTGTTTAAAGGCGTACCTCCTACTGGTGGTGTCATGTTTGCATTCGCAGTTACGTTTGGAATGAGTTGATTCCCTGTATTCTTAATGTTGGTTTTTAAATCCAATACTTGTCCTTGTAGTACGAATTCTCCTGCAGAAGAGGAATTTCCAACCCAGTTTACAGCAGCATCTGTTAAAGGAGCTACTACATTTGGATAATAGTATTTTACAGAAGTATTAGCAGTAGGAAATGTCATTCCTCTGTACTGTTGCAATCCGTCAGTTCCAGATGCATTTTCAATTCCATTAGATAAACCATTTGTGGTATAAGTAGGATCTGGTAAACCAGTTTGCGACTTATAGTTAACTGTGATTGAAGTGTCTAGTTTATTTAAAATGATCTGAAAGGTATTACTTCCGCCATATTGTGCAGAATTATTAATCCAAAAGGGCACATTGATAAAAGAGATACAAACACTATCGCCATTGTCATGGTGGTATGCTCGCCCAGGATTACCTGTGCTGGCAAACGATAAATCAGACAATAAAGCTGCAATAAAATTATTGGGAGCACCTATTGTAGGAATGATCGGAAATGCCGCACCAACAGAAGCAATGTTAACCGAAGTAAATGAAACATAACCATTTGATCCAACATAAAAGCTAGTTGGTTGCGAAGTGTAATAAGTAAAACCTGAAAGTGGAAATGGCCCGATAACGTTATCGTCTCCTAGGCCCACAACCTGAGTACCTATTGTTTCTATATCATACCAAGCATAAGTTGGACCGCCGCTCGCAGCAGACGATTTCCAAGTGTACCCAAAATTATCTGGTCCTCCCGAAGTTTGAGCCATCATTCCAAAAGGTATAAGAACGCTCATAATTAGTAACAATTTTTTCATAGCAATTAAATTTTAGTTTAAGCAGTTAATTTAGACTTAAAAAAAGTTAATTCCAAATTTATTTAATGGAGAATAATAAGTGTGTGGATTATGAAAAAGAGATTCAAAAACTTAAATTTGTGTTCTTAAATTTTGGAAAAGATGAAAAAAGCAAAAATGACTACCGATAAGGGTGAGATGATGATCGAATTTTACGAGAAAGACGCTCCTAAAACAGTTGAGAATTTCGTAAAATTATCAAACGATGGATTTTACAATGGATTAACTTTCCACAGAGTACTTCCTGATTTTGTGATTCAGGGTGGATGTCCTGATGGAACTGGTGCAGGTGGTCCAGGTTATTCTATCGATTGTGAATTGAATGGTGAAAATCAACACCATGATAGAGGCGTATTGTCTATGGCACACGCTGGTAGAAATACAGGAGGAAGTCAGTTTTTTATCTGCCACAGCAGAAAAAATACCTCTCATTTAGATCGTAATCATACTTGTTTTGGTAAAGTGGTAGAAGGTTTAGATGTAATCGATGCCATTAAAATGGGCGATAAAATTCAAAAAATAGAAATTATAGAAGATTAAGAAATTATGGGTTTATCAGTAGAAGGAAAATTAACATCAATATTGCCGGTAGAAAGTGGAACAAGTAAAGCCGGTAAAGAATGGAAAAAGCAAGGATTTGTAGTAGATACAGGTGCTCAATACAATCCAGAGGTTTGTTTTAGTTTGTTTGGTGACGATAAAATTGCCATGTTAAATGGATTAAAATCAGGTCAGGACATTAAAGTAGAATTTAACTTGTCTTCTAGAGAATACAATGGAAAGTGGTTTCACAATGTAGATGCATGGAAAATTGATGTAATCGGAGCAGCTGCTCCTGGTGCAACCAATACTCCGCCGCCACCTGCAAGCATGAGCCCTGCTGATGAGGCTTCTGAAGAGGACGATCTTCCATTCTAAATGGATTCACTCACACAGATTATTCTTGGAGCCGCTGTTGGTGAAGCGACTTTAGGAAAAAAAATAGGGAATAAAGCCCTCCTATGGGGAGCCATAGGAGGCACCATTCCCGACTTAGATGTTTTCGTAGGAAAACTATTCGACACCGTGACTGAATTAGACATTCACAGAGGATTCAGTCATTCTATCATTTTTAGTTTATTGTTGGCGCCCATTCTGGGCTATTTAGTCAATAAACTCTATCAAAAATCAGAAGAAGCTACTTGGCGCGGATGGACTTTATTGTTCTTCTGGGCATTGTTCACGCATCCATTGTTGGACAGTTTTACCACTTGGGGCACTCAGCTATTTTGGCCGTTGGATTATCGGGTGGCCTTTCACAGCATTTTTGTGATTGACCCTTTGTATACCGTTCCTTTTCTCATCAGCACCATTGCCGTATTGTTCTACAAGCGCGATTCTCAAATTCGCAGGCGGTGGAACCGGTTTGGTATCTTTTACAGCACTGCCTATTTAGGAGTGACTTTATTGATCAAAACACATGTAAACGAAGTCGTGGTGGACAGCTTAAGGCGACAAGACATTGCTTTTGAAAGCTTTCAAACTCGGCCAACACCTTTCAATACCATTTTGTGGGCCGCCAATGTAGAATTGGAGGACGATTTTTTAATGAGCTATTTCTCTTTGTTGGACACCAAACCAGAGTTGGTGTTTAAGCGCATTCCAAAAGATAGAATCCTACAAGATAATGTTGCTCAAGAGTATGGCTTTCAGCGATTGCAGTTTCTCACCAAAGGATATTATACGTTAGAGCAACGATCAGATACTTTAGTGATGAATGATTTGCGTTTTGGGGAATTATCTGGTTGGGAAAGCATCCCGAATGATGGACTTTCAGTAGAGGCGGAACATAATTTTGTGTTTTCATACTACCTCACTCGCAACGAAGATGGCAGCCTACAAGTGGACCGTAAGCCAAACGACGTGAGCAAAGCCAAAGCGGCAATGAGTGGTTTGTGGAATCGGTTGAAGGGGGAGTAAGGGGTGTCGTTTTTGTGCTTTTAGCTTTCTCTAAAACCCAAATGAATTATAGTCTATGATTACTGGTTGTTATTATTTTGTCAGTTGATAATTGTTTACCAATACGGAGGCTGAAATGTTTAAAACTCTTTCAAGTTCTCTAATCATATCGACTGTCAATCTTTTTTTTCGGCTTAGAATCTCAGAAACTCTACTTTTACCTCCAATAATTCCGACTAAATCTTTTTGCTTAAAATTCATTTCTTCCATTCGAATTTTAATTGCTTCGATTGGATCAGGAGCATCAATAGGAAAAAACTGATTCTCATAATTATCAATCAACATTGCTAAAATTTCAGCTTCGTCTCCCTCATTTGAATTAGGAGATGCGTCAAATATTACTTCAAGTCTTTCAAGCGCTTTTTCGTAATCGTTTTCTGTTTTGATTGGTCTTATTTCCATAATTCTTAATTTTTAAATAGTGTCAGCGTCTATTTTATCATACTCAGCATGAGTTCCTATAAAACGAATAAAAGCCCATTGTCTCACGTAATTAAATTTTACAATTAGTCGGTATGAATTTCCTTTAATATTAAAAACAACTCTACTGTCTTTTAATATACTTGCATTGATAAAGGTTTGTTTTACGTCATTCGGAGAATTCCAATTCGAGTTTTTAGTTGTCTCGAACCAAGTTTTTAAATATTGTTCTGAATCAGCGTGATTTTCCCAAAAATCCCTTAATGTCTTTTTTGCAACTATTCTTTTCATCCTGTCGACTGAGTTACAAAGATAAATAAAAAAGTTCTCAATAGGAGAACTTTTTGTTGTTGCTTTTTGTTCAATGAGTTGTTGATGCTTTCCAAGGCATGATAATCTGAATTGGTGTTCAGATTATACGTCCTAAAAGTGTAAAGGATGTATCTTTAACTTTGTAACGCATGTTTGTTTAACGCACCGAATTTTTGCTAACGGCCAAATATAGTGCGTAATGAGGTTAGTAAAGATACAATTTGCTTAAAAGGATTTTGTGCATTTTCTTTTCTACAAAATTCGCTTGCGAATTTTACGGAGTATCAAAGAATAAAAAAATTTCTTAACCTATTGTCTCCCTATGCACTATAATTAATGTTAGCGGATCGTTTTTTATTTTTATCAGCCTTGTTCTCAGTCTATCAATTTTGAGACTTGTAATTAGTCAAGGCGGTAATATTATGCGACAGGCATAGAATTGATATGGAGCTGACCACCAACAGCTTTTAAAACTTTGAAAATAGTGTCAAATTGTGGTTTTGAATCTTGATTAAGAGCCTTGTATAAACTAGGTCTACTAAGTCCTGTTTCTTCAGCAATTTTGGTCATCCCGATGGCTTTAGCAATATGTCCAATTGCAGCAATTACATCAGAAGCGTCTCCATCTTCTAAAACTGTATTTAAATATTCAGCTACCATTTCATTATCATCAATATAATCTGCGATGTCAAATTTTGTAGTTTTCATAATTAGTCTTTTTTATATTTAGTCCACAGTAATTTAGCTTTTTCAATATCTGCTTGTTGTGTGGCTTTATCGCCGCCAAATAGCAGAATAGTCACAATTCCTGCATGTTCTTTTAAATACACTCTGTACCCTTTTCCTTCTGGAACTCTTAGTTCAGTTAGTCCGTCTCCAATTGGCTTGCAATCTCCAAAGTTTCCTTTTTCTTCTATCCGTTGAATCCTAAATAAGATTTTTGCTTTTGCACGTCTGTCCTTTAGCTTGCGAAGCCATTTATCAAATTCAGAAGTTTTTTCAATTAAGTACATAAATAAGTGTATTCACTTGGATACAAATTTAAGAAATAATTTTGAGTTTTGTAATCAGTCCAACTAATAAAGCGAAGTGGAGTAGTAGCAAGTTTGCAGAACTGGGATATCAGTATTGTAGTCCGTCAAATTATTATGATTTAAGATTTCAATTTGAAAGCTATTGTATCTTGATTAAAATCTACTCCGAAATAATTAAAATATCCATTGGATTACTCTAATTAACCCAACTATTGCTAAAATTAGAATAAGTATTATAAATCCAATAAAGATTTTCTCAATGATTTTATCTTTTAAAGTTCTCTTTTCATTGGGTTTCTTTTTCTGTTGTTTATTTAAAATCGGAGTGAATTTTGGAACAGTCTTAACTTGTTTGAAGCTATCAGCTTCTAATTCAAATAATTTTTTACGAGCATAATGAGGTAGTTTATCTTTATCTCCTCTAAAAGTTATTTCTCTTAGGATTTGATACCCTGAATTATTTGTGCTTTTTGTGTAGATTTCAATACTTTTTCTAATTCGATCATCATTTGGCTCAAAAAGTATCCAATATCTTCCTGCTGCATCTAAAAAGCCACCTTCATAATATAATTCTGCAAGTTTATTCCATAATGTTAAATCATTGGGATTGACATTTATCATATTTCGGAGTTGGTCAGCAGCTTTAAATTTAAGTCCACTGGCAATCTCGTCATCAATCTTTTTTAGTTTTTTTTTAAGGTCCAATATTTAATTTTTTGAATGCCCGCTACGCCCCTGTATGGTTTGTTGTGAGATAGATAAAAGTAACACTTACAATTTACTAAATAGCAAAAGCCGCGCAGCGGATTTGTATATTTCTCATTTTCTACAAAACCGCAAGCGGATTTTGTGGAGTTTTAAATAGGGAAAAAGACAGAACAACTGCCTTACTCACAATGAATTATACAGCATGTTGTGGTTAGTTATTATTCTTATAATCAACCACTCACAAGAAAAAACTCGAGTCAGAAACTTAGTCGATTTACACTGAAACAAAGTACAAAATTGAAAAGCCAAAATTGGCTGATTTTATTTGATTAAAATCTAAACTGATGAAGTTGGCGAAGTCAATGAGTTATGGACTCAGTCAAACCAGTGATGCGAAGTGGAGTAGTTGCAATTTTGCAGAATGTTACATTCAGATTGTAAATTAAGATAGACTTCTAGTATATTGTTGTCATGTCGTTGTGGATATTTTATCAATTGTTCCATTATATAAATCGAAGATTAGATATGGACCTCCTTCAATTTTAACATTCATATAGTCTTTATCAATGTTGTTTTTTGAAACCCAATTTAATTTCAAATGATTTATCAAATTGATGAAGTCATGAACTTTACTGTTTGGTTTTATGATAAAGTCTTCAAAAATAGATATATCAGAAGACTTGTATTCAAGGTTTTTAAACTCTAAGGGCTTTTCTAAATATTTAAATTCTACAGCTAGCTCATCTATAATATTATTAGTGTATCCATATCGATAAGCACCATAATACAAATAGCCATGCTTTTTATCTCCAACAATATTTGTTGGATCTCCTAGGGTGGAGTATAAAAATTCCAAGTTAGTTCCTAATTTGATGCTATTTAGTATGTTGCCATTTTTCAGAAAATCTATCATTTATTAAACTTTTAGTTTATCCATTCTCCATCTTGTGATAATATAAAAATAACGAGTATAATAAGGCAAAGGAAAGATATAATTCCTGCTATTTTAACACTGTTGAATTTTAGATGGTTATTCTTTTGTATTATTTCTAGTATCGCATTTATAACTCTACTTATGGTATAAATAGATATAAATGTTAGAATAACTATAAAAAATATGGGTAAAAAAAACATTGCTTTAGAAGAATAAAAAACTCTTGAATTAAACTTTATTTTTCTTAAAATGAAGTTCGGGAATTAACCACAACGCCCATGTAAGATTTGTTGGGAGCTAAGTAAAAGTAATATATTCAGTTTACCAAGTAACAAAAACCGGCTGGGATTTGAAAGATTTTTTGTCGTCCCGTAAATCCGAGACGGATTTTGTGGGACGTCAAACAGCACCAAAGCTAACCTAACTGCCTAAACCCCAATGAATTTTACATTATGTTGTAAAGAGTTATTGTTCTCAGAATTAAGTACTCACAAGAAGATACTCGAGTCAAATACTTAGTCCATTTACACAAAAACTAAGCACTAAATTGAAAAGCTGAAGCTTGCGATTTTGTTTGTTCAAAATCTACCTTGCAGAAATATGCAAAGTTAACAAGTTATATAATTTTTGAGTTAGGTAATTAGTCCAACCGATAAAGCGAAGTGGAGTAGTAGCAAGCTTGCAGAAAAGGAATATCAGTTTTGTAGTCCGTCCGATAAGCATGGTTGAGCCTTTTAAGTTGCTAATGTGAAAAGCCAAAATTGGCTGATTTTATTTGATTAAAATCTACTTTGATGAAGTTTGCAAAGTCAATATTCTTAAGAGCATCTTCCGCTGAATTTATACTTTTCTCTTAAATTTTCAGGAATAACATTATTCATTTTTTGAATAAATTCTTCAAGTTTTTTATCGCAGAATTGATAATTTATAAAATACGACTTGTAGTTTTTATCTATAATTAAGATTCTTGTTCCTAAATCGTGATTGGAATTAATTGTTTCCCTAATTAGAACTTTTTCATCCACAATTATGGTATCAATTTTTTGATTTAACGCTTTGTAATTTTTAAAATCAAAACCTTCTATAAATTGGAGCAGGTTATTATAACTTTTTCTAAATGATTTTAAATCAGAATCACTTAGGTCGCTAACTAATTTGTGAAAATTTACAACATCTGCTTCACTGTCTTTCATGCTATTAAAATTATTTTTCTTCAATAGCATTCCATCTTTATCCATTTTTAGAATGTGGTCGCCGTTAATTGTAAGTCCTGTATAGATTTGAATTTCATATAAATCAAAGGTTAAAGGTTCTCTATTTGACTTTTGGGCAAATAAATTAAATGCCAAGAGTAGAGCAGCAGAAATTATTATATTTTTTATCAAATTTGTTGGTTATCAGAATTCTTTACAAC